>NZ_JAXBRE020000001.1:0-221710 GCF_047520985.2 Stenotrophomonas sp. BR163
GCTGGCCGGCACTCCGGAATGGCAGGGGCAGCCGGCCAGCGGCCGGCACTACCCAGCCTGCACCCGCCGCCAACGCGCGAAGCACAACACCTGCATCACCAGCATGGCCAGCAACCCCAGCGGCCACGCCCACCACACGCCGGCCAGCCCGTGCTGCGCCTGCATCCATATCGCCAGCGGCAGTTCCACCAGCAGCACCGCTGCCATACCCAGCAACGCTGGCAACCATACCGTGCCGCTGCCGCGCATCACCCCGACAAGCACCGCGCTGATTCCCATCGCCAGCACGCCCCACACCACAGTGCGCAGCTGCAACGCAGCCAGCTCGCGCACGTCGGCTGCCGCCAGGATCAGCCCGGTCAGCCCGCGCGCCAGCGCCACAACCAGCACCACCACCACGCTCAGCGTCGCCAGCGCCACCAGCACACCCGTCCGGGCGATGGCCGGCAGCCGTGCTGTACGCCCGGCGCCCATCGCATGCGCCGCGAGGATGGTGGCGGTGATCCCCAACGACATTGCCGGCAACTGCACCCAGTTCATCAGCTGGTTGACCGCACCGTAGGCGGCCGTAGCGGTGTAGCCGTAACGGTTGATCCAGCCCAGCAACACGATTTCGGCGACGGCCAGGCTGAGCATCTGCAGCGAGGAGGGTATGCCGATGCGGAGCATCGATCGGATGATCGCGCCATCGAAACGAATGGCATGCAACAACTCAGGGCCCGGTGCCAAGGGATGTCCTGCCCGATGCCAACGCAACAACAGCCAGCCCAGGGCCAACAGCGAGGCAAACGCCGCCGACACCGCCGCACTGGCCGATCCCAGCCGCGGCAGGCCGGCCCAGCCCAGAATCAGCAGCGGCGTGCACAGCAGGCCCACCGCCGTGGCCAGCAGCAGCGCATGCAGCGGCGTCTTCGCATCGCCTACTGCGCGGCTCACGGCAGTGGCCAGCCACAGCAGGAAGAACGCCGGCGCCGCCAGCAGCAGCACGCGCGCGTAGACGATGGACTCACCGAGGATCGGTGCCGGTGTACCCAGTGACATCAGAAGCTGTGGTGCGAAACCGCTCCCCAGAGCCATCACCAGCACCGACAGCACAAGGATCAGCGCCACCGCACTGCCAGCCACCGCGCGCACCTGCTGCGGCCGACCCGCGCCCCAGGCGTGCCCGATCAGCACCATCGCGCCGGTCGCCAGGCCCATCACCAGGGCCAGCAGCAGGAAGAAGACCGGGAAGAACGCAGCGGCCACGGCCACCGCCTGGGTACCGAGCAGATGGCCGAGGTAGATGTTGTCCAGCGTGCCTGCGGCCAGCTGCAGCGCATTGGTCAGCAGCATCGGCAGCAGCAGGGCCAGGTAGGTGCGCCACAGAGGCGGCGCGACCAGGGGCGTGGGATGTACAGGGGAGTTCATGGGGTTCTCTGGGCAAGGCGCTGCCCTGCCCGGCGTTTCCACCAGCAAAGCAAGCACAGGGGACCGGGCCGCAGCCCGCGATCAGGTGGCGCCGCCGCTCAACGACGGCGCGATGGTTCAGCCGTCAGCGCTGTCGAACGCCAGACGCAGGGCGTGGTCGCGCACATCCCTGGGCCAGGAATGCAGCACCGCTTCAAG
Organism: Stenotrophomonas sp. BR163; assembly: GCF_047520985.2. Taxonomy (NCBI): domain Bacteria; kingdom Pseudomonadati; phylum Pseudomonadota; class Gammaproteobacteria; order Lysobacterales; family Lysobacteraceae; genus Stenotrophomonas; species Stenotrophomonas sp. BR163. The sequence goes on from NZ_JAXBRE020000001.1 coordinate 1,609, forward strand.
GCCCGTACGGTCGTGCGCGAACAGCACGCGGATGGCCTCCTCGAAGCCCGGCAGGTCACCGGCGATGGTCTGCAGGAAGAGATAGGCGCGCTCGGCATCGCGACGCCGGCGGTCCTTGTCCGCACCGGCGCGGCTGGCCGCCTCCACCAGTTTTCGCAATGCCACCGAGGCGCCGCCCGGCTGCTCGGCCAGCCAGGCCCAATGGCGCGGCAGCAAGGTCACTTCACGGGCGACCACGCCCAGCTTGGGGCGGCCACGGCCACGCGGGGTCGCAGCGTCTTCGGCAGTGATTTCGGCATCCGCCTCGCCAGAGGGGGAAAACGCTTCGGTTACCCGCGCCAGCAGTTCCTCGTCACTGCCGCGCGTATCGAAATCGCGGGTGCGACCGGTGGCGTTGTCGAACACCAGCAATGGGCCGGCAGCGTTGTCGGCGCGCAGCCGCTTGAGCGCCAGTGCCGCCACTTCCGGGCTGCCGCAGGCAACGAGGCGATGGCCGTCGAAACAACTGAAGGGAGGGAGTCGGGACGCAGGCATGGCAATGGCATCAGAGGTGATGCGCAAATATTGCCCGGGTAATTTATGGTCGTCAATATCGCCCGGGTATTAATTGACCGAAAGAGCCTGCCAACCCGGGTTGGCACCCACCGGAATGGTTGGCACCTCCCCGATTCGCCGGGTCACAGCCGGCTGTAGGACCAACTGACCATGCGCCCGTCCTTGTACGGCATCACGCCGTGGAACGGGCGCGGGTCGGCGTCGAACACCAGCGGCAGGAAGTTGCGGTCGCCTTCCCACATCGGCAGCGTGTCCAGCTTGTCCAGATCTACCCACTCCAGCGTACCTTCGTGGTTGCCGCCGTGCGGGGTACCTTCGAAGCTGTCGATGACGAACACGAAGCCCAGCCAGTCTTCGCCGTGCCTGCCGAAACCGGGCCAGCTGAGAGTGCCGCGCAGGCGCATGCCGGTGCAGTCGATGCCGGCTTCCTCGGCAATCTCGCGGCGCATGCTGGCCGCCACGTCCTCGTCCGCTTCGATCTTGCCACCCAGGCCATTGTACTTGCCGAGGTGATGGTCACCGGGGCGCGTATTGCGATGGATCATCAGCACCTGGCGACGATCGGGCGACAGTACATAGCCCAGCGTGGCGACGATCGGGGTGTACGGCATGGGGCGGTATCCAGCGGCAGGTCAGCCCTGGATTATGGCCGATCAGCGCACCAGCGACAGGCGGCGCTCGGCAGGTGCACCGGCGCCATCGGGGTCACGGCGCAGCGTTGCGACGCCGTGGCCGCGCTCGGCCAGGTATTCCAGCCACTTGCCGAGGAAGGTGTTCATCCGCATGCGATGGCTGATCAATTCCGCCGGTGGCGGGTACAGGCCCATGGTGTCCTGCCAGCGGCGGCCGACGTAGCAATGGGTGGTCTCGGCCTGGCGCGCGTCACGGTACAGGCGAACATAGGCCGAAGGATCCGGCTCGCCGGTGACCGGGTCGGCCAGGTCGTAGGTCAGCCGCAGTTCCACCGTGTAGCGGTGGCACTCGATCACGTCCAGGCGGATATCCAGGCCGTCGCCGATCGAGGAAATGTAGCTGCCCGCCGCCAGTCCCGCCGGTTCGAACAGGCGCACCAGATGGCGGTAGTTCTCCGCGTACAGGCCCATCAGCCAGCTCAGCCGGCTCAGGCGGGGAATGCGTTCGGTACGGGGCAAGGCTCGGGCCATGGGTCGATCCTACACGTTGGTGCTTCAACGTGGGGGCGCCTCAAGCCACAGCCAACCCGACGACGACGATCCCCCTGCAGGGCCGAGACCACGCTCGGCTGCGCTTCGGCCAGAACCCGGTGGCCCAGCCGAGCGTGGGCTCGGCTCTACGGGCGCAGCCAGGCGCGCCGGAAAGGATCAATACAGCTCGCGCTGCAGCCCCAATGTGGCCAGCACCTTGCTGGAAATCTCCTCGATCGAGGTGTGGGTGGTGCTCAGGGTCGGGATCCGCTCCATGCGGAACATGGTCTCGGCCGCGGCCACCTCGCGCTTGCAGGTGTCCAGGTTCGCGTAGCGCGAGTTCGGACGGCGCTCCTGGCGGATCTGCTGCAGGCGGTCCGGATCGATGGTCAACCCGAACAGCTTGCGCCGGTAGTTGCGCAGGCGCGGCGGCAGGCGGTCGCTTTCCAGGTCTTCGTCGGTCAACGGGTAGTTGGCCGCGCGCACCCCGTAATGCAGAGCCAGGTAGATGCAGGTGGGCGTCTTGCCGGCGCGCGACACCGCCACCAGGATCACGTCGGCATCGTCATAGTTCACCGCGATGCCGTCGTCATGGGTCAGGGCGAAGTTCATCGCGTTGATGCGGCGGTGGTACGTGTCGAAATCGACCATGCCGTGGGCCTGTCCGACCCGGGCCAGGCGCGGGCTGGCCAGTTCGCGCTCCAGCGGCTCGATGAACGGCGCGAACACATCCAACATCAGGGCACCGCTGTCGGCCAGAATCAGGCTCAGGCTCTGGTCCACGCAGGAGTTCACCACGATCGGCCGGACCTGGTACCGCTCCCCCGCCGCCTGGATCCGGGCGCAGGCTTCACGCGCTTTTTCAGGGTCGTCGACAAACGACATCCGATCGGTAATGAAGCTGAACCCGGAGAACTGGGTCAGCAGGCTATGCCCAATGGTTTCAGCGGTGATACCGGTTCCATCGGAAACGTAGAACACCGGACGGATGGTCGACATGCGCGCTTTTACCCCCTACGAAGCTTAAAAAGGCCGCCAGCACAAGCTTGTGCCGACGGTGCTCTGCCCGGCATCATATCGGCTTCTTCCTACGGACGCGGCCACTCAGCCCGCCTCGGGCGATGGCCAAACGGAGCATCGCGCTTGAACGAGAACATCCTGTGGTTGCACGAACTGCGTCTGGCCGATCTGGCCCGCGTAGGCGGCAAGAATTCGTCCCTGGGCGAGATGATCGGCAACCTGGCCGGTCTGGGCGTTTCGGTGCCGGGCGGTTATGCCACCACCGCTGAAGCCTTCAAGGACTTCATCGCGCACAACGACCTGTCCAAGCGCATCTTCGACAGGCTGGCCACGCTGGACGTCGAGGACGTCAATGCGCTGACCGCCGCCGGCAAGGAAATCCGCGGCTGGGTAATCGACGCCCCGCTGCAGCCGCAGTTGGACCAGGACATCCGCACCGCCTACGCCAAGCTGAGCGCCGAGAATGGCGGCGGCGACGTTGCCGTGGCCGTGCGTTCGTCTGCCACCGCCGAGGATCTGCCGGATGCGTCCTTCGCCGGCCAGCAGGAAACCTTCCTCAACGTGACCGGTGCCGACGACGTCGTGCACAAGGTCAAGGAAGTGTTCGCCTCGCTGTACAACGACCGCGCCATCGCCTACCGCGTGCACCACGGTTTCAAGCATGAGGACGTGTTCCTGTCCGCCGGCGTGCAGCTGATGGTGCGTTCGGGCGTCGGCTCCTCCGGCGTGCTGTTCACCCTGGACACCGAGTCCGGCTTCCGCGACGTGGTGTTCGTCACCTCCTCGTTCGGCCTGGGCGAGATGGTCGTGCAGGGCGCGGTCAATCCGGACGAATACTACGTCTACAAGCCCACCCTGCAGGCCGGCAAGCCGGCGATCCTGCGCCGCTCGCTCGGCAGCAAGGCGATCCGCATGGTGTATTCGGATGTCCCCGGTGAGCGCGTCCGTATTGAAGACACTCCGGCCGAACTGCGCACCACCTTCTCGATCAGCGACGAGGACGTGCAGGAACTGGCCAAGCAGGCGCTGGTCATCGAAAAGCACTACGGCCGCCCGATGGACATCGAGTGGGCCAAGGACGGTGTCAGCGGCAAGCTGTTCATCGTGCAGGCGCGCCCGGAAACGGTGAAGTCGCGCAGCCACGCCACCCAGATCGAGCGCTTCGCGCTGACGGAGAAGGGCGGCAAGGTGCTGGCCGAGGGCCGTGCCGTCGGCGCCAAGATCGGTTCGGGCGTGGCCCGCGTGGTGAAGACGCTGGACGACATGAACCGCGTGCAGCCGGGCGACGTGCTGATCGCCGACATGACCGATCCCGATTGGGAACCGGTGATGAAGCGCGCCTCGGCCATCGTCACCAACCGCGGTGGCCGCACCTGCCACGCCGCGATCATCGCGCGCGAGCTGGGCGTGCCAGCCGTGGTCGGTTCGGGCAACGCCACCCAGGTCATCGAGGATGGCCAGCTGGTCACCGTCAGCTGCGCTGAAGGCGATACCGGCTTCATCTACGAAGGCAAGCTCGGCTTCGAACGCACCACGACCGATCTGGGCAACATGCCGCCGGCCCCGCTGAAGATCATGATGAACGTGGCCAACCCGGAACGTGCCTTCGACTTCGGCCAGCTGCCGAACGCCGGCATCGGCCTGGCCCGCCTGGAAATGATCATCGCCAGCCACATCGGCATCCATCCGAACGCGCTGCTGGAATACGACCGCCAGGACGCGGCAACGAAGAAGAAGATCGACGAGAAGATCGCCGGCTACGGTGATCCGGTCAGCTTCTACGTCGACCGCCTGGCCGAAGGCATCGCCACCCTCACCGCCTCGGTTGCACCGAACCCGGTGATCGTGCGCCTGTCGGACTTCAAGTCCAACGAGTACGCCAACCTGATCGGCGGCAGCAACTACGAGCCGCACGAAGAGAATCCGATGATCGGCTTCCGCGGCGCCAGCCGTTACGTCGACCCGAGCTTCTCGGCCGCCTTCGCGCTGGAGTGCAAGGCCGTGCTGCGCGTGCGCAACCAAATGGGCCTGGACAACCTGTGGGTCATGATTCCGTTCGTACGCACCCTGGAAGAAGGCCGCAAGGTCATCGAGGTGCTGGAACAGAACGGCCTGAAGCAGGGCGAGAACGGCCTGAAGATCATCATGATGTGCGAAGTGCCGTCCAACGCACTGCTCGCCGATGAGTTCCTGGAGATCTTCGACGGCTTCTCGATCGGCTCCAACGACCTGACCCAGCTGAGCCTGGGCCTGGACCGCGACTCGTCGATCGTCGCGCACCTGTTCGACGAACGGAACCCGGCAGTGAAGAAGCTGCTGTCGATGGCGATCAAGGCAGCACGTGCCAAGGGCAAGTACGTTGGCATCTGCGGCCAGGGCCCGTCCGATCACCCGGATCTGGCCGAATGGCTGATGCAGGAAGGCATCGAGTCGGTGTCGCTGAACCCGGACACCGTGGTCGATACCTGGTTGCGCCTGGCCAAGCTGAAAGCCAACGGCTGATGCCGTGATGGGCTGACGTCGCTTTCATCGACGTCCGCCCATACTGCTGCACGCAAGCCCCGCCTCTGCGGGGCTTGCTGTTTCTGGCGTCCACGCACGCCCGGCCCCACGCAGACATCGCTACGCAGCAAAGGACTTCCGCATGATCGCCGCCGCACCTCCCACCCCCGCCCCCGCCGCAACGCCCTGGTTCCACTCGCTCAACTGGGAGCGCCTGCTGGAAACCTATGGTGTGCCGTTACTGGCCGCCATCGTGGTGCTGCTGGTGGGCCTGTGGGTGGCGCGTCGCCTGTCCAACGCGATGCCGCGCGCCACAGCGCGCATGGGCGTGGACCCGATGCTGGGCAGCTTCCTGCGCAACGTGGTGTACGCCGCATCGCTGGTGATCGTGGTGGTGCTGTCCATCGGCACGCTGGGCGTGCAGATCACGCCGCTGCTGGCCGTGCTCGGCACCGCCGGCCTGGCCGTTGGCCTTGCCCTGAAGGATTCGCTGTCCAACATCGCCTCGGGCGTGATGCTGGTGACACTGCGGCCGTTCCGCGTCGGCGATGTGGTGACCGTGGCCGGGCAGACCGGCACGGTGCGCGAAGTGCGCATCTTCCAGACCGTCATCACCGGTGCCGACAACCAGCACACCACCATTCCGAACACGCTGATCACCGCCGCACCGATCATCAACCTGACGGCCGAGCCGACCCGCCGCGTCGAACTGGTGATCGGCATCGGCTACGAGGACAACATCCAGCTGGCACGCGACACCGCGCTGGCGCTGATGAAGGCGGACCCGCGCGTGCTGCAGACGCCGGCACCGGACGTGGTGGTGTACGAGTTGGGGGCGCACGCGATCAACCTCGGCATCCGCTGCTACGTGAAGTCGGCCGACTGGTTCGGCACCAAGGTCACGCTGCTGGAGCAGCTGAAGCTGGGCTTTGACAGGGCCGGCATCAACATCCCGTATCCGCAGCAGGACATGCACCTGTACCTGCATGGGAAGGATGGCGGTGTGGTCGAGGCGGACGCGCTGGTGCGCGACAAGCCTTGATCCATGCCGGTAGTGCCGACCAACGGTCGGCCCCCATCCATCGGCGATACGACATTGAAATGCCGGCCAGCGGCCGGCACTACCCCTCGCCCGCTGGGTAGGTGCCGACCGTTGGTCGGCACTGGCGCATTCAGGCCTCGGCAACCTCTTCCAGCGCCGGGTAATCAGTGAAACCCTCTGCACCACCGCCAAAGAACGTCGCCCGATCCGGCGGGTTCAATTCCGCCCCCAGTCGCAGGCGCTCAGGCAGATCCGGGTTGGCGATGAACGGCCGGCCGAAGCCAATCAGGTCAGCCCAGCCTTCGGCCAGTGCCTGCTCGGCACGCTCGGCGGTGTACTTGCCGGCATAGATCAGCGTACCCGGGTAGACCATGCGCAGCGCCTGCTTGAACGCCACCGGCATCAGCGGTGCATCGTCCCAGTCGGCTTCGGCGATGTGCAGGTAGCCCACGCCCAGCTCACCCAGCAGGTGCGCCGCGGCCAGATAGGTCGCCTGTGGCGTATCGTCCACCGCGCCCTGCAACGTCGTCAGCGGCGCCAGACGGACACCGACGCGGTCACCACCGGCTACGGCCGTCACCGCCTGCACGACCTCGCGCAGGAAACGCAGCCGGTTCTGCAACGCGCCGCCATAGCCGTCGGTGCGCTGGTTGGCCTGCGAGTCGATAAACTGGTTGATCAGGTAGCCATTGGCCCCGTGCAGTTCGACGCCGTCGAAGCCTGCGTCCAGCGCGTTGCGTGCCGCCTGGGCGTAGTCGGCGACGATGCCCGGAATCTCGTCTTCGCGCAGCGCGCGCGGCATCGAATGCTGGATCATTTCGCCCACCCCGGCTTCGGGACCTGCCCCGGTCGGGTCGACGAACACCTTCACGCCTTCCGCCAACAACGCCGACGACGACACCGGCGCGGCGCCACCCGGCTGCAGCGCCACGTGCGAGACCCGGCCGACATGCCACAGCTGGGCGTAGATGCGACCACCGGCAGCGTGCACGGCATCGGTCACCTGCCGCCAGCCCTGCACCTGCTCGGCGCTGTGGATGCCCGGGGTCCAGGCATAGCCCTGGCCCTGCGGGCTGATCTGGGTGCCCTCGCTGACGATCAGGCCGGCACTGGCGCGTTGGGCGTAGTAGGCGGCCATGTCCGCGGTGGCGACGTTGCCGTCGGCGGCACGCGAGCGGGTCATCGGCGGCATCACGATGCGGTTGGGCAGGGTCAAGGCGCCCAAGCGGTGGGGAGTGAACAACATGGCGGCGATCTCTTGCGGGGGGACTGCCGCAAAGGATGGGGATGCCAGCTGCAAGGCAACAGGCATGCACTGGCAAAACAATTGTTCCCCGAAGGCAAGGATCACCCCGTACGAGGGCTCATCCACGCATGGCGTGGATCTACTCCACCCTTGGCTCGATCTTTACCGCACCGTGTGCCACGCAGTCATAGCAGGTGCGCACCACATCTTCCCCGTACTTCAACTCCAGCCGGCGCACGATGAAGTGACCACGCGCCATGTCCTGGTAGTAGTCGGTGAACATGGTGTTCAGCGTTGCACCCGCGGCGGCACCAACGATCGGCACCGCCTGCGCGGCGAACTTCTCGGTAACGACCACGCCAAAGCGCGCCGCCACCTTCTCCACCATCTTCGCCAGCAGCTTGCCGGCTTCCTTCGGCGCCACGCCCAGGGTCAGGTCGCGGCCGGTCACCACCCGCCCGGCCAGCTCGGCCGACAGGTGGCGCATCACATCGGTGGTGAAGCCGCGGGCCAGGTAATAGCCTGTCTCGCTGGCGTCATCACGCGGCGAGTTGCCGCCCAGCGCGAACACCTCCAGGCACGCCTGGCGGGTGCTGAACTCGGACAGGTCAAACCCCTCGCTGCGGGCGACGTCGGCCACCGCACGCATCATGATCGTGGTCGACACCGGCAACTCGATGAGCAAGGCGGCAAAGCCGAAGGCGCCGCCGACCGCACCGGAGGTGGCTGCCGCCAATTTGTGCCAGCGGGTCGACGCTCCCTTGCCGGGCGAGTTGTCCATGCTCCACAGGGCTGCCTGCGCCGACTTGGACAGTGCCGCCTGCACCGCACCGTGGATGCGGTTGGAGACCGAACTGGGCAGCGCCTTCACCGCGAACTCCAGCGGCGTACCGACCAGGTTCGCCATGCGCGCGGTCAGGGTCGGCGCTTCCAGCAGCGCCACCGCGCGCTGCAGGTCGGACCAGTCGCGGGCGTCATGGGCGATGTCGCGGGGAAGCAGGATGGGCTCGTTCATGGCGCCGATGTTAGCGCCCGGAAGTTGAACGGTTCGTCGTGGGTCACGACAGAAGGCGCGGATCCGGCGCCTTGCCGGCCAGCGGCCGGCACTACCCGTTGGTGTGTCACCCGGTAGCGCCGGGCCATGCCCGACGGCGTCGTTCAGGCAGCCGGCAGGCCCGACAGCGCACCCATGAACTGGCGGTAGTGACGCAGCTCGGCGATTGAATCGTGTACATCGCTCAGCGCGGTATGGTTGCTGTTCTTGCCGACGCCGGCGGCCACGCTCGGCGCCCAGCGCTTGGCCAGTTCCTTCACCGTGGACACGTCCAGGTTGCGGTAGTGGAAGTACTTCTCCAGCCTCGGCATCTGGCGGTGCAGGAAGCGGCGATCCTGGCAGATCGAGTTGCCGCACATCGGCGAAAGGCCGGCCGGAATCCACTGCGCCAGGAAGTTCACCGTCTGCGCTTCGGCCTGGCCCAAGGTGGTGGTGCTGTCCACCACACGCTGCCACAGGCCCGAACGACGGTGCTGGTTGCGGTTCCACTCATCCATCGCCTCCAGCGTTTCCAGCGGATGGTGGATGGCAAACTCGGGGCCTTCAGCCAGCACATTGAGCTGGGCATCGGTGACCACCGTAGCGATCTCGATGATCGAATCGTTGTCGGTATCCAACCCGGTCATCTCCAGGTCGATCCAGATCAGTCGCTCGTTGGCCGCGCCGGTGTCCGCCATTGTGTCGCCTCGTTGCTGGGCAGGCGCGCGGCCTACCGGTAAAGGAAAGAGGCGCCCATCATACCCGTTCGCCCCTCAGCCCTCGCCCGCATGGTCTTCCAGCAGCAACGGCGGCTTGCCGCGCTTGGCGCGGAAATAATTGGTCAGGCGCATGCTGGCCTCCTTGGCCAGCACCCCACCGTGGATCTCCACCCGGTGATTGTGCCGGGCATCACCCAGCAGGTCGAACACGCTGCCGCAGGCGCCGGTCTTGGGGTCGCTGGCGCCGTAGACCAGGCGGGCAACGCGTGCATGCACGATCGCCATCGCGCACATCGCGCAGGGTTCGAGGGTCACGTACAGGGTGCTGCCGAGCAGCCGATGATTGGCCAGCCGCGTGCCGCCGGCGCGCATGGCCACGATCTCGGCATGCGCACTGGGATCGTGCGAGGCGATGTTGAGGTTCCAGCCCTCACCCAGCAGCTGGCCATCGGCGCCCACCAGTACCGCACCGACCGGAATCTCGTTGAACTCGCGCTGCGCACGCTCGGCCAACGCCAGCGCATGGCGCATCCAGTGTTCATCGGCGTCGTGCACCGGTACACCCAGGGCATCGGTCATGGCGGTTCTCGCGTGTCTGCAGGGCCAGGATGGCCGCCGGGGCCGCATTGTACGCCTGCAGCCGTACAGGCGGCGCGGGTATCGGCGGTGCCATTGCGCGCGACCGGCGGTTCAAGCAGCGAGTGCGCTGAAGCCAGTCTGCAGGCCTCATACTGCGCCTTTCCGCAAGCACCTTGGTGAACCCATGACCACCCTTCGCCCCTCGCGTGCCGACGACGGCGCCGCCCTCATCGATGTCTGGCGCCGCGCCGTCGATGCCACCCATGACTTTCTCAGCGCCGAAGACCGCCAGGCCATCGATGCCGAAGTCGCCAGCTTCCTGCCGCAGGCACCGATGACCGTTGCGGTCGATGCACAGGATCGGCCACTGGGCTTCATGCTGATCGACGGCACGCACATGGAAGCGCTGTTCATCGATCCGGACGTGCGCGGCACTGGTATCGGCCGGCAACTGCTGCAGCACGCGCTGGCCCAGCATCCGCAGCTGAGTACCGACGTCAATGAGCAGAACGCACAGGCCGTTGGCTTCTACCTGCGCATGGGCTTCGTTGAAACCGGACGTTCACCGCTGGATTCGCAGGGCCGCCCGTATCCGCTGATCCATCTCCGGCACAACGGCTGACATTCGACGGATGTTCGAGGCCCGCCCCCGATCATCAGGCCGTGGTTTCGAATGCCGGTGAGTACTGCACCTCTCCCTGCGCCATCGACGGCCTCAGGTGCAGCGCCTGGAAGTACTCTGGCGGCACACCCGGCAGCACCAGGCCGGGCTCGGCGCAGAATCCGAATCGACCGTAATACGCGGGTTCTCCCAGCAATACGCAGCCCTGCGCCCCCTGCTCACGCAGTGCATCAAGCGCCGCATGCATCAGCGCCGCGCCGACACCCTGCCCCTGCCATCCGGGCAGCACCGAGATTGGTCCCAGGCCAAACCAGCCCGTACTGCCATCGCTGATCGTCACCGGCGACAAGGCAACATGCCCGACGACCTGCCCGTCCCTCTCGGCGACCAGCGAGAGACTCAGCTCTCCACGCGAACGCAGTGCATCCACAATGAACTGCTCGGTATGGCTGCTGTGCGGGGCTTCGCGGAAGGCTGCCTCGGTGAGTGCGTGGATGACAGCACGGTCTTCGCGGTTTTCAGGGCGGATCATGCAGTTCAAGGAAAGCCTTCTATAAAGTGATGGACATGTGAATGATTGATTTCGGTCACGGATTCAGCCGCAGACATGTCTCCGGCAGCAATGCCAACGTGACGATCGCGAGCCTTTTGCGGCAAGCGATCCGCCCGGGCAATGCTTCCCCGGGGCGTCAAAAATCCGTCTCCAAGGGTGGCACAGCGCTCCCGGCACGTTCCATAATCGAGATACCTGCCACCCAGGAAGGATAGATGGACATGGACGCACGATGCAGGCTCGCGCCATGGGTGTAGCTCGCCCCGAACCCAGGGGGCGGCCGCTCCTGGCATTGCTCGCCCTCGTCCCGCTGGCGGCATGTTCGCCCTACGCCGATGCCGAGCGCGACGTCGCCGCGGGTGGACGCGGCCTGGCCAAACTCAACCCGGCGCCGAAGCAGGCCTACGAACTGGTGCTGACACTGAAGGACGCGCCGGGCCCGTTCGCGATCGTGGAGGGCGTGGCCCAGTACGACGTCAGCAACTACGAAGACTGCGGGCGGATACTGCCTGCAACAGGCACTGCGGGCCGCATCACCAGCCAAGAGCCCGTCACCCTGCACAAGGTCAGCGAGAACGAGTACCGCGGTACGTTCTACCTGGACCGCATGCTGGATGAGGACTACTACGGGCGCGGCGCCTGCGTTTGGACGCTGACGGGCGTCGGTGCGATGTTGCGCGCCACGACCAGCAAGGCGGATACGCGATTCCTGACGTTCGTCGACAAGAAGCGCATGGAGAACGACTCGCCTCTGACGCTTTATTACCCGAACCTTGTCTATCCGCGCGCCGACACTGTCGCCAATTTTGGTGCCAGTGGCGAGGAAGCTCCGTCGGGGTACAGCGAAGATCTGCGCGACGCGCTGTTCTCAACCACCACTACTGTGCAGAAGCTCACGCCATGAGCTGCCAGTGCCTCATTCACCCGTATCCCCAAGGAGGCCGACATTGCGCCACAAGATGATTCCGTGCCTTGCTCTGCTTCTGTTGACCGCCTGCCATCCGGAGACCGCCATGAACCAGGAACGTGCCGCTGCTGAAGCCGATGTCGCCCAGGGTGGGCGCGGGCTCGCAAAGCTCAACCCCAGCCCGCGCAAGGCCTATGAACTGGTGCTGCGCCTGAAGGACGCCCCGGGTGATTTCGCTGTGGTTGAAGGCGTGGCCCAGTACGACGTCACCAACGAAGACCAGTGCGGCCACATCGAGCCGGCCACCGGCACGGCCGCGCGCATCACCAGCCAGGAGCCGGTGGAACTGCGCAAGGTCGCTGATGGCGAGTACCGCGGCACGCTGTATGTGGACCGCATGCTGGACGAGGACTACTACGGCCGCGGCGTGTGCCATTGGGAGTTCACTGGCGCTGGGGCGATGTTGAAGGCGACGGGCGCTGAAGGCGAGACGCGCTTCCTGTCATTTATTGAAGCCTCGGCCCTTATCGAAGGCCACGTCGAGACCCGCCACTATCCGCGTGCCGACTATCCCCGAGTCAGCGAGATTCCGGACTACGGTGCAAGTGGCCAAAAGGATCCGACAAAGTTTCGCCCTGAACTGCGGAATGCGCTGTTCTCCGCTTCGCTTGAAGCCAGCGAGGTCCGCCAATGAGCCTCAACAGCCAAGACTACGCTGCGCTATCCGAAGATGCATACAAGGATTACGCGGTCGGTCGTCGAGCACCGGGCCAAGAAGAAATCGTTCCAATCAACGGGCACAAGTACAAGATCCTAGAGCACGTTGATAATCGGCTGAACGGTTATCAGGGAACGATCTACCAGCGAGTCGACACCAATGAAATTGTCGTCGCACATCGCGGAACCGAACAAATCGCACGCGATGCGATTCTGACCGATGGTGGCATGGTCGTCGCCCGTACCAATGTGCAGGCGCCAGACGCAATCGCGCTGACCCAACGCGCCCTCGCTTACGCCAAGAAGGAGGGGCAGGATCTCGGCCAACGTCCGCCGGAGGTCACCGTCACCGGTCACTCCCTCGGCGGCGCGCTGGCGCAGATCACCTCGCACCATTTCAACGTCAAGGGCGAAACCTTCAACGCCTATGGCGCGGTCAGCCTCAGCTACCGCATCCCGGAAGGCGGCAACACCATGATCAACCATGTCATGGCCTCCGATCCGGTCAGCGCAGCGTCGCCGCACTTCGGCCAGGTGCGCATCTACGCCAGGCCGAATGAAATCAGCACGCTCGCCGCGAACGGTTTCAGCAATCACTCGTTGCGCGCCCTTATCCCCGACCGGCCGATCATCGCCGCAGGCAGCTCGTTCGGCGCGCACAAGCTGGGCAACTTCCTCGGTGACGGCTCGGTGCTGCAGCACCCGGAAACGCAGAAGCTGGCAAAAGACAACGCCAGGATGATCGAGGAGTACCGCGACGACGTTGAATCACTGCGCCGTGGTGTCACCCGCGCGGCACGCGGCATCCCGGGCGGCGCCGTCGACCTGTACGACCACATCCGCGGCCCGCTGCAGCCCGGTGAGCCGGCACGCCGCGAAGCGGAGAAGAACGGCCATCACACCAGCATGCTGCGAATGGACGATGCCAACCATGTGGGCAACCCACTGTTCAACGACGCGATCCGTGGCGTGCACGCGCAGGATGTCCGCGTCGGCCGGGTACCAGACGTGATGAGCACGCAACTGGCAGGCAGCCTGGCCGCCGAAATGCACGCAGCAGGCGGCAAGCGCATCGACGAAGTGGTCATGAATGCCGATGCCTCGCGCAGCTTCGCCGTGCAGGGCCAGGGCGGTGACCCCGCCCACCTTCGTGTGTCGGTGGATACGGCAGTGGCGATGAACACCCCGCTGGAACAGAGCAGCCAGCGCATCGACCAGCAGGCCGCCGACCAGCGCGTTGCGCTGGAGGGCGACCAGCAGCTGGAACAGCAGCGGAACCAGACCCGCAGCCTGCAGGCCTGATGCAGCGCGGGAGCCGGTCAGCCCGGCTCCCGCATCACTTCGAGACTCCGGCTCAGGGGCTGGACGCTGTCATTGGCACGGATGCTGCGGCCGTCACGAACAGATCGGGCCCGGAATCCGGGAATCCGCCACAGGCGCGATCGCCGGGTGCCACCGGGTCACAGGGCCACTGCGCGCGCGCGACCTTCTCGCGCAGCTCGAAGCGATCACCGGTCCAGACCACGAACGCGATGTGCTCACGGTTCCAGTCGCTGTAGGCGCGCGGACCACCCTTCTGCGCCGACTCCGGGTATTGCACGAACCAGCGCATCGCCGGGCCATACTGCAGTTTGCTGTGGTCCAGGCTGATCCGTCCCTCACGCGACAGCTGCCGCGCACGATCCGCTTCCGTCTGCTGCGGCATGATCGGCATGGCATCAGCGGTCACATCCCGCGGCGCCGCATCCCCGCGGACCTGGTACACACGCTGGGCCACATAAGCCTCGCGGCAATCACCTGCGGGCACGCGGACCGGCTCCGCGCCGTACTCATCACGGTTGGCGACCTGGTCGCTGCAGGTGAACGGCGCCGACACCAGATAGAACGTGCTGTCGGCGTCGCGCCCTTCCAGCGAACGCACCCAGATGTCGCCCATCCGCACGATGAAGTCCGGGCGCTGGCCATAGCCCGGCACAGCCTTGAACCAGGCCTTCTGCCGCACCTCACGCTCGCGCCAGCTGCGCGGCAGGTGGATGTCCTGCGCGGGCAGCGCGACCAGCAACGCGGCCAGATGCGCCGGCATGGTGCCCTGGCAGGCGCCAATCAGCATGTCGCCCTGGGTCGCCAGCCGCCCGGCCAGATCCACCGGGCAGCGGGCACCGAGCGCCCGCTCGGTCGCCTGCTCGGGCGGCAACGGCACGATCGCCAATGCGGGCGGAGCGGGGGCTACCGCGGGAACGGTTGGCTCGACGGAGGCGGGCGGTGCAGCCACAGGGGCCGCCGCTGCGGGCGCAACGGGCGCCGGCGCCGGATCCGCAGTCAGCACCGGCTGCGCGTCCACCACGGGTGCCGCAGGGGGTATCACGGCAGCCGACACCTCGGGCGTCGGCGCCGCGACAACGGCGTCGGCCGCCACGGGCGCTGCAACGGGCGCCGCCTCCGCAGGCGCCTCAACGGTAGCCTGGGCAGCGGGGGCCGTCTCCACCACAGGTCCCGCTGCCTCCTGAGCCTGTGCTGCCCCCGCGACAAGTCCAAGTGACAACAGCCAGACCGGCGGCAGGCCGCGCACGGATGCATTGCAGCGGGCAGCGGCGTGCCGGGCATTCGGGGGAACGATTCGCATGTTGTTTCCTTACGAGTGGGTTTCCATGTCGGCGCCACAGGGCGCCACGCGTCGTACGTAAAGCGCCTGCGGGCACTCTGCCCGCCGGCATCAGGTGCTACAGGGATCGAGAGCGCTGCTCCTGCTCGCGGGCGATCGCGGCCGCGGGGTCCTGCTGGGCGACACTGGCGGCCAACTGCTGGCTGCTCTGCGCCAGCGGCTGCTGCGCCGCCTGTTCGCGCTCGACCGAAGCGCGCAGCATGGCCGGGTCACCCAGCGCGCCCTGCACGGCAAACAACGTGCGGCCGTCGTTGCCAGCCAGGAGATGATCGATGCGCGACATCCCCGCCTTCTGCGCGCTCAGTGCCAGTGCGCCGGCAGCATTGTCCAGTTCCTGCACGCTGCGCAGACCGCTTTGCGGTCCCATCTGCTGCAGATGGTGGCGGGCGCCCTGGAACAGGGCATGCCCCGGCGCGCCAGGCTGCGACATGTCGCGCACGGTGGCCTGCTGGGCCGGCGCCCCGACTTCGCCCCGCTCCAGCCGTGCCATCACATCAGGCGTCAGCTTCTGCTGCCACACCTCGAATCGCTGCTGGCGGGCCTCGATGCCGTTCAGGCCACCATTGATCGCGCGCGTCGCTTCGCGCACGTCCTCGCGCGCCGCTTCCGGCACCCGCGTCTGCCACTGCCACACGGCAATGCGGCCTGCGTGCTCGGGCTGCGCGGCCAGTTCCGGGTGATTCACCAGGTCCAGATCCAGCGCCTTGCCGGCACGCTCGTAATTCTCCTTGCCGACCAGAGGCAGATAGCCACGGCCGTGATACTTCAGCGCATCGCCAGGCGCGTCATTGCCCATACGCCCGCCATACATCAGTTCGGCCAGGTTCTCCGGCCGCCCACGCAGCGCCTCCTGGCGCGCGCTCTCAAGCGCACCATTGCCATTGCGCCACGCTGCTTCCACCGGGATCTGCGAGATACCCCGGGTGAAGTTGAAACTTTCATTGAGCCGGCTCAGGCCACGGGACTCGTGCCCGGCCTGCGCCATGAAGTTGGCCAGTTCCCGGGACGAGGTCATGCCGGCCTCCGTGGCCTGCCGCAACAGCTGCGACTCTCTATCCTGCGACACTGTGAAACTCCTGCTCGATCATCGTTGGGTACTCCCGCCTCCTCACCGGCATGGCACTCAGGGCAAGCTGACGTCGGCGACGACGGACGGATCGAAATCCTCGAACCGCACCCGGCCAAGTTCGGCGGCCGAGAAGTCACGCGTATGGGTGGCTTCGGTCTCGCTGTCGACCACCCTGCGCTGCACGCCATGCACCCAGCACGCCTGCTCGGCAGGTGCATACCGGAACGTGTAGACGCTGCTCCAGCGTTCGCGACTGCCGCCGTTGGTGATCACACTGAACGCACCATCCTCGATGGTCACGTACGCGAAGGGATCGCCGGCAATGCCTCCCCGGGTGGAACACGGCACCAGCTTGTCGTTGCGCGCCGCCAACTGCCATCGGCCCGTGGCGTCGCCCAGCAGCAGCAACAGCACCCGGTTGGGACCGTGCTCGCCAGGCAGCAAGCCCTCCGGAGGAGGTTGGTCGATCACCAGCAGCTGGTCCTGGAAACCATTGCCCGTCAGATCACCGCGCACGGCTTCCAGCAGGTTCGCGCCGGACGGAACGAACGCCAAGGCATTGTCCATGTGTACGCCACTCCCCTTCTCCATCCCCTGCAACTCCTTCAATCCCGTCTTGCCAGTTCCCGAGCGGAGGCCGGAAACGGGGCGATGCCTCGCACGTGCCCTGCGGCCGCCATGGCGGATGATAGCCCCGAGCCCACGGCAACCGCGATGGTGGCAAGCGTCACCCGCACCGCGGGGGGACACAGTCCTCATGGACGGAAAAGCTCCTGCGTTCGATGGCACCGGCGCGCCGGGATTTTGACGCGCACGCAGCTTACTTCGAGGAGGCGGGGCTCGTCGAAGGGGGCTCGGGATGAAAAGCGCACTTGATCACAGAAAAAGCGCGGCTAACGTGAATGAATGCCCACTCAGCAAAACGGGTCAACGTAGGTGTCCTGCAGAGATTGCAGATCGGAGAATGCTCTCGTGCCGTATAGCAGAAGTACGCTCTGAAATTCAGCCGCCGCGAGATATGTCCTGCGGTCTCTAGCGATAAAGGATCATCGGACTCAAGCGCGCCCTGCTAGACAAGACGAAATGACCTCTGACTGCTACGAAGCATCAATAGGCACGAAATTCCGGCAAGCTGCAGGCTGAGTACACAACTTCGCAAGCTTGATTGCGATCCCCGCGACATTCACGCAGCGCATTGCGTTTGGCCAAATCTACTGTTTCTGCACGCCACGAAACAGTGATCGCTCCAGGATTCAGCGCCCCGACCGGATCAGCCATCGCGACGCATTGGTTATAGTACGAGATAGTAATTCGACAACTGCCACCTCCAGCTTTCCTGCACGCGTCCAACGCGACAGACTGAGCCAGACTCTCGGTTCTCTGGGAAACCGCTGTGCCCGTTGGCTTGCTCCCTCCCTGTGAGGAAACCGCGCCCTCGGCTATAGCTCCCCATCGCTTCTCCCACTCACCTTTTGGAGCCTGCCTTGGGGCTTGTGAGGGAGGGACTGACGCCGCAGCCCCAGGAATCGGTGCACAACCTTGAACACCCTGTCCTCCAATCGGGTAGAAGCCAGGCGGGCAGTTCCCCTCAGCGAATGCTGCTGCGGGGAAGACAATTAGCCCCAGAAGGAGTGTCCAATTACGCATGCAGAGCCTCAAAATTAAAGTGTGCCTAGTCTCGTCGGAATCATTTCGAAGGTGCGTTCCCGTATTTTCCCGAGGTCATTCCATCACCAACTGGGGCCGCACTCCCTCCTTCCACTATCGTACGACTACTCTGATGTTGAACAGCCTGGGTCACACCTTGTGACCCGGAGTTGACTGGCGATCCGCCACTCATGCCCTGTCCCGAGGCATAGCTTCCAGGCGGCTGCCCTTGCGGACCTGGCTGCGCTGCTGGCGAACCGCCAATCTGCGAATAGGCCATGAAGCTACCCAAGGTGCCTTGGAAGAACATCGCAGCCATCGGCGGCGAAGTGAGAATCAGCGTCGTCAGAATCAAACCCATACCGCCCTGCTGCAAGGCCATGCTGGACATGCCTTCGGTGAAGTTCTCACCCATCAGGCTGCCGAGCAGTGTCGAACCCCAGAAGGCAAGCGCAACTTTTGCAACCATCTTCATCGCGATCGCGGTCATAGCAGCCAACACCGCCATCGAAAACATCGTGCCTATGCCATACATCAGCCACTTCTGGAAAAGTTGCTTGGTCTGATCAAATAACAGACAAAGAATGAACAATGGCCCAAGGCCAATGAACAGGGCCAATGCAACCTCGTAGAGAAGCAACATGGAGCCCGCTGTCACTGCAGGTCCGCCGGTTCCCATGCCGATGAACCACATGGCCCGCGTCTTGGCGTTGTCCAAGGTCACATCCCCGACCACATCCAACGTGTCCACTGAAGCCAAGGCAAGCTGCATATAGCCAAGATTCTCATCGATGAGATCCTCCGGAGAGTCCTTCTTGCCTGTAATGACCTGAGTAATCTCGTTCTTCACATCCTTATTCAGGAACGTATGAAGGTCGCGACCGAACATGGCCATGGTAGTAGCTACCGACACAATCAACGCTGCCCTCGCCATATTGGTGACAAGGATCATCATCGAGTCCCGGCTGCGACCCGTCGCTATCCGGAAGCCTTGGATCAGAACCCAAAGCGTCATGAGCGTCAGCGCGATGGCCCCAACCCACTTCATCATTCTCCCGAGCAATGCGATACCGAAATCCGCAATCTCCTTGTGGAGATAATCGAGGATCAGACGAAAGAACATGAAGTCGCCAACCGACGACGTCACGTGCAGGTTTTGCAGCATATCCAGCGCACTTGAACCAAACATGCCGCCCACCATCCCTAGACTCATGACTTCACCCAATAATTGAATACGACCCCGGAAGGCCGACTTCGGCATTACAGCGACAGTGCACCCTTGAGGGCCGCAGCCTTTACCACAGTTCCAAGCGGAGAGCGGGTACCCTTCAGTGCTCGTTCCGTCAGAAACTGCTGTTGGCTCTCCAGCGCGGAGATCTGGCGGTCATACATCTTTATCTGGGTTTCCCAGGCCGCAAAATCCGCTTTCATGTAGGCATCGGATACCTGGGTATTCGCCATTGTCTCGGTCATCCCACCTTCAGTGGATGTCAGATTCCGGATGTCCTTGATCTGGTCGAGCACGGAACGCATCTGCGGCAGCGTATCCTGAACAACAGCAATGGTTTCATTGTACTTTTTGTTTTCAATCATCTGGATCGCTGCACATATCTGCTTCTGCTGCGCAGCGATGTCCCCCTTGGGGTTCAGCTTCATCGCCGAAAGCAGATCGCCGATGCCACCGACAACCCCCAGACCGCATCGCTCAGCCACATTCCAATCCGCCTCAACAGGCGTCAACTTGATGCCACCGGGCATATTCGGAGACGCAATGATCTGCTGGAACTTGGCAAGCTTCTGCAGCCAGTTCTGAGTGGTCTCGTAGAAGCGTTGGTACTGGAGGCCATACTCGGCGAATGCCTCTGCCTGCGCCGCAAGGGTATGAACCTCCGTCATCGTGCCATTGAAGAGATTCATACCGATCTCGACAACTGGAAGTGTGTAGGCCTGAACCGGAACAGCCA
Organism: Stenotrophomonas sp. BR163; assembly: GCF_047520985.2. Lineage (NCBI taxonomy): Bacteria > Pseudomonadati > Pseudomonadota > Gammaproteobacteria > Lysobacterales > Lysobacteraceae > Stenotrophomonas > Stenotrophomonas sp. BR163. The sequence continues at coordinate 21,609 of NZ_JAXBRE020000001.1, forward strand.
TCATTCCGGTCAGTGACAGCGCCAGCATCGTATTCCTGACGCGGTTGGTGGCACTCGATGTTTTTTTTATACGAATGGCGGCCATGTTCTTCTCCATGGAATTCAAGGAATTCGCGCTTTTCACACCGTCGGCTGCACTCATGCCGCCACCTCACTGTTGTTCGTTGACTTCCCCGAACCCTTCCGGTTCTTATAGAAGTCTTCCAGCCACTGTTCCGGCGTGAGCTCGTCCACGGCGATCCGGTTGCGGACTGCAGCGGTCTGCAACACCCGGTGCATGATGTCGATGTTGTCGGTCGAGGCCGAGATCACTGACAGGATGTCGTCCATGCCGCGCAGGTTGAGCTGGCACACGCTGGACGCGTGACCCTGCTTGACCAGGAAGCAGCGCGAGCGCTCGTCCAGGGCGGTAACCACCCTGAACTCGGCCTCGGTCAGCTTCAGGCCGTCCATGTAATCGCTCTTGCTGGCGTTCGGGTTGGGCAGAAGGATCAGCGTGGCGGTCTGTTCAATCAGCGCGGCGGAGATGTCACTCTTCAGTGCATCTTCCGGGCTCTGCGTTGCGAAGATGCCCAGACCGTTCTGCTTACGGATGGTCTTCTGCTTGTTCTTCGCGAATTCCTTCAGGCCACCCTCGCCGTCCAGGATCTTCCAGAATTCGTCCATCACGTAGATCAGCGGACGACCATCGATCAGCGACTCCAGGCGGTGCAGCAGGTAATTGATGACCGGCACGCGCACTTCGGGGTTGTCGATGATGTCGGTGTAGTCGAAGCCGATGATGTTGGCCTTGCTCAGATCAACGGTGTCGACCGGATTGTCGAAGACCCAGCCCAGCGAATTGCCCGAGGTCCAGCGGCGCATGCGCGCGTACAGCCCATCGTCGCCCATGTTGGGCAGGCTCTTCTGGAAGTTGGTCATGCTGCGCAGGTGCATCGGCGTATCGAGCATGCTTTCCACTGCGCGGTAGATGTCCTCTTCCTCGCGCGCACTGTACTCACGCTTGCCGGCCAGCACCTTGATCAGGTCGGCCAGGAACTGGACGTTGGCTTCATTGTTCTCGCACTGGAACGGGTTGAAGCCGGTTGGCGCACCGTTCTCCAGGGCCAGATAGTTACCACCGCAGGCGCGCACGAAAATCTCCGCACCACGGTCCTTGTCGAAGAAGAAGATGGTCGGTGACGGCTCGTACTTCTGAACCTGGCTGAGCAGGAAGTTGATCAGCGCGGTCTTACCGGTACCGGACTTACCAATCACCATGGTATTGGCGATCGCCTTCTCGCCCAGCGAGTTCTCTGACGGATGGGTCGCGTGGAAATTGAAGTAGTACGGCTGGCCGTTGGTGGTCTGCAGCGTGGTGACGCAATCGCCCCACGGGTTGTTGTGCTGCTTGCCGGTCGCGAAGTTATGCAGCGGCGACAGGCCCAGGAAGTTCAGCGAGCTGACATTGGCCAGGCGGGTGCGGTAGCGCCAGTTGGCCGGCAGCTGGGAGTAGAAAGATGAGGTAACCGCCAGATCTTCCTTGGTCGACACAAAACCGGCATTGGACAGCTCGGCGCGCGTCGTGGCCACGTTCTGCGACAGCTTGGCCTGGCTGTCGCCGTAGACTGCCATGATGAAGTGATACTCGCCGAGCACGAAATTACCCGACGAGAGCTGATCCATCGCCTGGTCCAGCTCGACGATCTGGCTGACTGCCTTGTCGCCGGAGGAGATCATCATGCCCTTGGTGCGGTCGAGCACCTTGAGCGCGTCCTGACGCCCCATCGGGCTGAACGAATGGGTGATGACGTACTCGTAGTCCAGGTACTTCAGGCCGTTGAGAATGCCCGGGTAAGTTCCCTCGGCATACTCCTTGATGTTCAGGATGGCGCCGAAGTGGTTGGCACCATTGGGGGTATTGATGACGAAGTCACCGGTCTTGGCCGAGAACATATGACGGCTGACCGGCAGGTAATCCTTGATTGGCGCCGACAGCACCGGCACCGGCTCGTCGATGCGATTGATCAGGTAACCGAACAGCTCCAGCGTTTCCGAGAACACCACGCCATTCTTGGCCTCGTACATGCCCAGGCGGTATGGCGCGTAGTCGCGGATCACGGCCTCGACGTTGCCGGCCAGTTCCATCAGCTTTTCGACTGCCTGCTCCTGCTCCGCGCGCAGCTTGTCCACGTTCGCCGACTTCTCGACGAAGCGCTTACCCGCCACCACGGGGCGATAGATCATGGTCAGGTACAGTTCGTTCTGCATGATGCGCTGCGAGGACAGCATGCCCATGTACTGGTCGGACACGTCCTGGTTGAAGCGCTGCTTGTAGTTGCTCTTGCCCTTCAGCGTGCGGCGACGACGGATGTCGTGCACCCAGAAGGCGACGTTGACGAAATCCGGCGCGCGCAGCGTCTGCAGCAGGCGGTTGAACGTGTTGTGGCGATGTTCGAGCTCCCACTCCTCGCGGCCGACGAACGGCAGCCCTTCCAGATGCCAGGTCAGCAGGTAATCGCCGCCCGTGGTCTTGACCACGTTCGGAGCGACATGCGACGACAACGGAATGAACTCACTGATGGAGGTGTCAGGGCTGAACATACGACTGCTTCCAAAGAGGTAGTGCCAAGGAGTTACAAAAGACCCGGCGGGCGCGGACGCCCGCCAGGCCGGATCCGGACCTCAATCCATTCGGGCCGGCTTGTCGCGGTAATGATTGGGGTTGAATACCCACATGCCATCGTGTTCCTGCACGTTGCGGACTTTCAGCTTGAACATCAGGCGCAGGCCCAACAGGCGGAAGATCATTTCGTCACGCTTGGCCATCTGCCGCATGATGAAGACCGCCACCGGAATGGTGAGCAGGAACCAGAAGTTCGTGTACATGCTGAGCAGCAGCAACCCACCTGCCACCATGAAAAATGGCAGGTAGGGGACGCCCAGGAACATCGCTGGGCGCGTGCAGCCGCGGAACACGACGTTCTTATGCACTGTAGTACTGAATCACGTGGTTGATCAGGTAGGAGGTGCTGGTGCCACCACCGCACTTGCCGTCGCTACCCTCGCCCAGCAGCATGCGCGCAATCTGGCCGGCGGCACCGATCAGCACGCCACCGATCAGGATCGGCGCGACGTCACCGATGCGCTTGTGCGCGAAGGCGATCTGGTAGCCGGCGAAGATCACCGCAATGGTCACGACGGCGATCGAGGCCATGTTCAGAAGGCCGTTGATGTTGGAGAAGAAACCGCAGACCTTCTTGTCGGTGCCGCCGAAGTCGGTGCCGGTTGCGAACACCTGCGGGGCGAACAGTGCGCCAACGAAGATCGTGGCCATCAGCAGGGTCTTCAGCGTGCGCTGGGCCTGGACGAGGTCGAGATTGGATCGCTTCATGGATTGATTTCCTTGTTGATGGACTAACACAACTGAATCGGCCAGCCGGGGGACTGGCCGCACCACGACTTCGTCAGAACACGAAGGCCGCATCCCCTGCGGGAATCTGCTGCACCGGTGCGGCCTGCACCGGCGCGTTGTACGAATTGTCGGTACCGGCCACAGGCTGGTTACGCTCGCTCCAGGGGCGCAACATCACCGGCCCTTCGTTGCCGACGCCAGCCGCACCCGGCAATTGCTGCGGCATGGCCATCGCCTGTGCGGGGCCCTGCTGCGGCATGCCGCCGGCCTGCTGCTGCGGATAGGCGCCCGCCTGGGCCGGCTGCGCCTGCGGCTGCATCATCCGATCCACCGAACCCAGTACCACCTTGGACAGCGCCTGGTCGGCGATGTTCAGCAGGCTGCCCCGCGCCATCGCCCCGGTGGACGGGTACACGACATAGGCGCGTGCGGGATCTTCCGACGGCACGTACACGGGGCCATTGGATTGAGCAACGATGCGCGCCTGCGCCGGCGAAACCAGCTGCGGGTGATGCTCGACCTTCACCGCGCGGCGCTCCCCCCGACTGACCACGTCGATCGGTGCGACACCATTGCCGGCAACCTGCTGGCCGCGGCGGATCGAGTCGTAGATCTTCTGCACGTAGCCGTGACGGAAGCCGGTTTCGAAGTTGCCCGAGTAGTAACAGCTGAACGACTTGCCCCAGTCACCACCGGAGCGCTTGTAGCACTCGGCGAGGATGCGCGAACCGGCCTGCAGGTTCGGGCACTGCTGGAAGGCCTTCTCGTAGGAATCCAGCCCGTATTTGCCCAGGTTGTAGCGATTGACCTGGGCCAGCCCGATCGAGAAGTTGTAGCCCTTCTCTTCCAGCATGCGCACCGTCGCCAGCGCTTCATCCAAGGCCTTGGGCTGGCGCACCAGTGCACCGCCGACCACGCCGATGGCGTAGGGATTGCGCGACGATTCGACGTTGATGACGTGCTGCATCACATCCATCGACACGGCCATCTCCGGGCACGCCATCATTTCCAGTCCTGGCAGCATCCCTCAGCCCTCCTGCCCCTGGGCACGCCCAGGATTGAAGTCGATGCCGGTGATGTAGCGCGAGCCGGCATGCGCCTTGATATGCACGACGATGTCGATGGTCATCATCAACAGCCGCTTGATCACGTTGAACTCCAGGCCCGAACCCTCGGCCGAAGCCTTCACCATCAGCGCCAGCTGGTCCCAGGTCTGCTCCGGGCTGCCGGCATGACAGCTGGTGATCGAGCCCGGGTGGCCGGACGCGCAGTTGCGGATGAAGTAGAACGCCTCGTCACCGCGCAGCTCGGCCAGGATGATGCGTTCGGGCTTCATGCGCAGGCAGGCTTCCATGCAGCTCTTTGCCGTGACATTGCTGGTGCTCTGCCCGCCCTTGGAATACAACAGGTGCACGACGTTGGGCTGGGTCAGGAACAGCTCGCGTGCGTCCTCGATGGTGACCAGGCGCTCGTTGTCCGGGATATGGTTGACCAGCGCCTTCATGAAGGTGGTCTTGCCGCTGCCGGTCGCGCCGGATACCACGATGTTCTTGCGGTACATCACCGCACGCCGGAAGAATTCGGCGTATTCGCGCGAATGGCGCAGCTCCAGCAGCTCGCGATCCTGCTCGCTGATGCTGCCATCAGATTCCAGGATCTGATTGAAGAAGCCGTCTTCGTGATACTGCGTGAGCGACTTGGTGTGCTTGGACGGCAGACGGATGGTGATCGACACCTTGCCAGCGTCACACGCGGGCGGAATGACGAACTGTGCACGCTGGCCGGTGGGGAACGTGAGCGACACGACCGGATCGGCATCGGTGATGCGCTGGCCGGTGTTGCTCTCGTTCACCACCGCCGTGCAGAACTGCCGGGCCCGCTCGAAGGTCAGGCTCGGCACGTCCACCCGCTGCCACCCCGCCCGGGTTTCCAGGTACAGCTCACCGGGACGGTTGATGCAGATTTCCGTCACTTCCGGGGAAGTCATGTACTCGGCGATGCCCAGCACTTCGTACTGATAGCGCAGGAAATCGCTGGAGACGAGGGCGAGGGGTGACACTTCGGCGTCCATGATCGTTCGTTGGGTTACCGGCGGGGGTGCAGCACGTTGGTGAAGTCGACGTCCTTTGCAACGTAGACGTTCACGATCGTGCCCTGGTTGATGGTGACGGTCGGCGGACGACGGTTGCTGCTGAGAGCCTCATTGGCCAGGCGCTCCATCGTGCGTGCGGTCGCACTCTCATAGGGCGACTGCACCGTCATGCCGTTGTTGGCGATGGTGGTCGTCTCCGGACCGTGTTCGGCGGCCGCGTACTTGAAGGCGTCGGAAATCAGGCTGATCATCAGCGCCGAGGCGATACGGCTGCCCCAGTGTGCGCTGTATTGGCCCGGATGACCGGCGCCACCCAGCTGATCCACGCCCGGGCTGGACATCGCAACGTCGATTCCGTTCGGAGTAGTGATGCGATCCCAGATCACTTCCACGCGCTTGCCTATCGGACCGCCGCCGTAGGCGCCATAGATCTTGGAGCCCTTCGGCAACAGCAGGTTGCGACCATTGATCGAGTACACAGGCTCGGTCAGCAGGCACGAGGTATAGCCAGCGAGATCGGTGATGATGCGGGTTTCCAGCACGCAACGCAGGTAGGTGCCACGCACCAGCAGCGCATCGGGGCTCTGGATGTAGGTCGCACTGGAGACGTCTTCCACGTCCGGCCCACGACGGATCTTCTGCTGCCCCTGCTGGTTGGGCATCATGTTCGCAAGGAGGGCTTGACGGGTCTGCTCGTCAATTGCACTGCGCTGAGGCTGTGCGCGGTTCCCTGCCGCAAGCGCAGCGTCATCCACACCTGCCATGCGGCGTTCAAGCAGCGTCGGCCCACGAGGCTCCGCTACTTCCGGACGGGAAGCGACGGGCACCAGTTTCGGGCCATCATCCTGCGGCATCGGCGGGAGCATGGGAATCGGTTCGGCGGCAGCCGGCGGCGCTTGGGGCGGAGGCGCAACGTCCGGCAGCGCCGGCGTGCTGGCACGTGCGACATCCGGCACCTTCTGCGCGGCGTCATCACCATCCTGGCCCTTGCGGAACAGCAGGAAGCCCATGGCCACAAGCAGCAGCACGATACCGCCGAGGAACAGCAGCGCCTTGCGGTTCAACCGCTGCTCTTCGGCAGAGCGCAGCTGCGGCGCGGCCGCATCCAGATCCGGCGCAGGCTCGGCCTGGGTCGTGCCGAAGTAGGGATTCGACGGCGCGTCCGCGGCACCCTGTGCGCCGTACGGGCTCTGGCTCTCGTCGCGTCCGTTGTTCGGGTCGTTTCCGGGAGTGTTCTGCTGGCTCATTTCTTCACGTTCCTTCGCAGGCCGACGACGAAGTCGCCGTGGCGGATGACCAGGTACGGGTGCGTCCCGTGCACGATCAGCGTATTGCCTTCAACCGTGGTGTTGACCACGAAGTCTTCACCGTATTCCGTTTCACGACCGAACACCGCCGGGAAGATGCCGGTCTTGTACTCCGGCGAATTCGGCAGTTTCAGGTAGGTGAAACGACCATCGTCGTAGGCGTTGACCGGGATCAGCCACCCCATCTTCTTCGCCTTGCTGGTCGAATAGGAGTAGTTGAAGTTGTACTGCCGGTCCTTGGCCAGTTCCGAGCTCAACAACGGCTTGGCCTCTTCTTCGACCGCTTCCTGGGCGACGCCGAACACCGTGTCATTGGGATAGACGAAGGCGATCTTGTACTGCACGCCCGCGCGGCGGGCCTGCTCCAGCTGGCGCCAGTCGGTGGCCACCACCTTCAGTTCGAAGATGTAGGAATGGGTCTCGGTGCGCACCATCATGTTGGTGTCGACGTCGACGTTCTTCGGCTTGAGGTAGAACACGTTCTCGCGGCGGGTCAGTTCCCAGCCGCTGCTGAAGCCGGTGCTGTAGTCGAGGATCTTCTCGTTCGGGCTCAACTCGATCTGGGTGGTCAGACCCAGGCCGGTTCGAACCGGATAGATGCGGTCCTTCTCGTACTCGTAGTGGTCAACCGCCTGCGCCATCGCCGCTGCTGAGAACAGCAACGACAACATCGACAGCAGCGCCAGCGCGCTTCCCCTGATATTTCGACTACTCATCGGTTGCTTGCTCCATCAGCAGTTCCGGTGGAATTGTTCTGCGCCGGCCTCATGGCCGGCTGTCCGGGCATGGCCTGCCCCGGCATTGCTTGCCCCTGCACCGGCTGACCCGGCATCGGTTGGCCCTGTACAGGCTGTCCCGGCATTGCCTGGCCCGGTACCTGACCGTTGGCTGGCACCGCGACCGGCTGGCCGGTGGCCGGGTCGATCATGGTGGCTGCGGCCGGATTGTTGGGATCGTAGGCGCCCTGCCCCTGCTGCGCCGCCTGAGCGGCCTGCTGCGCCTGCGCCTGCATGGCGCCGTCATCCGGTACCGGCACACCACGCGAGTAGTCGTTGTCGACGCGGTACTCGGTGACCTGGAACGCCAGCGGGTTGAGGATGCGATCCTGCTCGGACAACGCCAGGTTCTGGTTGTACTCGAAGCGCATCGTCACCAGCTGGTTGTCCAGGTAGGTAGAGACGCCGGTGCGCTTGTCCAGCAGGCTGCGCTGGATGCGCACCGAAGCGCCGCGGAAGCTGCCGTTCGGCTCGGCCCCCAGTGGCGTGATGCTGAGGATCTTGACCCGGATGGCGCGCTCGCGACCGTACATCACGAACGGGTTCTGCGGATTGTTGCCGGCATAGCGGACACGCATGGACTGCGCCACCGGATCGGTGGACATCACGAACACCAGTTCCCAGTCACGCAGCCCCATCACCGCCGAGTCGTACGATTCGCGCGCGAGCACGTACTGGGCGACGTTGCTGCGATTGATCGCTTCGTTGGTGGTGATCGTCTCGCCCTGGAACGTGCCACTCAGGCGCGCGACGGTCGCGGTACCCGTGTAGGCATCGGCCATCACCAGGAACGGCACCTTCTCCTTCAGCGGCAGCATGTAGTAGTAGCCCCCCGCCAGCGCGAGCGACATCAGCAACGAGCCCGTGGCGACCCACCACGCGCGCCGCTCGCTGCGGCGCGCCATGTCGGCCACGGTGATCTCGTAGCTGACCGCCTTGGCGACCGACTGCTCGACCTTGGGACTATTGCCGGGATCCTTCTTGCGGAACATGGATTCTTCCGTACTGCTGAAACATCAATGGGCGTGGCACCCCTGCGACAGGCGCGGGGAGCGGCACGTTCGATGATTTCGAGGTGGACTCAGGTGCCGCTGTTGGAATCAGCGCCCTGCGCCGACGCGGTCGGCGTCGAGCCAGCGCTCTGCACAAGGATCTGGTTGCCGACAATGGAGACGGAGATGCCCTGCGCCGCATAGGCTGCGGTCAGATCGATCACGGCCTGCTGTGCGTTGGTGGTGTCGATGTTCGAGACCGCGCCATACAGGGTGAAATCCGAGCTGAGGCGGTAGTCCAGCGTGCGCCCGGAATCCTTGGCCCAACGCTCGAGCATGGCTTTGAGCGTGCCATCCATCGGCGAGGCCTGGTAGACGTAGCTGGAGTACAGCGGAATTTCGGTCGTCGTCGCAGCAAAGCGGTTGACCGGCTTCCAGCGGCCTCCGAAATCCGGAGCGGACTTGGTGGCGCAACCGGCCACCATCAGCGCCGCCACTGCGGCGATGGACATTTTCGCGATAAACGCCTGATTCATACGGGCTTCACTTTGACGTACGAAAAAGCAGTCCCGAGCATTGGTCCCCTGGTCGTCCGGCGCTGCATCGCGCACGCCGGAATCGGAGGGACACGCTGTGTGCAGCGCACCCACTCCGGCTCCCCTGCAGCCCAAAGGCTGCCAACCAGGTCGCGGGGCCATCGGCGCAGCCGACAACACATCCGCATACCTCACCAACGTCGAAACCATCCTTGTTTCCATGGCACAAACTCCTGGCCACCCTGCTGCTACATCTTTGACATCCAGCACACACTTCTGGACGACAGACACAGGGTCGCACAACCACGCGTCAATTCCATGTCAGACAAGTCTGAAAATCCATGAACAAATGCCAAATTCTTGACCGAAATCACGAATTCACATTCTTAACTTCGAATCAAATTCACAAATTAAGCGTCGTGAATTAGACGTTCAGCATCGGAACATCCACCTTCGGCAGCAGCCTCGAGGTGAAGTAGCGGTCCTTGTAGTAGCGGATCTTGTCGCACTTCACCGGATGCGGTATGCCCTCATACAGGAACACCTCCATGTCCGGCCCCATCGCCTTCAGCTCCTGCGGCAGCATCAGCGCGCGCCGTTCCTCGGTGAAGTTGTGGGTCTTCTCGCGGGCATGGGTGACGTTCTTCTTGCGCACCGTGGTGTAGCCCAGCATGTCCGAATAGTCATTGGCATCCTGCTGCTCACGCGGCGCGTACAGGATCTGCAGGGCATGGTTGGTGATGATGGTGCGTGACACTTCCCGGCCGTAGGTGGCGTCGAGCTGGGACATGCTCTGGATGATCGGCAGCAGGCGGATGTTGTAGCCGGCCATGTAGGACACCGCCGAGGCGATGATCTCGACTTTGCCGATCGAGGTGAATTCGTCCATCAGCAGCAGGCACTGGTACTTCAGGTCCGGGTTGGACTTGGGCAGTTCCTTGGTGTTGAGGTTGATCAGCTGGCTGAAGAACAGGTTGATGATCAGCCGGCTCTCGGCCAGCTTGTTCGGTTGGATGCCGATATAGATGGTCATCTTCTTCTTGCGGACATCGGTCAGCAGGAAGTCGTTGCAGCTGGTGGCCTTGTCCAGCACCGGATTGATCCAGGGATTGAGCGGTTCCTTGAAGGTGCCCAGGATTGAGGCGAAAGTCTCGTCAGCCTGGGACAGCATGTTGGCGAATGCCGAACGTGCGTTGGCGCTGAGGAACGGCCGCTCCGACAGGGTCTTGAGGTACTTCTTCAGGTCGGTGCCGTCGCCGGAGGACAGACGGTACACCGCACCGAGCGTGGGCGTGCCGGCGCCGCCCGGGAAACCGCTGCTGCGCTCATCGTCCCAGTTCTCGAACAGGTACAGGGTGAAGGCCATGAACGCGTTGCGCGCCTGGCTGACCCAGAATTTCTGGTCCTCGGCCCCGTCCGGATACAGCATCGCGGCGATGCTCATCAGGTCCGAGACGCGGAAGGCCGGATCATCGGAGACGTAGCTGAGCGGGTTCCAGCGGTGCGTGCGCCGGTCCTCGGCGAAGGGATTGAACAGATAGATTTCCTGGCCCTGGCTGGCGCGCCAGCCACTGGTCAGGTCGAAGTTCTCCTGCTTGATGTCCAGCACCACCAGCGATTCGCCGTACTCCAGCAGGTTCGGGATGACCACGCCCACACCCTTGCCCGAGCGGGTCGGCGCGGCCAGGATCACGAACTGCTGGCCATCCAGGCGCACCAGCTTGCCGCCATGGCTGCCGACCACGATGCTCTGGCCGGTCTTCTTGAACATGCCGTGCTTGGCCAGGTCGGCGCCGGTGGCGAAGCGCGCATCGCCGTGCAGCGAGCGCTTGTCCTTCTTCAGCAGCAGCACCAGGCCGGCCACCAGCAGCACCAGCAGGGGCAGGCCGAAGCCCACGTAGCCAGCCCATTTGATCTTGCCCACGAAGGGCGCGACCTGCGGTTGGCCGATGGCGTGGACGTACTGGTAGTAGGTGTTCCAGGTGAACAGCTGGGTGTCCAGCCCCAGGAACAGCAGGGTCAGATAGCCGGAAAACACGAAACCGAGCAGCAGGGTCGCCAGCGTGATGATGGCGATGAGCAGATACTTCTTACTGGGCAACACCCGAATCCTCCATGATGCGCACGCGGCGCGACGGCCTAGCGGTGGCGCCAGCGCGACGCCTTCTTCCGCAGGTGGTTCTCGTTTTCCAGCCCGGGCTCCTCGCCCTCTTCACGCATCAGTTGCAGCAAGCGTTGGCGCGCTTCGGCCAGTGATATCAGGTCGGTCAGACGATCCCCATCGTCGGCGACGACCGCATGGCCGACCACATCGCCGGGAGCGTACACCGGCTCGTGGGACACCGCTACCAGCTGATAGCGCCCACGGGTTTCCAGCACATGCCTGAATTCCTGCATCTCACTCCTCCTTGTCGGGGCAACACTGCGTCCCCTGCCTCGCCATCATGCCCGTGGCAGCGTCATGGGCGCATCCACAACCGCTGCGGCTCTTGCGCGAAACTGTGCGCGGATATCCAAGGAGACTGCAATGGACTGGGTAGCACTTGCCCGTACGCTGGCCACCGAGGCCCACGCGGGGCAGTTCGACAAGGCCGGCCAGCCTTATATCGGCCATGTGGCGCGGGTGGCGGCCGCCGTGCGCGGCGACGATGACGCCGAAGTGGTGGCCTGGCTGCATGACGTGGCCGAGGACTGCCCGGCGTTTGCCGCGCGGATCGAGGTATTTCCAGCGCCGCTGCGCGAGGCGGTGCAACTGCTCAACCGCGATGCAGCTCCTGACGCGGACAGCTACTACGCGCGCATTGCCGCCCACCCGCTTGCATTGAAAGTGAAGCGCGCCGATCTGGATGACAACGCCGATCCACAGCGGCTGGCGATGCTGGACGGGACCACGGCAGGGCGCCTTCGCGACAAATACGCTCATGCCCGGGCGGCGCTGGGCATCTGAGCCCGCCGCGAGGCGGCGCGGAGGGCCGGCGTGTCACCGATCAAACGCTGATTTACCCTGAGTGCTGCTGCTCCTGTTGCAGTGCAGCAGTACAATGGACGGCTCCCCCGCCCCATCGCGCCTCCGCATGAGCCCCAACTCTTCCCTGGCTGCGCGTCTGACGCCCCGCCAGCGCACCCTGATCATCCTCGCCCTGTCGCTGGGTGGATTTGCCATCGGCACCAGCGAATTCGCCAGCATGGGGCTGATGCTGGAGATCAGCCGCGGCCTGTCGATTTCCGAAACCCAGGTCGGGCACCTGATCAGCGCCTACGCCATCGGCGTGGTGGTCGGTGCCCCGATCCTCGCCTTCGTGGGTGCCAGCTTCCCGCGCCGCAAGCTGCTGTTGGCGCTGATGGGCTTCTACGCGATCGGCAACCTGGCCAGCGCGCTGGCACCGAATTACGGCACGATGCTGGTGGCACGCTTCGTCGCCGGCCTGCCGCATGGCGCCTACTTCGGCGTTGCGATGCTGGTGGCCGCTGCGATCAGCCCTGCCGGCCAGCGCGGCCAGGCGATGTCGCGGGTGCTGCTGGGCCTGTCGATCGCGATCCTGGTCGGCAATCCGTTGACCACCTGGCTGGGCCAGCAGTTGAGCTGGCGCACCGCCTTTGCCCTGGTCAGCGTGCTGGCCATTGCCACGGTGGCGATGATCGCGCGCTTCCTGCTGCCGGACCCGGACGAAGTGCGTACCTCGCCGATGCGCGAACTGCGCGCCTTCAACACTCCCCAGGTGTGGCTGGCGCTGGCGATCGGTGCGGTCGGCTTCGCCGGCATGTTCTGCGTGTTCACCTACCTCGCACCCACCCTCGTGCAGGTCACCGGCGTGGCCGAATCGTGGATGCCGCTGGCAGTGGGCGTGTTCGGCATCGGCGCGATCATCGGCAACATCGCCGGTGGCTGGCTGGTGGACAGGTTCCATTTCAAGGCCGCCGCCGTGGTGCTGCTGTGGTCGATCGTGATGCTGCTGCTGTATCCGCTGGCCGCACAGTCGGTGTGGACCATCGGCCCGATGATCATCACGGTCGGCACCATGGGTGCGCTGGCGGCGGTGCTGCAGACGCGCCTGATGGACGTGGCCGGCGAAGCGCAGACGCTGGCGGCGGCCTCCAATCACGCCGCCTTCAATACCGCCAACGCACTCGGCCCGTGGCTGGGCGGCATGGCGATCAGCGCCGGCTTCAGCCCGGCCAGTACCGGCTATGTCGGTGCAGCCACCGCGATCGGCGGCCTGCTGCTGTGGTGCGTGGCGGTGATGCTGGACAGGAAGCGCAAGACCGTCGCCGCCGGCAACCACTGAAGAACGGACGACCGCATCCACAGGTCAACCGTTCGACTGAGCCGGCTTCGTCGCGCTCCTGACGCGCGATGAACACATTTCGTGGATGTGCATTTGGGCACAGTGCAGCCGACGCCGTTTCCTCGGCCTGCACCGGACCCGCAATGCACCACCCTCGCGCCCCTGCCCGCCACGATGCCATCGCCTTGCAGGCCGGCATGCTGGGCAGCGTGCTGGGGGTGGCGTTGTCCAAGGCCATTGCCTTGTCCGCGTTGGCAGCCGGTTCGATGATGGGGATCGGGCTGTGGGTGGTGGCCTGTGCACTGCTGGCTGCGTGGGCGCTCGCAGCCTATCTCGCCTGCCTGGCGCTGAGCCGTCGTGTGTTCGTGCTGATGGTGGCGCTGTGCATGGTGCTGATGATCTGCATCGCCTGACCCAGCAGGGGCCGGACTATCGCGCATTTGTTACAGAATAACAAGTGCAACGGGTCCGATTGTGCATGCCCGGCGTCACGGATTTGAATTCCATGGCCATCCTGGCATTACCCGAGGCCATCCCATGAACCTGCAGCCTTCATTCCACGCCACCCTCACTGCCATCGCTCTGGCGTCGCTCAGCGCCTGCGCCACCTACGACGACAGTGCCATGCATCCGGCCTGCCAGGAGCCACCCCATCTGAAGGATCTGCCACGCGAGGTCGCTGCCCGCGAGAGCCGTTGCACCAAGGATGTGGAAGTGTGGTCGAGCGAGCGCGGCGGCAGTGACAAGCCGCTGGACCTGAGCGGAAAGAAAAAGGATCTCTGAAATGGAGCGCTGCCGGTTGCCGCGGCTGTCTTGATCATGTCCATGCACCTGGCTGACTGGCCCATCACAACCGGCGCGCGACGATGAGGTCTCCCCACCCTGTCGAGATTCAGATGCCGGACACTGCCCACCCTGTCATTCGCGCGTTCGAGGCCGTGTTCGATCTGTCAGGGGGCGTGCAGCGCATCACCGCGCTCACGGTCACTTGCCGGCATTGCACATCGACCAGTTCGGCCAGTGAGGACAATCTGGTGCACTTGCCAGGTGGAGCATTGTTCCGCTGCGACGGGTGCGGCTGCCATCAACCGGTCAGCCATGCCCGGCTGTCGGACTGGCAACCGGCGTCGTTGCTGGGTATCTGAGGACCGCGACGTGGTAATGACTGTGGAACAGCGGAAAATACTCCAGGCCATCGCCGCTGCAGAACCGGTGCGCGGTGATGCCGCAACGTGGGCGGTGACCGCCGGATGGGCTGTACAGGCAGAGGACGGGGATATCGATCTCACCGAGGCTGGCCGGGATGCGCTCACCGCGCAGGCAGGTCGTGAGGGCTAGACCCGCCGCTCAGGCCAGCGTCGCCTCCCTTCGCGCTGCGTCGCGATAGCGGCAACCTGCGGAACAATGGGTGCATCCCTGCCACGTCGGCGGCGAAGTGGCGAGGCCTTTCATGTCGGCGGTGTGCAGAGCGTCATGACATGCGCTCGGCTATGCTGCGCCACCTTCCTGCGCCAATGGCGGCCATGCATCCTTTTCCCCTGCCAGTCTCTGCACCTGATCAGCTCGCCTACCGACTGCTGCAGGACAGTGACTGGGCCCGCTCGGCCACTGCCGCAAGCGCACCCGCCGAACTTCGCACGTTACTGGCGATGATCCTGGATTCGCCAGAACCCCTGTGGCTTGCCTGGGGCAAGGAAGACAAGGCGTTCTTCTTCAATGATGCGTACCTGCCCATGCTGGGGGAAAAACTGCACGGCGCGATGGGCAATCGCCTGGAGGATGTCTGGGCGGACGTATGGCCGAACGTGGTGCAGGCCGTCAACGATGCCTTCGCCGGCACCAGCCGCAGCTTCAAGAACCTCCCGTTGATGATGGATCGCGACGGCACGCTGCGTGAAACATTCTGGACGTTCTCCTATTCGCCGCTGCGCGTCGGCTGCGGCAGCGTGGCCGGCATCCTGTGCGTGGTCAGCGAACAGACCGAACGGGTGATCGAGCGCGACCTGCACAGCCGCCAGGTCGCGGCGATCACCGAGCAGGCGCGGGAGGCCCATCTGGAACTGGTGCGCGCCCGCGAGCAGCTGCGGCAGTCGCAGAAGCTGGAGGCGATCGGCCAGCTCACCGGCGGGGTGGCCCACGACTTCAACAACCTGCTGCAGGTCATCACCGGTTCGGTAGACATGCTCCTGCACACGTGGCCGGCAGACGACACCCGGCGCCGCTACATCCAGGCCATTGCAACAGCGTCGGACCGCGCCACCAAGCTGACCGCGCAACTGCTTGCATTCTCGCGTCGCCAGAGCCTGTCGCCGGAGGTCTTCGACCTCTGCGAAAGCGTGCACGCGCTCTCGGATATCATCACCACGGTACTTGGCGCGCGCATCCAGGTGTCGTTGACATTGCCCGATACACCGATGCCGGTACTGCTGGACCGGACCCAGCTGGACACCGCATTGATCAACATCGCGGTCAATGCCCGCGACGCGATCGAGGGACACGGCCGGGTGACCATCGAAGTGGAACGGGTAACCGCCGTGCCTTCGGTGCGCTTCGCCGCGCCGATGAAGGGCGACTTTGCCGCGATCAGTGTGACCGACACCGGAGCGGGCATCGACCCTGCGGTGGTTGACCGCATTTTCGAGCCCTTCTTCACCACCAAGAGCGTGGGCGCCGGGACCGGGCTCGGTCTCAGCCAGGTATTCGGCTTCGTCAAGCAGTCAGAAGGTGAGGTGGACGTGCAGAGCCAGGCCGGCGCCGGTACCCGCTTTACGCTGTACCTGCCGCTGGCGCAGGCAGGAGAAACGACGGAACGGCCGGCGGCGCAATCGGGGCTGCAGCATGGGCATGGCGTCTGCGTGCTGGTGGTGGAAGACAACGTCGACGTGGCCGAATTTGCGGTGGGCGCCCTGCGCGAACTCGACTACAGCGTGGTCCTTGCACGCAATGCGGACGAGGCCCTGGCCGAGCTGGAACGGGATGCCGCGCGCTTCCATGTGGTGTTCAGCGACGTGGTAATGCCGGGCATGAACGGCCTGGATCTGGCCCGTGCCATCCGCGCCCGCTTTCCGGAGCTTCCGGTGATCCTCACCAGCGGCTACAGCGAATTGCTGGCGCGGGATCCTGGCCATGGCTTCACCCTGCTGCGCAAGCCGTACTCATTGAAGCAGCTGGCCTCGGTGATGACCGAGACCGCGCGGCGCGCGCTGGCTGTGGTGGCATCCCCCTAGCGCGCCGTTCACCACGGCAAACCGAACCAGCGTTCCAGCGAAGACTCCAGCCCCGACGTGTCGCGGCCAGCATCGCAGGCCCAGGCCACAATACCGTCAGGGCGGACCAGCAACGCACCCAGTCCCATCGCATCGCGCGCCGTGGATATCACGCAGGTAACGGAGGGTTGCCAGCGCGCAAAGATCGGGCCGAGTGAAACGCCGGTATCTAGCCCCAGCAGCACGCCCTTCCCTGCGCGCAGCAGCTCCCCCATGCGATCGCCATTGGCCAGCTGGACGTCAGGCACGCTTTGGCCAACCCACGGATGCTCGCCGTTGAACACCGGTGGTTGTGCCACGCCCCACAACCGCTCAGCGAGATAGGTGGCGCCGTCGCGGGTCGCGGCCAGGTCGGCGAAGACCGCCGCCAGCGCGCGCTGCCCTGGGCCTGGTCGCATCAACGCCACCTGCGCACGCGACCAGTCGAGCACCCGCGCGCCGATCGGATGGCGCTCCGCCTGATAGCTGTCCAGCAGCGTCTCGGCGGCGTCGCCTCGCGCCACGGCGGCCAGCTTCCACCCCAGGTTCATCGCATCGCCGATGCCGAGATTCAGGCCCTGCCCTCCCAGCGGCGAATGCATGTGCGCCGCATCACCAGCCAACAGCACGCGGCCGCTGCGATAGGCCGTGGCCTGGCGCGCGGCATCGGTCCATGTGGTGGCCAGATGCAACGCGGTGATCGTTGCCTGGCGCCCGGACACCCGCCGCAGCAACGCCTGGGCGGCGTGCAGGTCCAGTGGCCCGCGGTGGCCTGCGCCACCGTCGAAATCGGCCAGCGCCAGCACGCCCGGCGGGTTGAAATTGCACATGCCGTATTCGGTGAACTGACGCCCCGGGGTGAGCACCGACGGATCGGCCAGTTCAACCTGCAGCGTGTACCCGGTGAACTCGGGCGCCGTCCCTGCGAACTCGAAGCCGGAGTGCTTGCGTACCGTGCTGCGGGCGCCATCGCAACCGACCAGCCATCGGCCCCGCATCAGCCCGCGACCGGTCTGCACCTGCATCTGTGCGTCGTGTGCCTGCACTGCCTGCACCGAACAGCCACGCTCGATCTGCACACCCAGCGACACTGCGCGCTCGGCCAGCACCGTCTCCAGCGACTGCAGCTCCACCGCCATCTGGGTGGGTACCGGGGTCGGCAGGCGATCACGCCAGCGCCCGCTGTCCACGTCATCCAGCGCGAACGGAATGCCGGCGAAGTGGCCTCCCAGCGGCCGCGGTTGTGCCAACCAATGGGCGGTGCCGGGCGGCGGTGCGCCCTTGTCCGGCTTCAGCACCTGGCGGGCTGCGACCGCGTCCAGCAGGCCGCGCCGATCCAGCGCTTCCAACGTGGGCGCGTTCAAGCCGCGCAGGCCAAATGGCAGGCGCTTCAGGGCTGAATCGGGCGACTCAGCCTGCTCCAGCAGCAGGACCGAACAGCCGGCCTGGGCCAGCTCGCAGGACAGGAACAAGCCGACCGGGCCGGCCCCGGCAATGACAACGTCGTACAGCATCAGGTTCCCCCCTGCGCCGGCCCGGCGCTCTGGTGCGCACAATGTTACACTCGGTGTACGTTTACACAAGCCAACCACCATGACCCCGCCCCAAGGCCGTCGCGAGCAACGCAAGGCACAGACCCGACAGGCAATTTCCGATGTCGCCACCGCGCTGATCATCCGGCGTGGCTTCGAGGCGGTGTCGATGTCCGAGATCGCCGAGGCCGCCGGAGTCTCGCGCAAGACGGTCTTCAACTATTTCGCCAGCAAGGAGGACCTGGTATTCGACCGCGACGAGGAGGCGCGGGCGTTGCTGCGCGAGGGCATGGCGGCGCGCCGCGGCATGACGCCGCTGGCCGCCTTCCAGTCGCTGGTGAGGGAGCTGCTCGACAGCGGCCACCCCCTGTTGCGGATCAACCCCGGTGCGGCGACCTTCTGGGCCACGGTGGCCGGCAGCCCAGCATTGGTGGCACACGCACGACGGCTGCAGGCACAGCTGGCCGACGACCTCACGCAGTTGATGGCAAGCGCGGTCGGGCGGCCAGCGGATGATGCCGAGGCACGCCTGGGTGCGGCGATGCTGCTGGCGTCGATGGTGGCGGCCTATCAGGGAGGACTGGCCAGCCAGCAGGAGGGTGAGGATCCGCGCCAGGCGATGCTGCAGCTGATCGTGCGCGGCGGGACCGGCGTGCTGGTGGCCCTGGCCGGCACTCCGTATACCGACCCGGGCCCGCGTCCATAGTGCATCCGGGAGATAGGCCTCGAAGCGCTGCAAATGCTAATCTTTCTCATTTGCAGCCCAGCCTCGTCCCTCATGCCCCTCCCAACCCCGCTCAAGCACGCCCTCTGCCTGGCGCTGCCTCTTGCCCTGGCTACACCTGCACTGGCTTCCGAGACCTCCGCTGACGCCCCGAAGGACCTGGACAAAGTGGAAGTCCGTGGCCGCGCGCAGACCCTGTATCGCACCAACGATGCGGCCGTCGGCACCCGCACCGATACCCCGCTGGAACTGGTACCGCAGTCGATCCAGGTCGTGCCGCGCGAGCTGATCGACGACCAGGCGGCGCGCCAGGTCACCGATCTTTACCGCAGCATCAGCGGCATCAGCTTCTTCAGCTATGCCGGCGTCACGCTGCGCGGTTTCCGCCAGGAGAACGTGCTCTACGACGGTCTGCGCGGCGATCCGTATGCAGGCTTCTCGGTGCCGCAGCTGTTCAACATCGAACGCGTGGAAGTGCTGAAGGGCCCGGCCGGTGCGCTGTACGGCGGTGGTGATGCGGGCGGCATCATCAACTATGTGACGCGCAAGCCCAAGGCGCGCGCCGAACACCGCATCGAGCTGCAGGCAGGCGACAAGGACTTCCGCGCCGGGTCGATCGAAGGCACCGGCCCGCTGAATGCCAGCGGCAGCATTCGCTATCGCGCCGGCCTCTATGCCGACAGCGAGCAGGGCGTACGCTGGAATTCCGACAGCGAAAGCGTGATCGGCGATACATCGCTGGCCTTCGACGTTGGCCAGACCGGCGAACTGGTGCTGCAGTTCACCGACATCACCCAGAACCTGGGCGGCAACCGCCTGCGCGGTGTGCCAGTGAACGATGCCGGCACCTTCCTGACCGACCGGCGATGGAACCACAACGAGGCCAGTGATTTCCTCGACATGCGCGCCAGGGTTGCATTGGCGCAGTATCGCTTCGCACCGCTCGATACGCTGGACGTGGACATTGCTGCGCGCTGGTTCAGCAACAACGAGCACCAGATGTACCACGAGCCGATGGGGCTGATTGATCGTGACCGCGACGGCGTGGCCGAGTGGATGACGCGCCAGCTGCGCAACCAGATCCGCGACAACGAGGCCTTCACCGCCAGCGGCAATGCCGTATGGCGGATCAATACCGGCCGCGTCGAACACAAGGTGCTGTTCGGCGCCGACATGTACCAGCTCGACGCCGACTTCACGGCGCAGACCGCCAACAGTGCCGACCTGGCACGCGGCACCGGCCCGGTGCGCGGCATCGACCTGTTCAACCCGGTCTATGGCGCGAGCACCTGGCATGACTACAACCTGGCCGCCCTGCCCTGGCGCAGCACCGCCACCCGCAGCAAGCGCTACGGCGGCTATCTGCAGGATGAGCTGGCGCTGGGCACGCGCTGGCACGTGTTGGCCGGACTGCGCTGGGATGGCTTCAAGGATGAGGACCGCATGGGTGGCGGCAGCGTGGATGGCAACGATCTCAGCTGGCGCCTGGGCAGTACCTTTACCGTCCGGGACGGCGTGAACCTGTATGCCAACATCGCCAGCGGCTTCGTGCCGCAGAGTGCCACCAACCAGAACCCGGCGGCCGGCGGACCGTTCGACGCGGAGCGCAGCAGGCAATGGGAAGTCGGCCTGAAGTCCCTGCTGGCCGACCGTGTGACCCTGAACATGGCGGCCTACCGCATCGACCGCAGCAACATCGTGCAGGCCACCGGCGAGGTGATCGGCGGGGTAAACCAACTCGCTGCACTGGGCCTGGTACGCAGCACGGGCATGGAACTGGACCTGCTGGCCGACGTGACCGAGCGCTGGGTGGTGAACCTGACCTACGCCTACAACGACGCACGGGTGAAGGACGCCGGACCGAACGGCATCACCAATGCCTCCGGCGACCGCTTCGCAAATGCGCCACGCAACAAGCTCGGCCTGTGGACGCGCTACGACCTGCCGTCGATCAACTCGGCCATCGGCTTCGGCGCCGACCACGTGGGCGAGCGTGTCAGCCTGGATGGGCAGACGGTCAAGGCTTACACGGTATTCGACATGAGCTGGAAGACCACGTGGAAGCAGTGGCAGTTCCAGGCCAACGTCAAGAATCTGTTCGACAAGGTGTACGCAGCCAGTGGCTTCATCGAACGCAACGGGCATTTCCCGGGCGAGCCGCGGCGGGTGTATGTGCAGGCGGCCTACCGCTTCTGAGAAGGCCTTCCGGCAGAGCCGGGCGCCCGCTCGGCTCTGCTGCGTAACCTCAGCCCACCCGCATCGCAGGGTTGTCACGCGCGTGGACGTCGTTGTCCTGCTGGCGCTGCATGGCCGCCTGCTGTCGCTCCAGGCTGGCGGCTTCGATCTGCCGCAACGAGTGTTCGACCGGCGTCTGCACTGCCGTGTCCGTAGGCATGACGGCTCGCAGATGCGCGGGATCGCTCATCTCGCCCTGCACCACGAACACGTTGCGGCCGGCCGGATGCTCGGCGGTCTGCGCGCTCAGCAGGACATGGTCCGCCCGTTCAAGCTGGTTGCGACGGGCCAATGCCATCACGCTCGCCACCAAGCGCTCGCTGTTCTCATCGTGGGTACGTCCCGCGCTGGCATCGATCGCGGCCACGCCTTCGCGCACCTGCTGCATCAGTGCGTAGTCGCGGTGGCCCGGACCAATGTCGGCCAGGCGGGTCGGTGCCTGCGAGGGATCCGGCACGTCGTCCACGGCTGCGGTCAGCGGGCTGCGGGTGATGGTCCGGTACGGGTCGTCCGGGTGGAACTGGGTGCGTTTTTCCTGGCGCTCCAGACGGACCTCGCGCGTGTCGTTGAGTTCGGCGATGCGTGCGGGGTCGGTGATCTCCCGCATCGAGATGTGGCCGCCGCCCGCGCTGACACTGGCCCACTTCCTGTCCGCTTCGAAGTACATCGCGTAGTAGCTGTTGCCACCGATGACGTTCGGATCGACTGCTGAGCGGCCCTCCAGCGCCTGGGTGGCTTCCAGCACGCTCAACCGGGTGAGGTACTGGCCGCCCTTCACCCATCCCATCTGGCTGACGGCATCGACACTGGTGTTGCCTACGCGCGGGCCTCCGGCGTAGTCATTGTTGAGCATGTTGGTCCAGATCTGTTCCAGCTTCTCGGGGCCGCTCTTCTGCTCAGCCGCTTGCAGCAACACGCGCGGCGTCCAGCAGTTAGGATCAAGTTCATGCCGTTCAAATGCCCGGTCGTGAGCCAGCATTACATCCTTGCCGGGGAGATTCAGTGCCAGGTCTGGACGGCGCTCGTTCATCCACTGCTGCCGCAACTCAAGATCTCTTTCGAGCAGGGTCTGCCCAAAGGACTCCCATTGCCGCTCCGTCAACTGTGCATTTGAAAACCGGGATCCCTCGTCCTGCTGGGTCTTTGCGTAGCTTTGTGCATACGCGTTCGCGACGCGTCCCGGCAGGCTGTCATTGCGTACAACACCCAGTGCCAGTGTCCCGTATCCATCGGCTCCCGGCAGTTGCGACAGGTAGTTCCAGTAAAGCTCGCGGTTGCCGTCTCTGGCATAGCTGCCAAGGACGCTCAGATCGCGTTCTGTCAATCCACTCATACCCTGCCCCTTCTCTTCCTTGAATCACCGATCACTTGGACCGGGTGCGCGCGATGACGTCCCTGACGGCCTCTTCCATGCGCTTCCAGTCTTTCAGAAACGCTCTCTTGTAGTCCAGGCTGACGGACAGCTTGTTGTCGATGTCCACGAAGTAATGAACGCAGCCCGCGGCCACTTCCCCTGGCTCACTGATCACCTCGCGCCCCTCCAGCCGCACGCCGTCGCCTCGGAATTCCTCGCCGTCACATTTGATGAATGAGCTGATCCGGCCGTCGCTCTGACGTGCGATGTACCAGTCTCTTTCGTAGGCGGGATTGCGCACAGGCGGCTTCCCGTACCGCGCCGCATACTTCTTCGCGTACACCACCATCTTCGCTTCATCGATTGCATGGGGCGTCAGGCCCAAGGTTTCCGGCTGCGCAACGCGTTGATCGAGACGGTCCCTGGGATCCTCCCTTTCCACAGAGCCCTCCTCCGTGATGGCTTCATTTGACGACAGCCTTGAAAGCAGTGTTTCAACGGGAACGCGATCAACATAGTTGATCCGGATGGGAATCTCCTTCCGGAAATCATTCGTACGCGGATTGGCCCGCGCACCCGGCGCCGTCGGCGTCATGTCCGGCCACTCGATGACCAGCGTCACGCCCTCGCCCGGCCACGGTGCGATCTGGCTGTCCAGGTAGTTGGCCGGGATGCGGAAAGTGTTCGGCCCCAGCTTCACGTCCACGGGGGCATCGGTATAGGTGTGACCGTTGATCGTGCGGCCGGTCTGCGTTGCGCCGGACATGGCGGAATTCCTTTCGTGTTCGGTGGACGGCGGCCGCGCACACGCGCCGGCACTCACCGCGACGGCAAGTGCAAGCGTCAGGCAACGGCTCGGGGACATCACGTGCATGGGCATTCCATTGCAGGGTTCCAGCGCCACTATAAGGAGCCGGGCGTCAACGGAACAGGAGCCGCATCGCAGCCCTTCATGGAACCAGGCAGCGCTCTACCTGCAGTGACAGCACTTGGCAGGCGTTGAACAGGCCCTCGATCACGGCTGCCGAGGGACAGCAGGCGGGATCGTCGCTCTCCCGCGCCACATGCGCAGCGTGCAGCACCGCAGTCAACGCCGTGATGCCCGAAATGCTTCGGGTCGCCAGGGCCATGTCGAAGGCGCGGCCGGGGCTCAGGCACATTTCACTCCAGGCCTCGCCATCGGCACGCAGGTTCCTGCCGTGGCCTTTCAGGTGTGCAAAGAATGCCGATGGGGTGACGAACTCGGCGGATTCGCGGAGCGCGTCCTCCAGCGTTTCGGCCAAGGCAGCGGGAAGATCAAGTACAGCGGCACCCAGCAGCGCGTGCAGGCGGGGATGGTCGGGAAGACGTTCGGGTATGACGGCAACCTCACGTTGTGGCCACCTGCAGATGCAAGGTGGCGGACGGTGCGGGTTGGCGTGCCGGATACATGATGCAAGAAGCCGGCGGATCGAGAGATCCCCACGCACCGTCCGCCATGAACTGACAGGCGATGCATTGTCACGGTTGCAACTCTGGCTGCAACCGTGACGCCGCGCATCATGTAAGTTCGGGACGCCAATCCCGGCCAGGGCGAGTGCCTTGGCGCGGCGATGATGGGCGCACTCCATCGCCGATGCAAAGTAGGAAAAGTCCGCGCTGACGCGCTCATGCGCCGGTTGCGTCAGGGGATGGCGAACCGCCCACCGACTGACGCGCTTCGTTGGTACATCGCGCCTGCCTGCGCGTGCGACCCAACGATCACTTCGAGCCGAACACGACATACCGGCCATGGCGGTCGCGCAGAAAGTCGCAATACGCACGGCCTGCCCTTCCAGCTCGAACACCATCGGCCCGCACTGCAGACACACCGGAAACACTTGCATGGAAGCGCCCACAGATATATTCGAGCGCGAGATCAGACCACAACGGAATGTGCGCACCGCGCCATTTTCATACGAGATCCGCGAGCTGATGACTATAGTCGCCGACCTCAATGGATCAGGAGCTCATCATGGAATTCACTTCCTGGCGCAACATCCTTGTTGCCGCTGGTATAGCTGTCGCACTTTCCGTGGCCGCCTACAACGATCATCATCGTCATGCGCTTACTGATGGCGCTGAAGGGCGCGATGCGGTGGGCCTCGTCACCGAGGTGCATTGGGATGAGAAGAGGGGCAGAAAGAGCAACTTCGTCCTGAATGTCGAGTTCGAAACTGAAGACGGCCAATCACGCGTTGAGAAGATCGCGGTCTCCAACGACCTTGGTAATCGGATGCGTGCCACCGACGAGGCGGAGGAAATTGATATCCGCTACAACGCCAAAGACCCGTCCGTGGCGATGGCCATTGGCGAAGCGGACAACTCCCTGCTGTTGTTGTGGCTGGCAATCGCCTCCGGGCTGGTCACCCTGGCACTGCTGGCCACCCGGGTGGTGCAGGGCCGGAAAGCGCAGCCGGCCTGACCCATCATCCATTGCGAGCGCATGCAGCATGCGCTCGCGTAGCGGAGCGAGTGCAACGCTCCTCAGCTTTCAGCTATCGCCTTGGGTGCTCTGATAGCCGCGGTAGGTCTCGCCCCACTCGCGCATGGCCAGCAGCACCGGCACCAGCGTGCGACCGAACTCGGACAGCTCGTATTCCACCTTTGGCGGCACTTCCGGATACACGTGGCGGATCACCACGCCATCGGCTTCCAGTTCACGGAGCTGGCTGGTGAGCATGGACTGGGTGGCGTTGGGCACCCGCCGGGTCAATTCCATGAATCGTCGCTTGCGGGTCATCAGGTGAAACAGAATGATCGGCTTCCACACGCCACCGATCACGGACAGCGTGACCTCCACCGCACACCCGCTCTTGCCATCCCAACGCCTGCTACGCATGCATACTCCGGAAAACCATAGTACCTACGGAAAATCATCGTTCTTGTTGCAATAGTGGCACGAGCCTAGCATGGCCCCATTCCATCAATGTGAGGCCATCCATGACGTTCAAAGCCCTGCTGACCGGCAAGACGAACAACCAGCTTTCGACCGAGCTGGTCGATTTCGACGAGGCGGACCTGATGGACGGCGATGTCCTGGTGCAGGTCGAGTACTCCACGCTCAACTACAAGGATGCGCTTGCGCTCACCGGCAAGAGTCCGATCATCCGGAGATTCCCGCTCATTCCCGGCATCGATCTGGCAGGCGTGGTGCTGGAATCCAGCAGGGCCGACTTCAAGCCAGGCGACCGCGTCGTGCTCAATGGCTGGGACCTGAGCATGGGCCACCACGGCGGCCTGGCACAGCGCGCCCGCGTACGCGGCGAATGGCTCAACCGGATTCCCGGCAACCTGAGCACCCGCGATGCCATGGCCGTCGGCACCGCTGGCTATACCGCGATGCTGTGCGTGCTGGCCCTGGAACATGCCGGGGTGACGCCCGAGAAGGGCGATGTGCTGGTGACTGGCGCCAACGGTGGCGTCGGCTCGATTGCGGTGGCGATCCTGTCGAAGCTGGGCTATCGCGTGGTAGCCGCCACCGGACGCCCGGAGCATGCTGAGTATCTGCACAACCTGGGTGCGGCCGAGATCATCGATCGTGCGCAGCTCTCGGAGCCGCGCGAGCGGCCGGTGAGTGCCGAACGCTGGGCCGGCGTGGTGGATGTGGCCGGCGGCCCTACCCTGGTCAACGCCATCGCCGAGACGAAGTATCGCGGTGCCGTGGCCGCGTGCGGCCTGGCGCAGAGCGACGCTCTGCACGGCTCGGTATTGCCCTTCATCCTACGCAACGTGACCCTGGCCGGCGTGGATTCGGTGAATGCCCCACAAGAGGTTCGCCAGCGCGCCTGGGATCGGCTCGCGACCGACCTGGACCCGCAGAAGCTGGAAAGCACCGTGCAGCAGATCGGCCTCGCCGAGGTGCTGGATGTCTATGAGCAGATCATCCCCGGCAAGGTGCGCGGCCGCATCGTCGTGGATGTGAACGCCTGACGCCTGTCGCGCTGGCGAGGGTGCAATGCCATCGCTGGCTCACGCGCGCGACTGACCGGAAAACGCAGCGTGCCACGCCAAGCCGCCTTATCATGGGGCGGCAAGGGCGCTATACGCCCGGTGACGTACGCAAGGCAGTATCTGGATGTCTATGGAATGGCGCCCCTCGGTCTGGGGCCAGCGTGTGACCCGCTCGCCGGACTGGCAGTTGCGGCTGGATGGCGAACAGCTCGCGCTTTTGATCGACGGCAGGCAATACCACCAGCATGTGGCGAACGAACACAGCGTGCGGGTCGTTCGCGGCGTGCTCTGGTCCAGGGTCGAACTGACGACCGAGCGCGGCGAAGCACTGTCCGTGGATGGGCTGCCGAACAGCCAGGGCTCCCGGCTTGCCGCTGCCGTTCAGCACGTGCTTTTCGCGCGCTCCAGACGAGGGCGCAAGGCACTGTTTGAGCACGTTCTGGCGCAGATCCAGGCGTGGCTGGCCGAGGCAGATGCGCTTACCGACCGAGGCACCACCGGCCGCCGCTGGATCACGTACGAACAGCAGCAGGCGTTGCTGGCCGAGCGCCCGTCCCTGCCCCTCCCGTCAGCCGAGCTGGAGCAGCTGTTCCTCGACGAGGAGGTGCATGACGACCTGCACTCGGACCGCCACCGCATGGCACTGGATGCACTGCACGACTGGCAGCTGGATTGGCCCGCCATGTGGGCGGACGCCAATGAGGCAATGGCGACCCGTGAACTGGGTCTGGCCAAGCCCTTCCTGGACCGGGTCGAGAGCAGGCCGCTGACCGAGGAGCAGGCCCGCGCCGTCATCTGCTTCGACAACCGGGTGCAGGTCGTGGCCGCGGCCGGCTCTGGCAAGACCTCCACGATGGTTGCCAAGGCCGCTTATGCCATCGATCGCGGCTTTTTCCAGCCCGAACGGATTGTGATGCTCGCCTTCAACAAGGACGCCGCTCAGGAGCTGGAAGAGCGCGCGCAGCGATGCTTCGACCGGCTCGGCATGGGCGACACCATGGTGGAAGCCTGGACCTTCCACGCCCTGGGCCTGTCCCTCATCGCCAAGGCCACAGGGCGCAAGCCCGATATCCCGGAATGGGCGGTCGACGCAACGCTGGGCTTCAACAAGCTGGCCGAACTGGTGGACGACCTGAAGGACCGTTCGACCCACTTCCGCACCCAGTGGGACATGTTCCGCCTGGTGTTCGGGCGCGATCTTCCGCCGTTCGGCGCCGACATGATGGCCGATGGTTACGACCGCGATGGCACGCCCTACATGCGTACCCTGCAGGGTGAGCGGGTGAAGAGCCTGGAAGAGTGCGTCATCGCCGACTGGCTGTTCTACAACGGCGTGGCGTACGACTACGAGCGGCGCTACGAATTCGATACCGCGACGGACACCCACCGCCAGTATCGTCCGGACTTCTACTATCCGTACGCCCAGCTGTATCACGAGCACTTTGCGCTGGATGCCGATGGCCAGCCGCCAAAGCACTTTGCCAACTACAGCGAAGGGATGCACTGGAAGCGGCAGCAGCATGCGGCGCACAGCACCGCACTGGTGGAAACGACGTCGTTCGGCCTGCGCAGTGGACAGGCCCTGCAGGATCTAGCCGAGCGGCTGCGTGCGGCTGGTGTCGAACTCGACCCGAACCCGGACCGCGAGCTGCCCGACCAGGGCGCCAAGCCGATGCCGGATGCAGACCTGATCGGCCTGATGCG
The DNA here is from genome assembly GCF_047520985.2 of Stenotrophomonas sp. BR163. Taxonomy (NCBI): domain Bacteria; kingdom Pseudomonadati; phylum Pseudomonadota; class Gammaproteobacteria; order Lysobacterales; family Lysobacteraceae; genus Stenotrophomonas; species Stenotrophomonas sp. BR163. Next base: position 49,758 of record NZ_JAXBRE020000001.1, read on the forward strand.
CACCTTCATTGCGCATGCCAAGAGCAACTGCCTGACGCTGGATGACATGGCCGCACGCCTGCGGCAGATGCCTGAGGATCAGTTCAAGGAACGCTACCGGCGCTTCCTGGAGATCGCCGGGCCGGTTTTCCAGGCCTGGGACAACGCACTGGCTGACGAGCGCAGCATCGACTTCGAAGACATGCTCAACATGGCCGCCGGGCTGCTGGAACAGGGCCACTATGAGTCGCCCTACGAACTGGTGATGGCCGACGAATTCCAGGACGCATCGCGCGCCCGTGCGCGCCTCTGCCGTGCCCTGGTCAGCCAACCGGGCCGCCATCTGTTTGCGGTGGGCGATGACTGGCAATCGATCAATCGCTTCGCTGGCGCCGACGTTTCGGTGATGACCGGATTCCGCGAATGGATGGGCCATGGCCAGGTGCTGAAACTGAAGCAGACGTTCCGCTGCCCGCAGGCACTGTGTGATGTATCCAGTCGCTTCATCAGCCGCAACCCCGAGCAGATCGCCAAGACCGTGCGCTCGGCTACGCCGGCAGTGGGGCCGGTGCTGCAGGCGTTCCAGATGAACCAGCGTGAGGAGGTGCAGGATGGCGTTCGCCAATACCTTGCGAAGCTGCACCAGCAACTGTTGTCAGGCACGGTGCCGCAGGGACGCAACGGGCGCGTGACGGTCTTTGTTCTGGGGCGGTATCGCGCGGACCGCAGCGCGATGCCTTCGGATTGGAAGGCGGCCTTTGGCAGCACGATGGACGTCGAGTTCCTGACCGCACATCGATCGAAGGGGCGCGAGGCGGACTACGTGATCCTGCCGGGCATGATCAACCGCAGCTTCCCGAGCCTGCGCGCGGATGACCCGGTGCTTTCGCTGGCAATGCCGGACGGCGATACCTATCCGCTGAGCGAAGAACGGCGCCTGTTCTATGTCGCGCTGACGCGGGCGCGACGATCGGTTGCGATGTTCACCCTGCAGGGCAGGCACTCACCATTCCTGGATGAGCTGGTGAAGGAAGGCGCAGTGGAAGTGACCACGGTTTCAGGCGCGGCCATCCGCGAAGAGCGCTGCCCGGTGTGCAAGGTGGGCGTGTTCGTGGACCGCAATGGGCCGCATGGGGCGTTCCGGTCGTGCTCGAGTTATCCGTTGTGCCATAACAAGCCGAAGGGCGGGCGTCGGGGATGAGTGCATCTGTCTTCATGCATCGGCGCTCGCCCATCTCACGTGGTGCAAGCTGACCTGATTGTTCGATGGCCGTGTGACGGCTGCGGAGGAAGCAAGAAGGTCCAAGATGGAGGGCTGCAACGTCCCTCCAAGCCAATGACGACGCTGCACCAGATTCGCTCGTACTTGCCGCATATCAATGACGACAAGGGTGGCCTCGCACACCAAGCCAGCAAACGACACCTCATTGGAAGTCCAGCACCGTCCAGGCAGCCGGCCAGCCGCACCAGCGCCGGCCAAGATTTTCTGCTACGGCTTACGCACCATCACGATAGTTGTTCTGCGGCTGGGGAAAAATCTTCCCAAACCAATGGGGGAGATCAGGCCCGTCCAACGTTAGTGGATATCAGGGGGCTGAAGCGCTCCCCATGTACTTAGTCCACTACCGGGAATCATGAAAAGATGCCGTCGGCCCTTCAAGTCCATCCAGGCTGCCTGTTCAGGCCGCTGCCGTTGATCAAAGAAGCGGCCGACCCTCGCATCTGGGAGGACCACGCGGTCGTTGTCTCCAGCCCCCAGCCGCTGTCGGGGCGCATATTCTCTTCAATCTCATTTACTGACTGGAGGATGGACGAAGCAAGGCTAAGGCCGCTTCTACTCATCACAGCAAGGCTCAGTCGTGTCCACAGGCTCAAAGCGGTCAAGAGCCATTCCCTTGCTCCCATCGCCGCAGACCGCATCGTTCAAAGTCTTCGTCCGCTGGCAACCAGCGACCTTCGGGAATGGAAGCGCTTCTTGGAGCAGCTCACCCATTGCTCCGGAGTTGCGCATTTTCAACTTCGATCGGATCGCTCTTGGGTCGGAGCTACATCACCCTTGGAAGCAAGCCTGGTCTGCCCGTCGACAGCCAGGATGCCGCAGCAGATAGAAGATTTGATGTCATTCCTCGCGGAGCATCTCGATAGCCCGAATGAGCAGGTGGACGAAGCTGCAGCATTTCAGTTCTTGTCGATCCATCCGTTGCACGACGGCAACGGCAGAGCAGTGCGAACCCTGTTGATCAGAATGGCATCCAGGAAACAGAGCTTGTATCCGCTCTATGTCGCATGGCGGCTGATGTTCGACAAAACTGGGCTGATGAGGTCATGGCGAGATAGTTCTCTCGATGGTGCCATCGCATTCGATGTGAACCACTACATCCAGTGGCGCCACTCCGGCACCAGCATAGGAAACGCCTATCTCGATGCTGCCGCAGCAGGCTGCGACACCCGCGCCCTGGACTGCCTGACAGCTTTCGGAGAGCTCTCTGCAGCTGGGATCTGTGCACTGAACAGCACGGCCAGCCCAGCGCTTTGCGCAAAAATAATCTCTAAACACAAGGAATGCAAAAGCACCGGACTCTATAGCAGCACGCTTCACGCCCTTGTCCAAAGAATTTGCAAGGACAGTACTTCGGGTGAAGAAATTCCTTTTCAAACGATACAAATACAAGGACGGTAAAATGGAACACGCGCACCGCTCGAACCCCGCTACGGCGCGGACCTCGGACCTTGGGGTAGCAGTACGACTCAGCATCAGATTGAGCATGGTTGTTGCTGGATGCTTCTTTGCGGTTCAGCCTGGCCTCGCAGACACCTCGACGGATAGGGGCACAACCAATCTCCCACCCGTGGACGCGCCCCCTCCCCCTTATGTCCCTCCATACACTCCTCCGATGGAGCCGCCCACCCGCCCTCCTGATCTGGGATACGATCCGGGCGATTCAGATGGCGGAGGCGGAGGCGGAGCCGGAAGTGACCCGCAGCAATCCTGCGCCCTCCTGATTGCCACCCGGCCTGCCGCTTGTCCCAACCCTATCCCCATGCCTACAAATCCGCTACATGGAGATGACCGAGTACCCGCGGGGCAGCGCTCTTCCATGCGAATGGCTCATTCGTTCGTCAATGGTAAGGCCTACTGGGAAGGAGTACCGATCCAGATGGACTCCGGAGCCATCTGGTTCCTCCAGGCGGCATTGCAGGATCAGGTCAACAGTTTCGCCTCAGGCGCAAGTCTTGTTGACACCAATGCTCGCATGCGCATCCATCTTGGTCTTACATGCGACATGCAGATCAATGCGTCAAGTCAGTATCGCGTAGGGGGACGTTGACCAAACCAGAGCAGTACTGCATCCAGATGCTGAAAGCGTTCGACGCAGAGGCCAATGACAATCAGAATTTCATGATCTGGTTCATTGAGCATCAACGCGCAGTAGGCGTGCCCCTCGAAAACTACGTTCCGTACGGGATCATCGATCTCATTGACACGCGAAATTCGATCGGCGAGAAATGGCGCTCAGTGACGGAAGATGCGTCATGTTCCAAGTGGTGGATCCAGGTCCAGAACAATATGTGTGGGGTACAATAATGCACACCAGATCGATCCTGTTTGCAGCCATTTTTGTGGTCACCGCAACTGCCTGCTCAGAACAAACGGCCTCTGACCAGAGCAGTATGTCAACGACGGCAGAACGAGCCGTTTCGCGGACCGCCAACCCGGATCAGGCACCACGCGCCATCGCGTCGCAGCAATCAAACGTTGGCGGACCCAATGACTCCAATGCAGTTGCACAGCGCCTATGCACTGGAGACTGCAGAGACGCCGGACCGTTGCAGGCAAAGTCGCAAGAAGAAGCTGAGTGGCTGATCCGCCACAAATATCCATCGCAAATTGAACTCGAGCGACTGCGTTCAGAGTCGATGGATGTACTGCAACAAAAAGCGTCAGCGGGTGACCCCACTGCCTCTGCGGTGCTGGGAAAACGGATTGCCATGGAGAAAAATTTCATGGACGGCCAGGTGCTACTCCGAAATCAGGTGCTATCAGGCAACTTCTACGCGCTATACGCGATCTCGGAGTCGTACCGCGAATCGAAAGTGCCAAACGCGGTGGATGGTGCAGCCTACCTCCGTTTGGCCTACATCCTGGGCGATCACAAGGCAGCGATTGAGATTGCGAAGATGCGCCTCAGCTCAGCCGAGCTGGCGGCTGCCGATAGCAGGGCATCTCTGCTTTACAAGGGATTCGCAGGCGACCAAGTGCCTGATCCACGCCCTCAGGGGTAGGCTCACTACAAGCCATAGAGCGCCCTTTTGAGGGCGCTCTTACTTCACCGGTTGGATTGCATGACCTACTGCAGAAGCGCAATCGGGGCGCGCCATGGCCCATGTCATGCCAGCGATGCATCCTTCAACAAAAAAGCCCCTGCAAGAACAGGGGCTTCTTTAATCCTGGCGGAGAGAGTGGGATTCGAACCCACGGAAGGTTTAACCCTTCGCCGGTTTTCAAGACCGGTGCCTTAAACCGCTCGGCCATCTCTCCAATCGGGTCCCGGTCGCCCGGGCAGCGACGTATTCTCGCACGTGAAGGGCATTTGCCCAAGTCCACCTTGCCCCTGCCCTTTGCATCCGGCACGGTGGGAGCCTTCACCGCACTCGGAGCCGCCATGGCCCATCTCGATCTGGCCAACCTGCGCACCTGCCTGCTGGACGATACACAGCTGGCCGCTGTGGCCCTGCACCGCACCTTCGCCGGCCATCTGCCGGTCAGCAGCGGGGAGCTGGTGGTCTGCGATCCACTGGTGCAAGCGGAGGCGCCAGCGCTGGCCGACTACACCGCCCCGCTGGGGCGGCATCCGGTCGAGATCATCGTGCACAGCGGCCGCCCGGCGTTGGCCGTGGTCTGGTTCAAGCCACGCGAAGCTCTCACCGCGACCGCCCTGCACTGGCAGATGGCGCGCTGGACCACGCAGGACCTGACCGGCCTGGATGAGGACAGCTTCATCGGCTACCCGGTCGACGCCGGCATCGGTTGTTTCATGGACGCCGACACCCAGCAGGCGCTGCTGGCCCTGATCGAACAGGCCGATGGCGACGAAGAGAGTGAATGGTCGGATGCACTGATCGACCATGATGGCCTGGATGAAGGCGCCGAGTACCGCCCCTGGGGCGAGGACTCGCCGCACGGCCTGGTGGTCTTCACCAGCGGCTGGGGCGACGGTGTCTATCCCAGCTACTGGGCGCTGGACACGTCCGGCATTCCGGTCGCCCTGGTCACCGATTTCCTGTGCATCCAGGGCGGCGATGGGCGCGACGAGCGCGAGATTGCCGACCAGGCCTATCGCGACAACCTGCCAGCTGCAGAAGCCGAGGCGCTGGCACGACTGGTGGCTGCCGTCGAACGAGACGACACTGAGGCATTACAGGACCTGCTGAAAGATGCGCCGCAGCGCGCCAACCAGATCGAACCAGGCTGCGGCGGCACCGCCCTGTACGAGGCGATCCGCCTGGACCGCCCGCAGGCGTTGCGGGTGCTGCTAGAGGGTGGCGAGCTACCGGCAATGCCCGAGCGCCTGCACATGAGCAAGGTGACCGGCTATCTGGACTATGCTCGCTTCCTGAAGAAGCCGCGCAGCGCGGAGTTGATGGCGGTGCTGGAAGCGCCCGTCGTTGCGGCCGAACCGCCACCGGCCGCAGCGCGACGCCGCAGCTTCTGGGACCGGCTGTTCGGCCGGAACTGATCAGCGCTGGAAAACAGCAACGCCGGGCATGGCCCGGCGCTACCACTCAGCTCTCTCAGCCGGCATCCACCGCCAGCGCACCCAGCGCACTGGCCTTGATCCGCTCCTTGGCCTTCTCACAGGCGCCACCGCAATCCAGGCGCGAGGCCTCCAGCTGCGGCGGCAGATGTTCGGCCAGGAAGTCGATGAACACGCGCACCGCTGGCAACAGCCCGCGGCGCGAGGCGAACACGGCGTGGCACACGCCCTGCGGCAACGACCAGTCCGGCAGCACCACTTCCAGCTCGCCATTGCGCACGGCGTCGGCGCAGACGGTTTCCGGCAGCATGGTGATGCCGAAACCGTCCTTCACCATGCTCTGCAGCAGCGGGAAGTCGAAGCCGGCCACGCGCGGCTGCAGGTCGACCCGGCGCACTTCGCCTTCTGGCCCGTGCAGCTCCCAGCGCTGGCGGGCTTCGTCTTCGCTGATGCTGAGGGTGACGTGCTGGGTCAGCTCTTCCGGGTCCTTCGGGCGGCCAGCGCGGTCCAGGTACTTCGGGCTGGCCACCAGCAGTTCCTGCACCTGTCCGAAGCTGCGCATCACCAGGCTGCCGTCGTCATCCAGGCGCGAACGCACGCGCAGGGCGACGTCGTAGCCTTCATTGATGATATCCACGCGGCGGTTGCTGATGTTCAGCTGCAGCCGCACCTTCGGGTACTGCTCAAGGAACTTGGGCAGCAGCTTGGGAAGCTGCATCTGCGCCAGTGACACCGGCACGCTGGCGCGCACCACGCCGCGCGGCTCCGCGCTGAGGCGGTCCACCACTTCGCGTGCGGCCTGGGCCTCGGCCAGCATCGTCTGCGCATGGCGGTGCACGCTGGTGCCGACATCGGTGACCGCGAAACGGCGCGTGGAGCGCTGCAGCAGGCGTACGCCCAGGTCGGTTTCCAGCTGGCTGATGCGGCGGCTCAGGCGCGACTTGGGAATACCCAGTGCGCGCTCGGCGGCGGCGAATCCGCCGTGGTCGACCACCATCGCGAAGTAGTACAGGTCATTCAGGTCATGCATACCCGAGTTCCATATCTAGAACAATACGTGGCATTCAACCACCTTTATTCCGCCTTTGCAACAACCTATCGTTCTCTCCGTCGGCGGGGCTACCCCGCCCCTTCCTCCCAGAACACAGGTGACTGCCATGAAGCTTCTGCATCTCGACGCCAGCGTGCTTGGCGACAACTCCGTCTCGCGCCAGCTGTCGGCCGCCGTGGTCGCCCGCTTCGCCAGCCAGATTGATGGCCTGCAGGTCGATTATCGCGATCTTGACGCCAATCCGGTACCGCATCTGCGCAGCAGCTCGCTGGCCAGGACCGACGCGGCCGAGGCGACCGATGCTGAACAGGTGATGCAGCAGTTCCTGGACGCCGACATCGTGGTGATCGGCGCGCCGATGTACAACTTCAGCATTCCGTCCACGCTGAAGGCCTGGATCGACCGCGTGGCCGTGGCCGGCCGCACCTTCAAGTACACCGAGAACGGCCCGGTGGGCCTGGCCGGTGGCAAGCGGGTGATCATCGCCAGCAGCCGTGGCGGCATCTACACCGACTCGCCGGCCGACTTCCAGGAGCCGTTCCTGCGCCAGGTGTTCGCCTTCATGGGCATCAACGAGGTCGAATTCGTGCGCGCCGAGGGCATCGCCTATTCGCCGCAGCACCGTGAAGACGCCATCGCCGGTGCGCTGGCGGCACTTCCGTCGCACGAAGCAGCCGAAGCCGTCGCTGCGTAACGCGTTCCAACGTTCGGCGCCCCTCTCTCCTCGTCTGGGCGCTGAACGCGGGCCGGGATCCCCTCCCCCTCCCGGCCCACCCTCGCGGCCCCGCTATGCGGGGCCGTTTTCTTTTGCGACGCGCTAGGCTGGGGCCATGAACTACATCGTGACGGCTGCGCACCGCAGCGAGTTTCCCCAACCGATCAACCTTCGCCGTGGCCAGGCGCTGGTGGTGGGCGAACGTTATGAAGGCCCGGAGGGCTGGGAAGACTGGTTCCTGTGCCGAGCCGAAGGGCAGCAGCCCGGTTTCGTGCCGGCGCCGGTGATCGGTCGCGATGCGCAGGATGACGCCTATGCCACGGAGGATTACTGCGCGCGGGAGCTGGATGTGGATCCCGGGCAGATCTTGCGCGGGCTGCGCATCCTCAATGGCTGGGCGTGGTGCGTGCCGGAGAACGGCGAACCGGAATGGGTGCCGCTGGAGAAGCTGCGGGCCATAAAGGAGAGCCGAGCATAGGCTCGGCTCTACATGGATCTGTAGCGCCCGAGCCTACGCTCGGGCGGCGGCGCAAAGCGCCGGCTGTCAGGCGATCGTTTCCAGGCCGCCCATGTACGGGCGCAGGGCCTCCGGCACGGTGATGCTGCCGTCGGCGTTCTGGTAGTTCTCCATCACCGCGATCATCGCACGGCCAACCGCCACGCCCGAGCCGTTCAGGGTATGCACCAGCTCCGGCTTGCCGGTGGCCGGGTTGCGCCAGCGCGCCTGCATGCGGCGGGCCTGGAAATCACCACAGTTCGAGCACGAGGAGATCTCGCGGTAGGTCTCCTGCGACGGCAGCCAGACTTCCAGATCGTAGGTCTTCACCGCCGAGAAGCCCATGTCGCCGGTGCACAGCAGCACCTTGCGGTACGGCAGGCCCAGCTTTTCCAGCACCACTTCGGCACAGCGGGTCATGCGCTGGTGCTCGGCGTCGCTGTCTTCCGGGCGGCTGATCGAGACCAGCTCGACCTTCTCGAACTGGTGCTGGCGGATCATGCCGCGCACGTCGCGGCCGCCGCTGCCGGCTTCGGCACGGAAGCACATCGAGTGGGCGGTCATGCGCAGCGGCAGGCGCTCGGCGTCGACGATCTCGTCGCGCACGATGTTGGTCAGCGGCACTTCCGAGGTCGGGATCAGGTACCGCGTGGAGTCGCCCACGGCGGTCTTGAACAGGTCGTCCTCGAACTTCGGCAGCTGGCTGGTGCCACGCAGCGAATCGGCGTTGACCAGCAGCGGCACGTTGGTTTCCTCATAGCCGTGCTCACCGGTGTGCAGGTCGACCATGAACTGGGCCAGCGCACGGTGCAGGCGCGCGATCGGGCCGCGCAGTACGGTGAAGCGCGAGCCGGACAGCTTGGCCGCGGTCTCGCCGTCCAGCCAGCCGTTGCGCGCACCCAGCTCAACGTGGTCGAGCACCTTGAAGCCGAACTGGCGCGGAGTACCCCAGCGCGCCTGCTCGACATTGTCGTTCTCGTCGGCACCGGGTGGCACGTCATCGGCCGGCAGGTTCGGGATCCCCATAGAGATCGCTTCGATCTTCTCGCGCAGCTCGTCCAGCGCCACTTCCGAGGCCTTCAGCTCGTCGGCGAATGCAGCGACCTCGGCCATGATGGCCGACACGTCCTCGCCCTTGGCCTTGGCCTGGCCGATGGCCTTGGAACGGCTGTTGCGCAGGCTCTGCAGCTCCTGGGTACGCACCTGGATGCGCTTGCGATCGGCCTCCAGGGACTCCAGGGCAGACACGTCGAGCTCGAAGCCGCGGCTGGTGCGCAGGCGTTCGGCGAGGTCGGCGGGCTGGTGGCGGAGCAGGGCTGGATCAAGCATGGCAGGTGTCGTGGTGGGTATCAGGGATGGGATTATCGCTTGTTATACGGATTTCTGCCGCCCGGTTCATTCCCGCCGTGGCAGAATCTGGGCATTCCGTACTGGTCCGGTCCATGTCTGCACCCCGCTCGTCGTCCGCCAAGTCGTTTACCGTGCATATCCCGCGCAACGCCCTGAAGATCGCGGGCATCGCCTTCGGCGTGGGCGTGCTGCTGTTCGTGCTGGTCTGGTACACCGGTCGCGACAAGGAATTCTTCCGCGCCGACCCGGCCGCACAGACCCCGCAGGAGACGGCGCAGGTGGAACCGCTGCCCGAACCGCTGGCTGCGGCCGCCGGTTCCAGCGACATGCCCGATGCCAAGCCGGCCCCGGCCGAGGAGGAAGCCCCGAAGCTGGTCGAAACCCCGCCGCCACCGCCGGCGCCCGTCGCTGAAGCGGCCCCGGTCGCACCGGCCCCGGCGCCGGCTGCCACAGTCAACAGCCAGCCGATGCCGATTGCCGGCCAGTCGCCTCCACCGGCCTACCCGGTCGCCGCGCTGCGCGCCGGCGAGACCGGCAGCGTGGTGGTGCGCGTGGACGTGGATGCCACCGGCTATCCGAACAATGCCACGGTGATCCAGCGCAGCGGCTCACGCGAGCTCGACCGTGCCGCGACCGGTGCGGTGCGCCGCTGGCGCTTCACCCCGGCACAGAGCAACGGCCAGGCCGTACCGGGCAGCATTGAAGTGCCGTTCGACTTCAAGACCCAGTAACTGAACGTTTCCCGGCAGGCAAACTGAACCCTGCCGGTCGCGTTGACGCAACGCTGACACTTCCCGCCACTGGCCCGCGCAACACTCTCGCCGTCGTCCATTGACGGAAGGAGTTTGCGATGACCGCCACCACCCACGAAGACCTTCATTCGCCGCAGCTGCAGCAGGACGCCAGCGAACAGCACAAGCCCACGTCGCCCTGGATGTGGATCGCGCTGATCGTGGCGATGTTTGCCGCCGCGCTGCTCTGGCTGCGTCACTCGAACCAGGAAGACGTGGCGCCGGCACCGGTCGGCGAGCGCATGCTGCCCGCGCCCGAGCAGGCGCCGGTCGCCGACGTACAGCAGCCTGCGGCACGCCAGGCCGCAGCGGCCGGCAACCAGCGCAAGGCCACCCCTGCCGTACGCAATCGCGAGGCGCGCCCGCTGGCAGGCAACAGCAAGCCGACCTACCCCGCTGCCGCGCTGCGCAATGGCGTGCAGGGCAGCGTGATCGCCAGCCTGAATGTCGATGCCCGCGGCCAAGTGACCAATGCTGCGATTGTTTCGCGCAGCGGCGAGCGCAGCCGTGACCTGGATCGTGCGGTGCTGAGCGCCGTGCAGAACTGGAAGTTCCAGCCGGCGATGCATGAAGGCCGTGCAGTGGCCAGTGTGGTGCGGGTCCCGGTGGATTTCCGTACCGGACAGCGTTGATCGCGGACGAGGGGTTCGTGATGTTTAGACGGAGGCTTCGGCCTCCGTCCTTTTATGCGGAGAAGCGTGCCGACCAAGGTCGGCACCTACCGATCGATGTGAGCGCGCCGACCGAGGTTGGCACCTACCGGACAGGGGGCGCGTGCCAACCATGGTCGGCACCTACCGGAAAACCTGATCGGCCGGTCAGGCCAGGTTGAAGCCGGCGCTGCGCGCCAGGCCGTCGAAGTCCGGGAAGGACGTGGCGACATTGGCGATGTCGTTGATGCGCACTTCGCCGTCACTGATCTGGCCGGCAATGGCGAACGCCATGGCGATGCGGTGGTCGCCGTGGCTTTCGATGGTGCCGCTGCGCAGGCGCACGCCACCATGCAGGGTGGCACCGTCTTCAGTTTCGTCCACCTGCATGCCCAGCGCGCGCAAACCGGTGGCCATCGCTGCGAGACGATCGGATTCCTTCACCCGCAGCTCGGCGGCGCCGGTCACCACGGTCTGGCCTTCTGCAGCAGCTGCCGCCACGAACAGCGCCGGGAACTCGTCGATCATGTCCGGCACCAGTTCTTCCGGAATGCGTGCGCCCTTCAGCGGGGCGTAGCGCACCACCAGGTCGGCCACCGGTTCACCGCCCTGTTCTGCCGGGTTCTCTTCGGTGATGTCCGCACCCATCAGGCGCAGCGCATGCAACAGGCCGGTGCGACGCGGATTCAGGCCGACCTGCTTCAGGCGCAGCTCGGAACCGGGAATGATGCTGGCGGCGACCAGGTAGAACGCGGCCGAGGAGAAATCGGCGGGCACCGCGATATCCGTGGCGCGCAGGCGCTGGCCACCGCGCAGGCGGGCCTTGCCCGGCGAAAACGCGATGTCCACGCCGAATGCGGACAACATGCGCTCGGTGTAGTCGCGGGTCGGGTGCGGTTCGGTCACGCTGGTTTCGCCCTGCGCATACAGCCCGGCCAGCAGCACCGCCGACTTGACCTGCGCGCTGGCCACCGGCGAGGCGAAATCGATGCCGTGCAGCGTCTGGCCACCATGCACGCGCAACGGTGGCGTGCCATCGTCCTGGGTGTCGATCCTTGCGCCCATCTGCGACAGCGGGCCGGTCACGCGGCGCATCGGGCGACCGGACAGCGACTCATCGCCGATCAGCGTGCAGTCGAACGATTGCCCTGCCAGCAAGCCGGCCAGCAGGCGCATGCCGGTACCGGCATTGCCGCAATCCAGCGGTGCATCCGGCGCCTTCAGGCCATCGATGCCGACGCCGTGCACGACGCGCTGCGACGGACTGGGGGTTTCGATGCGCACCCCCAGCTGGCTGAAGATGCGCGCGGTGGCGCGGGTGTCCTCGCCTTCCAGGAAGCCCTCGATGTGCGAGGTGCCATCGGCCAGCGCGGCAAACATCACCGAGCGGTGCGAGACCGACTTGTCGCCGGGAATGGTCAGGCTGCCCTGCAGCGGCTGGCCCTTGCGGGCTATCCAGTGTTGCGCGTTGCTCATCGTTCGATCATTCCGTAAACACCGGCAGCGCCGGCGATGCATCAGGGAGCGGCGGCTGTTGCCGCCGCAGCAGCACTCAGGGCACGGCCACCGGATAGGAGCCCAGCACCTTGATCTGCGCCGAGTGCGCTTCCAGTTCGGCCAGCGCGGCCTGCATCGGCGCGTCGTCGATGTGGCCGGCCAGGTCGATGAAGAAACCGTACTCCCACTTGCCGTGGTGTGACGGCCGCGACTCGATGCGGTTCATGCTGATGCCGTGGCGGGCGAACGGGCTGAGCACGTCGAACAGCGCACCGGGCTTGTCATGGATGAACACCAGCACCGAGGTGCGGTCGTGCCCGGAGGTCGGGAAAATGTTGCGACCCACCACCAGGAAGCGGGTGGTGTTGTCGGCATCGTTCTGGATCGGCTTGGTGACCACCTTCTTCAGGCCGTACACGTGGCCGGCACTCTCGCCGCCGATGGCCGCCGCGTCGTCGGCGTTGCGCGCACGGCGCGCGCCCTCGGCGTTGCTCGACACCGGAATCTTCTCGGCCTTCGGCAGGTTGGCGCGCAGCCACGCCGAGGTCTGCATGAACGACTGCGGATGCGCGTAGATGCGTTCGATGTCCTCGATGCGGCCACTGCGCGACATCAGGTACTGCTGCACGCGCAGTTCCACTTCGCCGCAGATCTTCAGGTTGGAGGTCAGGAACATGTCCAGGGTGATCTGGATGGTGCCCTGCCCCGAATTCTCCACCGGCACCACGCCGAAATCGGCGTTGCCCGCTTCCACTTCCTGGAATACCTCTTCGATGCTGGCCATCGGCAGGCCCAGCGCCGAACGGCCGAAATGCTTGAGCACCGCCTGCTGGCTGAAAGTACCTTCCGGGCCGAGGTAGCCGATCTTCAGCGGCTCCTGCTGGGCCAGGCAGGCCGACATGATCTCGCGGTAGACGTGCACCAGCAGTTCATCGCTGAGCGGGCCTTCGTTGCGGTCCACCACCATGCGCAGCACCTGCGCTTCGCGCTCGGGGCGGTAGTAGTCGACAGCGGCGGCGAGCTTGCCCTTGGCCTTGCCGACCTGGTGGGCGAAGCGCGCGCGCTCGGCGATCAGGCTCTGGATGTCGCGGTCGATCTGGTCGATCTTCGAGCGCACATCGGCCAGCGCCAGCGGCGCCAGGGTGGGTGCCGGGTTCGAGGTGGCCTTGGCCTTGCCCTTCGCCTTGGTGGGCACGCTGTCCTTGGCCGGTTCGGCCTTCTTCGGCGCCTTCTTGCTGGATTTGCTGCTTGCCATCTGAATTCCTTGTTGCGGGGCACGCACCCGACGGTGCGCGCCGTTCATTGCTCAGCCGTGACGCTGCTGGAAATCGGCCATGAAGGCGACCAGCGCCTCGGCCCCGGCCAGCGGCATGGCGTTGTAGAGCGAGGCACGGATGCCACCGACGACCTTGTGCCCCTTCAACGCCAGCAGGCCTGCGGCCTTGGCCTCGGCCACGAAGCGGGCATCGAGATCGGCATCTGGCAGGAAGAACGGGATGTTCATCCGCGAACGGGCCGCGTGTGCAACCTCATTGCGGTAGAAGCCGCCGGAGCCGTCGATGGCGCCGTACACCAGCGCGGCCTTGGCGGCATTGCGCCTGGCGAACTCGGTCACGCCGCCCTCGGCCAGCATCCACTTGAACACCAGGCCGGCCAGGTACCAGTTCCAGGTCGGCGGGGTGTTGAGCATCGAATCGCGGGCGACATGCGAGCGGTAATCGAAGATGTCCGCGCGCGGCTGGCCACTGCGATCGAGCAGGTCGCGGCGGATGATCATCACCGCGATGCCGACCGGACCCAGGTTTTTCTGCGCGCCGGCATAGATCACGCCGTAGCGGCGCACGTCCAGCGGCTCGCTGGCGATGGACGAGCTGAAGTCGGCGATCAGCGGAACGTTGCCGGTGTCGGGCACATCACGGAACTCGACGCCGTGGATGGTCTCGTTGGCGGTGATGTGCACGTAGGCGGCATCGGGTGACAGCTGCCAGTCGGCGCGCGGCGGCAGCGTGCGATAGCCATCGGCCTCGCTGCTGGCGGCGATGTTGACGTCGACGTAGACACCGGCCTGCTTGACCGCGGTCTTGCCCCAGTGGCCACTGACCACGTAGTCGGCACGCTGGCCGGGGGCGGCGAAGTTGAGCGGGATCAGCGCCTGCTGGGTGGTGGCACCACCGGACAGGAACAGCACCGCATAGTCTTCCGGGATATCAAGCAGGCGACGCAGGTCGGCCTCGGCCTCGGCGGCCACGGACATGAATTCCGCGCCGCGATGGCTCATTTCCACGATCGAAGCGCCGGACCCGTGCCAGTCCAGCATTTCCGCCTGCGCCTGACGCAGGACCGATTCCGGCAAGGTCGCAGGGCCGGCACTGAAGTTGAACGCGCGCGTCATGTCACACCTGTGGGGCAAGACGCCTAGTATGCCGCAGTGCACCAGCCTTGCGGCCTTGTGCGGCAAGGGAAATTTGGTTTCATTGGAATCCATCGGCAACGCGACCGGGTAGTGCCGGCCGCTGGCCGGCACCACCGTCAGCGCGCGCCGAACCAGAGCAGCAGGCTGAGCAGCGCGGCCAGCAGCAGCGCACTGACCAGCAGCCACGGCCAGCGCCGCACCCTGCGCGGCGCAGCCGGCAGCACCGGCGCCTGTTCCACGTCCTCGCCCGACTCGTCCTCGACCGGCAACGACCGCCGGCGCGGATCATGCGGCACTTCCAGCACGAAACGGTGCTGGCCATCGAACACCACCTGGTCGCCGGCCTGCAGCCAGCAATGGCGCACGGCCACGCCATTGACGCGGGTGCCGTCGGCACTGCCGAGGTCGCGCAGCAGCACGCGTTCGCCGTGCACTTCCACGCGGGCATGCTGCTCGGCAAAAGCCGGGTCATCGATGGCGATGTCGGCCTCGTTGCCACGCCCGATCAGGCGGGCCCGCGACAGGGTGAAGCTGCGGCCATGATGGAGGCCGCCGACACCGCGGAGCAGCCGCTGCTGCTCGTCGCTGCCATCTTCGGTTTTCGGCGCAGGCGCCTGCAGCAGGCTTTCGACCTCGCCCTGCAGGACCATCTCCACGCCATCCACATACACCGCATCGCCCGCACGCAGCAGGGCCATCCGGCGTACCGGGCGACCGTTGACGTGGACGCCGCGGATGCCGTTGCCGACCTGCAGCCAGAGGCCGCGATCATCCATGCAGAACTGGGCCAGCAGCAGTGCGCCGTGGCCGGGATCTCCAACCCGCACGCTGCCGTTGGCCTGGCGCACGATGCGCTGCACCCCGGGCCGCAAGGGCTGGTCGGGCTGTTGTTGTTGACTGAAGTGAACAAGCAGGTTCTGCACGCGGCGCAGACTAGCAGGTTGGTCGCCAACGAAGAAGAACCCACGATGAGTGCTTGGCGCGGCGGCCCTTGATGCGCACAATGCTTGCCCTCTTCGACCTACCCCGCCCTGCGCCAGGAGCCTGCATGTCCACCATCGATGTCCGCCACGCCCACGCCCTGCCCGATGCACAGGCGCGCGCCGCGATCGAACAGGTCGCTGCCAAGCTGTCCGAGCGCTTTGGCCTGAAGTCGTCCTGGACCGCCGACGTACTGAACTTCTCCGGCAGCGGCGTGGACGGTGCGATCGAACTGCAGCCGGGTGCCGTGCGCGTAACCGCCAAGCTGGGCTTCCTGCTGTCGGCGATGAAGGGCATGGTCGAAGGCGAGATCCAGCGTGTGCTGAAGGAAAAGCTGGGCTGAACCCCGGCGGCGGCCGTCACGGCCGTGCAACGCCGGTGCGCGCTACTCTTGGGGGCAGGCCCAACTCCCACGGGAAGTGCGATGAACCACTACGAGAACGACGACCGCCGCAACGACGATGCCTCTTTCGGTGACCAGGCCGAGCGCTTCTCGCGCAAGCTGAGCGATTCGGCCCAGCAGGTCTGGCTGGCCGGGTTGGGTGCGCTGGGTCGCGCCCAGGCCGAGGGCAGCCGCTTCTTCGATGGCCTGGTGAAGGAAGGCGAAGCCTGGGAAGCCCGCCGCCGTGAACGCAACGGCGATCAGGGCCCGGGCTGGCGTGACAATGTCGAGACCTCGCTGGACGAGGCCCGCGAGAAGGCCTCCGGCACCTGGAACAAGGTGGAGAAGGCCTTCGATGACCAGGTGCAGGGCGTACTCAAGCGCCTGCATGTACCCACCGCCGACGAAGTGACCGCGCTGGAGGCCCGCATTGATGCCCTGCACGCGCGCCTGGCCAAGCTGGAAAACCGCGCCGCGTCCGGCACGAATGCCCCTGCTCCGGGCAGCCATCAGTCTCCGGACAGCGTGCCCTGACCACGATTGTTGCAATGCAATAAAATATGATTGACAATCGCGAGCAACCCGCCAATCGCTTCGGCTGCCGTTTGTTCCCTCCCCTCACGGCTTCAGGATTGGCGGGTTTTTCGTGCCCGCTGTGCGCCGATCTGCGCGCTCCATCACGCTTTCTGTCAGGAACATCCTGACCCGGCCAGGCACCGCGACCTTTACACTGTCGTCCTCCGCTTTCGCCCCTTCCGCCCTACTTCTGCATGCTCCCCTGGATCCTGGCCCTGCTGTCGGCCCTGCTTAGCTGTTCCCTGGCCGTTGTCTATCTGTGGTGGGTCAAGCGGCGGCAGAAGGAGATGCAACTCGGCCTGCAGGCCCTGGCGGGCATGCATTGGCGCGAATTCTCGGTTCTGGTCAAGCGCATGCTGCGCGAACAGCGCGGCCTGCGTGAACTGATCGATCCGGCGGAAGAAGCCCGCGAGCCAAGCAGCGATTTCATGCTCAGCGATGGCCCCAACCACTGGCTGGTGTCGTGCAAGCATGGCCTGGCCTACCGCATCGGCACCGCCGCAGTGAACGAGCTGGGTGCGGCCGCGCGCCTGGCCGGTGCCAAGGGCGGCGTGCTGCTGACCGAAGGCCGCATCGAGCGCGGCGGCCGCAGCGCCGCCGAGAAGCAGGCGGTTGAAGTGCTGGACGGCCCGCGCCTGTGGCCATTGCTGCAGCCTTACCTGCCCGGCGACATCGAAGCACGCGTGCGCGCCAGCGCCCGGCACGAAGCGCTGCGCCGCATCGCCATCGCCGCACTGGGTTCGGCAACGCTGGGGCTGCTGGTTGGCCTGGGCCTGCAGGGCCTGCGTGTGGAAGAGGCCGCGCCGGTTGCTGCGGCACCGGTGGTGGCGACGCCTTCAACCGCGCCTGCGGCGGAACCTGCTGGCACCGCGGCAGTGCTCCCGGCCGCCCCTTCACCCGCGGCTGCCGTCGCCCCGGCGGCCGACGCGCGCAGCAATCCCAATCCGGATGCGGCCACGCTGGAGCGCTTCCAGGCCGATCTGGCCCGCGCCCTGGCCGGCAAGCCCGGCATCGCCAGCGGTGTCTGGCTGACCCGGCAGACGCTGGCGATCAACCGCACCGGTGAACTGGAAAAGGTCTGGCCGCAGGTCTGTGAGGAAGTGCTGCACTACCCTGCCCTGCGCAACGTGCGCATCCAGCTCAACGCCCGCCCCGGCGTGGATGAACCCGTACGCTGGCGGCAGTGCGCTACGTATTGATGGGGCAACATCCACGCATGGCGTGGATCTACTGAATCCCGCGCCATGCGTGGATGCCTTTGCAGAGTCGAGCCACGCTCGACTCATCGCGCAACGCGCGAACAGCAGCCGACCATGGGCTGGGCTCTACAAGGCGCCCGCTCAGCCCAATGCTGCGAGATGGGCGATGTAACTGGAGCGGGATTCGCCGGCCGCCCTGGCCTGCGCATCCAGCCTGGCCAGGATGCGACGCGGCAGGCTGATGTTGACCCGCTCGATGGTGTCGTCCAGCAGAGATGGATCAATGCAGATGTAGGCAAGAATCCAGGCCGTACCACTGGGAGCCTCGGCGACGATCTTCTGTGGCGCAGAAGGACTGGGAATCGAGCGCCCCTCATCCAGGGCCGCATCGATCCAGGCAAGCGCAGACTCCTCGGCCGCGCTGAGTGCATCGTCAAGCGTGTCGGCTGCCGAGAAGCACCCCGGCAGATCGGGAACGATGACCCCCCACGCGGTGCGTTCATCGCCGGCCTCAATCAAGACTGGATAGCGCATGGGACCTCCTACGTCAATCCTGCGAGCTTCCGCAACGCCTGAACCAGCCCCTTGCCCAGATCCTTTCTGGGGTGAGGCACGGTGATGATGTGAGGCCACTGCGGGTGCACGAATACATGATGGGATCCGCGAATCCTGCAACAGGTCCAACCTGCCGCCTCCAGATCCCGGATGAGGTCCCTGCTCTTCATGCAGGGACGATACACATCGTACACACGCACCAACAGAGTTCAAGACGACCGCCGTACCGGACCAGTAGATCCACGCCATGCGTGGATGGAATCCCTAGCGAGCGCCCGGCGCGAAGCGCGCAACCAGGTCCCAGGCATCCCCCAGGAACACCTGGCGCACGCGGGTGATCGGCTGATCGCCACGCCAGGTCAGGCGCTCGATCACCAGGCAGGCGGTACCCGGTTTCACGTCCAGCAGCCTGGCGGTAGCGGTATCCGCGCCCCAGGCGCTGATGCGGTGCTGGGCACGGGTCCACGACACATTCTGCAGCAGCCAGCTGCCCGGCGCGGTGGTACTGAAATCGACTTCCAGTACCTCGGGCACGCCCACCGGACTGATCAGGCGATGCTCCAGCGCCAGCGGACGGCCATCGGCCAGGTGCAGGCAGCGCATCGCCAGCAGCATTGCGCTGCCGGCCAGCTCCACTTCGCCGGCATTGCCGGCATCGGCCAGACGCAGGTCGCGCTGCAGCAGGCGGTAAGCGTACTGATGGCCGCGCGAGCCGACCTCCATCGCGATATCGGGAATCTCCAGCGCCACCTGTTCCAGGTGCGGCGGCTGACGCGCCACGAATGAACCGGCGCGACGGCGGCGCTCGATCATGCCGCTCTCGGCCAGTGCGGTCAGCACCTTGTTCACCGTCATCCGCGAGCAGCCGTACTGCTCCATCAGCTCGTGCTCGTACGGAATCCGGAAGCCCGGTGCCCACTCTCCACTGAGGATGCGGCTTTCCAGATCGCTGCGGATACGCTGGTTGAGCGTGGCGGACTTGCTTGCCTTCACGTAATGAGGTCCCGGTGGCGGAGGCGATCAGCCCAGCACGCCGCGCAGGGCGGCGGCGAAGGCGGTGGTGATCGCCTCGCGCTGCAGGTGGCGGCCCTCGGCCACGCACTGGCGGCCATGGCGCCAGACCGATCGCAGCGCGCCATTACGTGCGGCGAACACCCAGCTGTCAAGCCATGCGTCGTCCTGTCGCGCCTGCAGCGCCGGGTGTGCGGCATCCAGTTCGACCAGGTCGGCACTGGCCCCGACCTGCAGGCCAGCGGCCACGCCCAGCGCCTGTGCGCCACCGAGCAGGGCGCCTTCAAACAGGAAGCGGCCGGTGCTGCGGGTGGCATCCGGGGCCAGCATATTGCGCCCGCGCAGGGTCAGGCGTTGGCCGTACTCAAGCAGGCGCAGTTCTTCGGCCGCATCGATCAGCACATTGGAATCGGAGCCGACGCCGAAGCGCCCGCCCTCGCGCGCGAACGCCTGCATCGGGAACAGGCCGTCGCCCAGGTTGGCCTCGGTGATCGGGCACAGGCCGGCCACCGCCTGGCTGGCCACAATGGCCGCGCGCTCGTCATCGGTAATGTGGGTGGCATGCACCAGGCACCAGCGCGCATCCACCGGCACATGGTTATACAGCCACTGCACCGGGCGCTGGCCGCTCCAGGCCAGGCAGGCCTCGACTTCGCGCACCTGTTCGGCGATGTGGATGTGCACCGGGCCGTCGGTCAGCGGCAGCAGCGCGCCCAGTTCCTCGCCGGTAACCGCGCGCAGGCTGTGCGGGGCGATGCCGAGCACCGCGTCAGGCAGCGCGGCCAATGCCGGCTTTGCGGCATCCAGCAGCTGCGCGAAGCCGTCCACGTCGTGGATCAGACGTCGCTGCGCGGGGTTCGGCGGCGCCCCGCCGAAATCGGCATGCGCATAGAACACCGGCAGCAGGGTCAGGCCGACACCGGTCTGGTCGGCGGCGGCGGCAATCCGTGCACTCATCTCGGCACGGTTGGCATAGGCGTGGCCATCGGCATCGTGATGCAGGTAATGGAACTCGCCGACCCGGGTGAAGCCGCTTTCCAGCATTTCCATGTAGGCCTGGGCGGCGATGGCCTGCACCGCATCCGGGCGCAGATGGGCCAGGAAGCGGTACATCAGCTCGCGCCAGCTCCAGAAGCTGTCGCCGTCACCGCCGCCGATCTCGGTCAGGCCGGCCATGCCGCGCTGGAACGCGTGGCTGTGCAGGTTGGGCAGGCCCGGCACCAGGATGCCGACGCGGGTGTCGTCGTGCTGGGCGCCCTGCCCCGTGTGGATCGCCGTGACGCGGCCGTCCTGCACCTGCAGGCGGACATCGCGGGCCCAGCCCTCGGCCAGCAAGGCGTGGGCAGCATGGAAACTGTGCGGGGAACGCGAATCGGACATGACTGGACAACCCGAAATGGACGCCTATATTGTATAGACATATAAGCACAGCCGCGTTGTGGATGCCATGCACGTCGATACCCTCTGGTCCAACGTCCACCTGATCACCCTCGACGGCGACGGCCTGGGTGTCATCCGCGATGGCGTACTGGCCTGCGCCGACGGCCGCATCGTCCACGTTGGCCCGGCCGGCAGCGACGCTCACCTGAAGCCCACCACCCGCATCGATGGCGAAGGCCGCTGGATTTCGCCCGGCCTGATCGACTGCCACACCCACCTGGTCTACGCCGGCAACCGCGCCAACGAATTCGAGCAGCGTCTGCAGGGCGTCAGCTATGCCGAGATCGCCCGTGCCGGCGGCGGCATCGTCTCCACCGTGCGCGCCACCCGCGCCGCGACGCCGGAACAGCTGGCCCGCGAAAGCCGGCCGCGCCTGCTGGCGATGCGTGCCGAAGGCGTGACCACGATCGAGATCAAGTCCGGCTACGGCCTGACCTTGCCCGACGAACGCAAGCAGCTGCAGGTGGCGCGTGCATTGGGTGAGGAATGCCGGGTCAACGTGGTGACCACCTTCCTCGGCGCGCACGCAATTCCGCCGGGCCGCGAAGCACAGGAGTACATCGACGAGGTGTGCGACGTGATGATTCCGGCCATCGCCGCGGAAGGCCTGGCCGAAGCGGTGGATGTGTTCTGCGAAAACATCGCCTTCTCGCCGGCGCAGGCGCGGCAGGTCTTCGAAGCGGCGCGCGCGCATGGGCTGGCAGTGAAGATCCACGCCGAACAGCTGAGCAACCAGCATGGCGCCGAACTCGCCGCCAGCTTAGGAGCACTGTCGGCCGACCATATTGAACATCTGGATGACGCCGGCATCGCCGCGATGGCCGCCGCCGGCACCGTGGCCGTGCTGCTGCCGGGCGCCTTCTACTTCACCCGCGATACCACCCTGCCGCCGATCGCTGCATTGCGCGCGGCCGGCGTGCCGCTGGCGCTGGCCACCGACAGCAACCCCGGCACCTCGCCGCTGACCAGCCCGCTGCTGGCGATGAACATGGGCGCCACCCTGTTCCGCCTGACCGTGGACGAATGCATCGCCGGCTTCACCCGTGAAGCGGCGCGCGCACTGGGCCATGGCGAGCGTATCGGCCGCCTGGCCGTCGGCATGGACTGCGACCTGGCGATCTGGGACATCGATGCCCCCGCCGACCTGGTCTATCGCATTGGATTCAACCCGCTGCACGTGCGCGTGGTGCGCGGGCAGCCCGACCTGCCTGCCTCCTGGAGCAACACATGAGCAACACCCTGGTTCTTCGCCCCGGCCATGTCACTCTCGCCCAGTGGCGGCAGGTCTATCGCGGTGCGCCGCTTGCACTGGACCCGGCCGCGCTGCCGGTGGTGCGCGCCAGCGCTGCGGCGGTGGCCGCCATCGTCGCCAAGGGCGCACCGGTGTATGGCATCAACACCGGCTTCGGCAAGCTGGCCAGCGTGCGCATCGAGCGCGAAGACCTGGCCACCCTGCAGCGGAACATCGTGCTCTCGCATGCCGCCGGCGTGGGCGAGCCGATGCCGGCCAGCGTGGTGCGGTTGATGATGGCGCTGAAGCTGGTCAGCCTGGCGCAGGGTGCATCGGGCATCCGCGAGGAAACCCTGCTGCTGCTCGAAGGGATGCTGGTCAAGGGCGTATTGCCCGTGGTGCCGGCACAAGGCTCGGTGGGTGCCTCGGGTGACCTGGCGCCGCTCTCGCACCTGGCCAGCGTGATGCTGGGCGTCGGTGAAGCCTTCATGGGTGACGAGCGCCTGCCGGCGGTCGATGCACTGGCACGTGCCGGCCTGCAGCCGATCGAACTGGGAGCGAAGGAAGGCCTGGCGCTGCTCAATGGCACCCAGTTCTCCACCGCGTATGCGTTGGCCGGCCTGTTCGAGATCGAGACCGTGTTCCAGGCGGCGCTGATCACCGGCGCGCTGTCGGTGGAAGCAGCCAAGGGCTCCGACACGCCGTTCGACCCGCGCATCCACGCCATCCGCGGCCAGCGCGGGCAGATCGCCACCGCGGCCACCCTGCGCACGCTGATGCAGGGCTCGGACATCCGCGAGTCGCATCGCGACAACGACGTGCGCGTGCAGGATCCGTACTGCCTGCGCTGCCAGCCGCAGGTGATGGGCGCAGCGCTGGACATCCTGCGCCAGGCCGCGACCACGCTGGAAATCGAAGCCAACGGCGTGTCCGACAATCCGCTGGTGTTCACCGATACCGGCGAAGCACTGTCCGGCGGCAACTTCCACGCCGAGCCGGTGGCCTTCGCCGCTGACATGCTGGCGATGGCGGTGTGCGAGATCGGCTCGATCAGCGAGCGCCGCCTGGCGATGCTGGTCGACCCTGCGCTGTCCGGCCTGCCTGCATTCCTGACCCCGCGCCCCGGCCTGAATTCCGGCTTCATGATTCCGCAGGTGACCGCCGCCGCGCTGGTCTCGGAGAACAAGCAGCGCGCCTACCCCGCCAGCGTTGATTCGATCCCGACCTCGGCCAACCAGGAAGACCATGTGTCGATGGCCGCGCATGGCGCGCGCCGGCTGATGCAGATGGCCGAGAACGCCGCCAACGTGATCGGCATCGAGCTGCTGGCCGCTGCGCAGGGCTGCGACTTCCACGCCCCGCTGCGCTCCAGCGCCGCGCTGGAAACCGTGCGCGCCACCCTGCGTGCGCAGGTGCCGACGCTGGAAGAAGACCGCTACTTCCATCCGGACATGCTGACCGCCACGCATCTGGTGCGCAGTGGCGCGCTGGCGCAGGGCCTGACCGACCTGCTGCCAACCGTGGAGCCGCAGGCATGAATACCCATCCCGAATGGCTGACCGTGCACGAGGGCGACGCCCCCCTCATCGTCAGCTTCCCGCATACCGGCAGCGAGCTGCCGCACGACCTGATCGGCGACTACCACTCGCCGTGGCTGGCCCGTCGCGATGCCGACTGGTGGGTGCACGAGCTGTACGACTTTGTGCGTGGCATGGGCGCGACTACGGTGCGCTCGGCGATCTCGCGCTCGGTGATCGACCTCAACCGAGACCCCAGCGGGGTCTCGCTGTACCCGGGCCAGAACACCACCGGCCTGTGCCCGCTGACCACCTTCGACAACCAGCCGCTGTACCACGCCGGACGCGAACCGGATGATGCAGAAATCGCCCGTCGCCGCGACACCTATTTCCTGCCTTACCACGATGCGCTGGCTGCGCAGATCACTCGCCTGCGCGCGAAGTTCGGCACGGTGGTGGTGTACGACGCACATTCGATCCGCTCACATATTCCGCACCTGTTCGACGGCGAACTGCCGCAGTTCAACCTGGGTACCGCTGGCCCGTCCGGCGCGCCGGACACGTCCTGCGACAACGCGTTGAGCGACGTGGTGGAGAACCTGCTGAAGATCAGTGGCATGAGCCAGGTGCGCAACGGCCGCTTCAAAGGTGGCTGGATCACCCGCCACTACAGCAACATCGCCGGCGGTGTGCACAGCCTGCAGATGGAGCTGGCCTGCCGCGGCTACATGCACGAACCCCTGCCAGATCAGGTGGACGAGCACAGCTGGCCCACCCCGCTCGACCCCGACCACGCCGCACCGCTGCGCCACACCCTGGCGCAGGTGCTCAACGCCTGCCTCGAATTCGCTACGAACCGGAGCGCCGCATGACCCGCAACGACCCGTCCCGCACCCTCGCCGCGCCGACCGGCACCACGCTGAACGCCAAGAGCTGGCTGACCGAAGCGCCGCTGCGCATGCTGATGAACAACCTGCACCCCGATGTGGCCGAGCGCCCGCAGGAACTGGTGGTGTACGGCGGCATCGGCCGCGCCGCACGCGACTGGGAGAGCTTCGATGCCATCGTCGAAACGCTCAAGCGCCTGGACGATGACCAGACCCTGCTGGTGCAGTCGGGCAAGCCGGTGGGCGTGTTCCGCACCCACGCTGATGCGCCGCGCGTGCTGATCGCCAATTCCAACCTGGTACCTCGTTGGGCCAACTGGGACCACTTCAACGAGCTGGATAGGAAGGGCCTGGCCATGTACGGCCAGATGACCGCAGGCAGCTGGATCTACATCGGCGCGCAGGGCATCGTGCAGGGCACCTACGAAACCTTCGTGGAAATGGGCCGCCAGCATTTCGGTGGTGACCTGACCGGCAAGTGGCTGTTCACCGGTGGCCTCGGCGGCATGGGCGGCGCACAGCCGCTGGCCGCGGTGATGGCGGGCGCCTCCTGCCTGGCCGTGGAGTGCCGCAAGAGCAGCATCGACATGCGCCTGCGCACCGGCTACCTGGACACCTGGACCGACAATCTGGATGAAGCGCTGCGCCTGATCGACGAATCGTGCAAGGCCGGTACGCCGAAGTCCGTGGGCCTGCTCGGCAACGTCGCCGACGTGCTGGCCGAACTGCTCAAGCGCGGCGTGAAGCCGGACCTGCTGACCGACCAGACCTCCGCGCACGACCCGGTAAACGGCTACCTGCCGCAGGGCTGGACCGTCGAGCAGTGGGACGAAAAGCGCGTGTCCGCGCCGAAGGAAGTGGAGAAGGCAGCGCGCGCGTCGATGGCCAACCATATCCGCGCCATGCTCGGCTTCCACGCACTCGGCGTGCCGACCGTGGACTACGGCAACAACCTGCGGCAGATGGCGCTGGAAGAAGGCGTGGAGAACGCGTTCGACTTCCCCGGGTTCGTGCCGGCCTACATCCGCCCGCTGTTCTGCCGTGGCATCGGCCCGTTCCGCTGGGCGGCACTGAGTGGTGACCCGGAAGACATCGCCAAGACCGATGCCAAGGTGAAGGAACTGATTCCGGACAATCCCCACCTGCACCGCTGGCTGGACATGGCCGCCGAGAAGATCAAGTTCCAGGGCCTGCCGGCGCGCATCTGCTGGGTCGGCCTGGGTGATCGTGATCGACTCGGCCTGGCCTTCAACGAAATGGTGGCCAACGGCGAGCTGAAGGCACCGGTGGTGATCGGTCGCGACCATCTGGACAGCGGCAGCGTGGCCTCGCCGAACCGCGAAACCGAAGCGATGGCCGATGGCTCCGATGCGGTGTCCGACTGGCCGCTGCTGAACGCCCTGCTCAACACCGCCAGCGGCGCGACCTGGGTCTCGCTGCACCACGGCGGCGGCGTCGGCATGGGCTTCTCGCAGCACGCCGGCATGGTGATCGTCTGCGACGGCACCAAGGCAGCGGCGAAGCGGATTGGCCGCGTGCTGTGGAACGACCCGGCGACCGGCGTCATGCGCCACGCCGATGCGGGGTATGACATCGCGATTGAGTGCGCGAAGGAAAAGGGACTGGATCTGCCGGGGATCCTGGGCTGATCGCAGGGGTGCCGGCCCGCGGCCGGCACTCCCTTTGACGTGTGGTAGAGCCGGCCGCTGGCCGGCTCTCCCTGATGCTGGGACGTCCTGGCAGATGCCGATCTTGGTCGGCGTTCGCACCGCTACATCAGCGCCGAAGCAACCAACGATGCCTTTGCGCGGATACTGTCCGGCGCACCACTCTTCAGCGCTTCGATCAAGGACACGACTTCTGCTGCGCCTTCGGTTGAGACCTCGATCTTCAGGCAGACAATCAACGTATCTCTGCATGGATCACTATTCAGCAGTCTGTAGATGAACGTCCTCAACCATTCTGGTGCCACGGTACGCATGTACGGAGCTGATCGGACAAGCGCGGAAACCATCCTGTCGCCGTCACTGCGCTCGACAAGATGAAGAAGCCCCCACATCACTTCCTCATGCGGAGTGTCATCGGCGAAAATCGAGAAGAGGACTCCCAGCTCCCGACTGGAGAACTCCAGGCCTGACATCGCCTGAACCGTCCGGTCAAAAACCGCAACCTCTTCTGACGTGAGCATTTTCGAAGCACGCAACAGCTCGTCCAGAAGTTGGCTCTTGATCAAAGCGTCGTTGGTGGCATCCGGCACTGCCTGCACCTGTCCATCAATGGAGTGGCATTCGATTATACGCGCGCACCAGGATAATGCTGGCGCCGCACTGAAACGTCGCCAGGCGTCTACCGGATTGATGCTCAAGCCAGAGTCTGAGACTTCGCCGCATAGCTAGAGCCGTCCAAACCCGCGCACCGCTATCGCGTCTGTGTGGACTGAGGCACTCTTGTATCTGATGTCTCATCAGTGGCTAAGCGCTGTTTACGACAATCCGTGGAAAACTACGCATTCATGTGGTCACACTCCCCTCTTGACCCATTGCACGCCGCTGACCAACATGCGACATCACCGCTGACGGGACACCGCGATGTACCGCACCCATGCTGCCACATCGCTCTGCGCCTTCTTCTTAGTTTCAAGCGCTTCGGCGCGTGAGTCCTCTGGCGACCTTCCCAATCAGCTTGATACCCAACTGCAGATCAACCGCGAGCACTGCGGCATGGCCGGCCAGGCTGTGCTGGCCGCCCACAACGGCGAGGTGCTCTACCAGGTCGCCAGCGATGAACGCTACCCGGCCACACATGCAGCGGCCACCGTCGATAGCATCTTCGCCACCCAATCGATGGCAAAGCTGTTGACCAGCACACTTGTGAGGCAGCCGGTTGACCAGGGAACGCTGGAACTCGACGTACTGGCCAGCCGCTATGTCCCCGATCTGCCCCCGGCCTGGCAGGCGATCCACGTGCGCAATTTTCTCAATCGCAATTCTGGTATCGCCTAGCGGCACATATTGCGTGAAAACCCTAACGCAAGCGATGCGACTGCGATCGAATCATAAGATCATGCGACATACCACATAAGATGGCAGGAGTGTTCATAATTGAGGACGACTTAGAGCCCCAAACGCTGCCAACATAAATTGCACCATCACCCATATGGAAAAAATACTTACCAGGAGCCAGGAATGAAATCATGGATTGCAGATGCCGGCAAGGCCGTAGAGCTTTGCGAAAGCTGGACAAAGGAGGTAAAGAAAAAGATCAATTGCGAAATATATCTATTCGGAAGCGCAATCTACAAGTATGGCGCTCAATTTGATCCGGTCACCAGCGACCTAGACCTTATCTGCGTAATTCCAGATGAAAAAAATGACGCCGTTTCCAGGTACACCTTAATATCGACCCTTCAAGATGAAAAGGCGGAACTAGAGCTAAACATGATCCCGGCACTCTGCCGAGATAGTTGCGACAGCCCTGGTGTAAGCCTAGTCCCCGTAACCACCCTGGAGCTTGAGCATGACATCCACAAAAGTGGCGTTCGAAACTTCTTCGCAAGAAATACATTCTTAAACCTATCAAGCCTCACCACGTCGATAGGAATAAACCTTCCGCAACAATTCGCCATGAGTGATGACTTAAGACAGGCGATTGAATATGCGCAAAAAACGAGAAACTCTTTTCTATCCATAGCCGCCAATGGCACAGGAGGAATAGCCCCTTATCGTGGAAAAGACCCCCTACCGAAGTCCATTCTTAGAGCCGCCGCACAGGTATCGCCGGATGCGGAATTTGGAGAGTGGTATGACACCCGGCTAGGACTCGAGAATTTGCATCAGATACTAGTAAACAGGCGTTCCGATCACCCCTGCATACGGTCCCTATTTGATGAAAAAATATCGATAATCAGGGGCGGTCGCAGCCAGGTTCGCCCCGAGCTATCCCCAAGCGATCAACTCCTTCTGGCAGAGATATTGTTTGACAGCGCTCAAGAGAAGTTTCTTGAGATAACACGGTACACCAACGCCGCCTCAGATGACTGCGGAGTAGCGTTCAGTGCAACTACGGTCAACACCTTGCCCGACGAGCCAGAGATTACCGAACCAAATAGTAGTGAGGATCAGAAGAAACATCCTGATGTTGACTTGATGATCAATTACATCAGAAAGTGGCGACCAGCCAATGGCAGTTCCGTAACATCCGCCGAAGAGAGCCTCGGAAGATACCTGTCGTTTGTTGTGCAGAATTACATGCCATATGATGGATACTCAATTAGACGCAACGAAAGGATGCCACAGAGCGGAGTTGACACTGAATTCGACTTCATCATCAAGTGGTTTGGGCAGGGCTTGACTAAAGCACTCAATCTGCCGATCGAACTAAAGAGATTTAAATCCAATGATCAAATCCTGGCTGCCAAGTCCAAATTCAACAACACTTCGACACGGATGCTTCTAGTCATCTATGACGTCCCACTAAAGCTAGAACATGAAATTGAGAAGATTTGCCAAGCTGCCGACTCACCCTACGGGCTTGTAACTTCGGTCGCGATCCCAGTCGCGCTCCCAGGAGAGGCAGAGAAATTTTCTTTTATTGATTAGCAGTAGAAACCCAGCCCACGAGGGTGGCGACAAGTCGCCCTCCTACATCGCGTTATGCACCAATGCTCATCTCAGCAAAGCTTTTCAGCTAATGCTCGTAATGGGTCCTGCTGAGAATTCGGGCGCTGTACGCTGCAGTAGCGCCAAGCCCGTTGATAGCAAACCAGGCTATACGTACTGCGGTTGCGGAGCTCGTATCCCAGTGCAGTCGAGCAAGCTCGACTCTACGAAATCGCCTCCGCCCATACGCTGCCGATGGGTGACGCGGCGCCCACGACCTGTTAACTTGCGCGCCACTTTCGTAGTTTACAGCCTGTCCGCATGTCGCTCCCGTCATACCGCCCCACCCCGTCGCTGTCGTTCTTGGCCGTCTCCCTCGGCCTTGGCTCCACCGCCCAGGCCGCACCGCAGGCCACCACGCTGGATGCGGTGCAGGTCACCGCTGCTGGTGATGCCACCGCGCAGGCGCGCGAGGCGCTGAAGCGCGTACCCGGCGCCAGCAACGTCATCGACGTGGCCAAGGCCGACAGCCGACTGTCCACCAGTGCGGATGTGCTGGCCTACCAGCCGGGCATCAGCGCGCAGTCGCCGGGCAACGAGGGCACCAAGATCTCGATCCGTGGGTCGGGCATCAACCGGGGGCCGGGCGCGCATGCCTCGGGCATTGCGGTGTCGATCGACGCCCTGCCGCTGACCGGCCCAGGTGGCACGCCTTACGAACTGCTGGAACCGCTGTGGCTGTCGCGCGTGGAAGTCCTGCGCGGCGCCAACGGTTTCGAGCGCGGCGCGTTGGCGCTGGGCGGTGCCATCGACTACGTCAGCCGCAGCGGCCGTGATTCGGCGGGCGTGCAGCTGCACTACGAAGCCGGCAGCCGTGGCTACCAGAAGCGTGGCCTCAGCTGGGGCGGCGTCAACGGCGATGTCGACTACTTCCTGGCCTACACCGATACCGAGTTCGACGGTTACCAGCGCCATGCGCGCGGCGACGGCAAGGGCGCGATGGCCAACATCGGCTGGCAGATCACGCCCGACCTGCAGACGCGCTTCTTCGTGCGCTACCGCGAGACCAGGCACGAAACGCCCGGTCGCTTGACCCGCGACCAGATCCGCAACGATCCACACGCCGCGAATGCGGCCAACCTGGCCATCGATGCGCGCCGCCCGCAGCCGGGCAGCACCTGGGTGGGCAATGTCACCACGCTGCAGATCGATGAGGACTCGTCGCTGCAGGCCGGGCTGGTCTACCACACCTACCCGATGGACTTGAACGAGAGCCTGTATCGCCAGCAGCTGGACTACGCCAACCTCAACGCCACGCTGGACTACCGCCGCCGCCACCAGCTGTTCGGCCTGGACAGTGAAACCACGGTTGGTCTGCGCGTCACCCATGACCTGGACGCCGATGTGCGCGAGTCGCTGCGCTTTGCCAGCAACGGCTATGCCGCCGGCACGCGCACGCGTGACTTCCGCCACCACGGCACCGACAGCACGCTGCACGTCAGCAACACCGTCGCCTTCAATGACCGCCTGCGCATGCAGGCTGGGCTGGCACTGATCAACACCCGCCGCGATGTTCAGGTGACCTGGCCGAGCAGCGGCGGCCGCCTGCGCGAGCAGGACTGGGACTATGCGCCGCGACTGGGCTTCACCTGGCAGCACAGCGCGCAGACGCAGTGGTTCGGCAACCTCAGCCGTTCGGTGGAGGCACCGCACCCATGGTCGATGATCTGGGGCTCGAACCAGTACTTCGGGCCGGGCAATGGCCCGTCCAGCGGCCGCCAGCGCGCGCCGGTGCCGATGCAGAACCAGACCGCCACCACGTTGGAACTGGGCGCGCGCGGTGATGCGGCGGTGGGTCGCTGGGAACTGACCGGCTACTACGCCCACGTCAACCACGAACTGCTGAGCGTCGAACTGCAACCGGCGCCGAACCTGTTCATCGCCGAGAACAACGCCAGCCCCACCGTTCACCGCGGCATCGAAGCCGGATTGGACAGCACGCTGTGGCAGGCTGCACCGGGCCGCCTGTCGCTGCGCCAGGCGTATACCTTCAGCGATTTCCGCTACCGCCACGATGCACGTTTCGGCAGCAACCGCCTGCCCGGCCTGCCGCGCCACGCCTACCAGGCCGAGCTGCGCTTCGATCATGCATCCGGCCTGTACGCGGCGCTCAATACCGAATACGCCTCGCGCATCGCCGTGGACTACGCCAACAGCTGCTGGGCCGACAGCCATGTGATCTTCGGCAGCCGCATCGGCTACGACGCACCCGGTGGCCGCTGGCAGGCCTGGGCGGAGATGCGCAACCTAGGCAATCGCCGCTACGCCGCCACCGTCACGCCGGGCTATGACGACGCCGGCAAGGATGTCGCGCGTTCGACGCCGGGCGAAGGCCGCGGCGTCTACGCGGGCATGCGCTGGCGCTTTGAGTGATTGCTGCAGGCGGCGCCGGGTGTGATCCGGCGCCGTCGTTCCAGGGTCAGCCGATACGCCAGGGCGGCAGGCGCTCACTGCGCTTCCAGATGGAAGGCGCGAAGCCGACCAGCACCAGTGCCGCCAGCCACTTCGGCGACGTACTCAGCAGCGTCGAACCGAGCGAGCCGCCGCCGGGTGCGAGCGGCTCCTGCCACGGGTTGTAGCCCAGGTAGACGACGCTGCCAGCCCACCACAACAACGCCAGGCCGATGCCCACCAGCAGCAGGGCCAGGGTACGGCAGGTCCAGCGCTGCGAGGTGGTTCCCCACTCGCGGGACACCGCTACCAGCAGACCCACCACCAGCAGCGACACCAGTGCCACCAGGCCGATATCAACCTTCGGTCCAATGCGCTCATAGGCGCAGGCACGGCATTGCGTCTCTTCCGCGGCAGTGGCGGCTTCAGCGCCATCGCCCTGCCCGGCTGCCGGCTGCGCCAGTGCTGCAAACGGCAACAACACCGCCAGCAGCGTCACCATGATCCAACGAAACAACGTCCTGTTCCTGCGTGCAGCGACATCCATGCGCTCTTCCTCGTCAGTGGTTGTGTGTCTCAGTGGGCGTTCGGCCATCCAGCGCCCCGGTTCCCGATGCAGTACGACAAGCTCCCGATAGGTGAAACCGCCAGGACACGAATCCTCGGCGACCGCGATCATAGCCCACTGTTCATTGCGGCTGAAAACAGGTCGGGACCGGGCCATATGAAGGAAGCAACCGCATTACAGCCCCTGGATGACCTGCAGCAGGTGGCTCGCACCCGGCACGAGTTCCTGAGCAAGCCAGCCCAGCACCGCGAAGAACAGCAACAGCCCGATCAGCGGCCAGATCGTGTGCGACACGCATACCCGCCACCATCCCTGCTCGTGCATGCCCTGCATGCGCCGGTACAGGCCGCCTGCGATGGCCGCGTCCACCAGCAGTTCGGCCATCAGCACCGGCGCCGACCACACCACCCACACGCTGGCCAGCAGGACGGTCGCCACCAGTGCGACGATGCCGAGGATGGCCAGCAACGGCAAGCCCGCTTCGTCTTCAGCCAGCCCGGCCAACGGCAGCTCTCCGGCGTCGCCACTGCTCACCGATGCCGGCTCGTTCCACGAGGCCGACGCACCGCCACCGCCGGAACGGCCGCCGGCGCCGCTCCACGGTGATTCCACGGCACTGCCGCGAGGGGATGGGCTGCCACCGCCCACATCCGGCGACAGGCCATCCAGTACGTTGTCCCAACGCCAGCGGATCCAGATCCACATCAGCAGCAGGAACACGCCGTAGGCCAGCACTACGGCCATCGGGTAGCGAAACCACATCGCGTCGATACCGGCCAGGCGCAGCAGGTGCGAGGCAAGAAAACCTGCAGCGCCGGTCAGGGCGACGATCAGCGCCATCTGCAGGCGTGGCCAACCACGCTGCTGCAGGTGCCGGCGCGCACGCACGACTTCGCTGCCGCGGTTCATCGGCAATGTCAGTGAACTGCGTGAAAAATGGCGCGAGCGCTTCATGCCGCCGCCAGGGGGCGGGAGGCATCGCGGCCAGGGACCTCGGGAACCTGATGCTGCATGCGGACATCCTTGCCGGGCACGCGTAGGCGGTGTTGGACGGATTCTACCGCGGGCAGCTCCGCTGTCCAGACGGCGGTTCCAAGCGGCCGATCCTCAGCTGCGATCAATGATCCGTTCGATGCGGCCACCCGCGAACACGAACTCGCTCTGGCCCTGCAGTTCCAGCTCGGTGCCCGCACGCGGTCCATCGGGAACATCCTGCGCGAACACGCCGCGCCAGCCAATCGTCGCCGTCGCCCGATCACCATCGAAAACCAGCGCCAGCAAGCGCTGTTCGCGCTCCCGGAACAGGCGCGCAGACTGGCGTGCCAGTTCGCCAAAGGCATCGACGCCTTCGGTGACCATCGTCAGCTGGCCGCCGCTGTGGTTCTCGAAGCGTACGTTGTGCGCCAGCACCGCCAGCATGGCGTCGATATCGAAGCGGTTGTAGGCCTGCAGGTAGTGCTCGATCAACTGACGATGGTGCAATTCGTCCATGGCGGCATCCAGTCGTGGGCTGCTGGCGAGTCTGGCCTGTCGGCACCGGCCGATCAAGGCCGCGTGGCCGCCTTCAGCAGCTGCGCGGCCACCTGATCGAACGGGGCGATGTCCTGCAGCGCACGGCACATCGCCACCGCCCCCTCCACGCTGGCGATCACCAGGCTGGCCAGCTCAGCCGCTGCTGGCGGGGCGTGTCCTTCGGCGACGAATGCCGAGGCGAGGTGGCCGTGCCAGCGTGCGAACACCTCGGCGGCCGCCGCGCGGGGTTGGCTGGGTGTCGCCTCCACCGGCTCCTCCACGGCAGCGGCCAGCACCGGGCAGCCAGCGCGGAACCCGGAGCGCAGCAGACGCTCGCGCCACATCGCAAGGAACTGCTGCAGGCCCTGTACCGCCCCATCCTTCAACAGCTCCACCAGCAGCGCCTCCACCTTGTCGCCGGCCATGTGGGTGGCGCGCGCCAGCAGCTCCTGCTTGCCGCCGGGAAAGTGATGGTAGGTGGAGCCCAATGGCGCCTCGGCCAGCTTGGTCACTTCGCGGATGCTGGTGGCATTGAGGCCCACCCGCGCCAGCATCTGCGCCGCGGCATCGATCACGCGCTGTGGGGCATCGGACGGTCGCGGGCTCACGGCGGTCTCCTTGCTAAGACAGTCGTCATAGATTAGCGTACCGGCGATTCTATAACAGTCGTCATAGCCATGAATCTCTGGTTCCGCCTGCTCCACCTGCTGCTGTGCAGCCTGTTCCGGCCGAAGCTGGAGGCCCCGTTCGGGGTCTCGCGGCTGCAGTTCCGGGTGCTGCCCAACGACCTGGACAGCAACCTGCACATGACCAACGGCCGCTACTGGAACATCTTCGACCTGGGCCGGCTGGACCTGATCCTGCGCATGGGTCTGGGCCGGGTGGCGCTGCGCGAGAAGTGGGCGCCGATCGTCGGCGCCGGCACCATCCAGTTCCGCCGCGAATTGAAGCCGTTCCAGCGCTTCACCCTGGAAACACGACTGGTGGGCTGGGTCGGCTCGCGCGGCATCATGGAGCAGCGCGTGCTGATCGGTGCCGAGCAGAAGATCGCCACGCGCGCGTTGCTGGTCACCGGCATCTACGACCGCCGCGCGCGCCAGTTCCTGGGCATGCCGAAGATGATGGAAGCGATCGGTGTGGTTGCCCCGCCCTCGCCGCCGCTCAGTGCGGCCGCCGAAGCGTTGCTGGCGGCCGATGCAGCGTTGAAGCAGGACGATGCCTGAGCTTCAGGGGGCGGCCAGCGGCACCGCGTGCAGTTTGCGCGATACGACCTGGGTGCGCCCTCCCACATGCAGCACGTACTCGAAGGACTGCCGCATGCGGCTGTACGCGCCACCCTCCGGCACGCCGTAGTTGGCGCCCACGCTGAGGGTATGCCGGCCTGGCGGCAAGGGCTTGAGCATCACCCAGTAGCCGTCGGCGGCGGCCAGCCGTGAGTCTGCGTCATCGTCATCCATGCGGAAGCAGCCTTCACTGCGCACCCGATGCATGCGCATGTCGCCCAGGGGTTGGCCATCCAGCAGCACTACTGCACTGATCAGATAATCGTTGTTGACCGCCGCCCCCGCCTGCAGCTCCTTGCAGGACACAGACTCATCCACCTGGTAGTGCGCCATGTTGATGATCGGCAGCAACAGGTACTTGCCCGCCGGCACCACGCATTCGCGATGTGGCCGGAAACGGCCATTGGTGCCGGCCAGGTTCCAGACCGGGCCTTCCTGGCCCACATCGCATACACGGCCATCCGGGTCGAGATAGGGCGCGCCGCCCTGGGCGTCGGCCCAGCGCCACCAGCGGGCGGTCCATTCGGCCAGTGAAACTCCGGCCACCGGCTCACGCGTCAGCGGCGAAGGCGCCGCCGTGTCTGCACTGAACGCCGGCACGGCCGCCAGCAGCAGTGCCATCGTTGCGCCGCTGCGGCGCAGCCATCCTTGGATTCCCTTCCGCATCACCCACCCGATCATCCCTGGCGGCCACGCTGCGTGGCCGGCTCCGGGGCCATTTTACCTCGACGGGCTGGACGCTGTGCATTGCGGGTGCTGTGCCTAGTCCGGCGCCATTGCGCGCCTGATTGCAGCCTCCGCCAGCGGCGCCATCACCGCATAGCCCTCCGCCGTGGGATGCACGCCATCCTCGGCCAGCTGCGGATCCAGCCCTCCGGCGGCATTGGTCATCGGCGTGTAGTAGTCCAGATAGACCAGCTGCTTCGCATCGGCGTAGCGCTTCAATGCCGCGTTCAATGCGCGCACCTTGGGAGCAGGTGCCGTGCCCGGCAACCACGGGTAATCGCTGACCGGCAGCACCGATGCCAGTACCACGGCGATGCCATGTGCGCGTGCCAGGTCCACCATCGCGTGCAGGTTGTATTCAATCATCGCCTGCGTGGACGGGCCGGTGTTGCCGGCAATGTCGTTGGTGCCGGCCAGGATCACCACCACCTGTGGCTTCAGGGCCAGCACGTCCTGCGGGAACCGCACCAGCATCTGCGCCGTGGTCTGGCCACTGATGCCGCGGTTGAGCCAGCCCTTGCCGGGAAAGAACGATGCGCTGCCTTCCCTGCCCCAGCCTTCGGTGATGGAATCACCGTAGAACACCACGCGTGGTTGCCCCGGTACAGCGGCAGGCAGTCGCGCGTTGGCGTCGCGATAACGCTGCAGTTGCGGCCAATCGGCCAGGCGCTGCTGCATGAAGCGCACTTCGTCCGCGCGCAGGCTTTCGACAGGCTCCAGCAGCAAAGGGTTGATCGCGGGCATCTCGGCCGCCACCCCGTGGGCGCTCAGCGCGATACCGATGGCAACTGCGGCCAGGCCGCCGGACAAGGAACGCATGGGTCTCTCCCTTGAATGTCCGGGCCAGTCTAGCGCGCGGCCCCGCGCTTACCGCGCCGCCGACCGCGCGGCCACGCCGGTCACCTTGGCCGGCATCCACATGCCGGGCGTCCAGCCGCTGGCAGCCAGGATTGCCTTTGGGTTGTCCTGCTGGATCAGCGCACGCACTGCATCGCGCTTGTCCTTGGCCTGCAGGTAATAGGCCTTGGCGATGCGGTAGCCCACCCAGTACCCGAGGTCATAGGGCTCCTGCGAACCGGGCTTGTAGTTGTACAGCCACGGCGACAGATCGGTACTGTCCACATCCAGCGCAAAGGCGCTTTCAATGTGGACCTCGCGGCCGCGCGTCCATGCCGCATGGCGACTGTTGCCGACGTTGCCGGAAATCAATTCGGCGATGAATTCGGCGATGCCTTCGCCCAGCGAAACACGCAGCACCGTCGCATGCGGGTCGCCGGGCTCGAAATCGGTCAGGCCGGTCTGCTGGATGTGCACGTACTCGTGCGCGATCACGTGCACGAAACGGTCCTGCACGTTGGGATTCATGAAATCGGCTGCACACAACGCTTCCAGGCCGATGATCACCCCACTCTTCGAGGTCAACCCGACCGGCCGACCACGGCCGACCGCGAGGGTCACCGGAGGAAACGCGGCCTGCGGATAGATCGCCTGCAGGTTGCCGAACACCTGCACTAGGCGCTGCTTCACCGCTGGCAGCTCCGCCAGGCAGCTGCGGCCCTGCGCATACACCCCGGGCTGGCTGGCAATGGCTTCGGCCATGCGTTCGGGCGTGACCCGGCGCGCCTTCGCCAGTTCACTCAGGCCCGGACTGCCTTCGGCCAGGTAACCGGCCAGCTGGGCGACGCTGGGCTTGCCGCCGGTGCTGTCGTGGAGCGCGTAGAAGCGGCTGGCATCGGTGGTGAGGATCTGCGGCCCCGGCGGGGTACCCGCCGACGCCACGCCGACCGCCCCGGCACAGGCCAGGGCAAGCAGGCAACGCAGGAAACTGGACATCGCTCCGTCCTTGGTGGAGTGCATGCGAAGCGCGCAATCTATCACCCCGCCCCGGCCACCGCAGCGGGCACATGCAGGCCCTTCGGGGCTGTGCCAGACTCACTCAGGCACCTGCCATGGATGATGGAGCACCGCACGATGATGATCGTTCCCGCGTACTGGGCCGAAGCCCGCCTGCAGGCCCGTTTCCGTGGCCGGTCGGTGGTCGTGCGCCGCTTCGGCTGGTCCGATGAGGGACCTGCCCAGGCCCAGGCCCACGCCGACCGCCGCGCCAACGAAGCCCTCAATGCCATCCTCGCCGGGCAGGCGCTGCCGCGTCGCGAAGTGCGCAGCAACTATGGCGTGGAGGGTGTGCCAATCCGCGAGCAGATCGTGCAGCGCGACGGCGATGTCATCATCACCCGCAACAGCTATGGCGCGTTGTGCCTCAACAGCCCCGACGTGCTGTTTGCCGACATCGACCATGCGCAGCCACCGGCCGGCTGCGTGATACCGGCCATCGTCGCTGCGATCCTGCTGCTTGCCGGCGCCATCATCGGCACCCTGCTCTGGCACTGGCTGGTGGGCCTGGTACTGGGCGTGGCGGCAGTGCTGCTTGTCAACGCGGCATTGCTGATGCGGCGGAAGCAGCGCCTGGCCGCCGCCGGCGGTGCTGAGGGGCTTGCGCTGAAACGCGTGGACGGGTTCAGCGAACAGCATCCCGATTGGCACCTGCGTGCCTACCGCACACCCGCCGGGCTGCGCGTGCTGGCGATGCATGCCACGTTCTCACCGGAGGACGAGCAGCTCCAGGCATTCTTCAAGGCACTGGGCACCGACACCCTGTACGCGCGCATGTGCCGGCTGCAGCATTGTTTCCGTGCGCGACTGACACCGAAGCCGTGGCGCGTCGGCCTGAAGTACCGCATCCGGCCGCCTGTGGCCGCGTGGTCAGCCGAACAGGCCAACAATCCGGATCGACTGGCCTGGATTGCCGAGTACGAAAAGAAGAGTGCCGGCTTTGCCGCGTGCACCTACCTGCGCAGCTTCGGCGACACCTCCCGGGTGCATGCCAAGGCCGAGCATGTGCGCGAGCTGCACGATCAGCTGTCGCACGCGCAGGACCGCCTACCGCTGGCCTGAACGCAACGCGCGCTCAGTCCACGCCCTGCACGAACGGCTGCCCTGCCAGGGTAGTGCCCAATCGCATCGCGACCTGCTGCCCGCCCTTTTCGAAGGTTGTTGCGCATTGCTTGGCGTCCTTCTGGCATCCAACTTCCGGAAAGCCCTCGAGTGACTCAGGCGCGCCCTGGACCGGACTCGCCTGCCACCCTGCCGCATCCATCAGGCGCTTGGCCTTGGCATAGGGCACGCCGGCAACAATGCCCAGCTGCGCCAGTTCGGAGGGGAGTGATTGGGCATGCAGGATCGGCGTCATCACCAGCGCCAACACTGCGGCAACACGTTTGGACTTCATTGGTGAAACCCATGGCAGACAGCAACAGACCTGCAGCGTATCGCAGCTTCTGCACGCCATGGCACCCGCATCACATATGGTTACGCAATCGCAACGGCCAATGACACGAGGTCACCCTGGGGCCGCATCCGGTTCGCTTCACGCGCGGCCGGCGCATTGCTGGCCGAGTCGAGGACCGCGGAAAGCGCGTCCGGCTCGCTGCGCACCGCGTACATCACCCGGGTGCCGGTCAGCAGCAGGCTGTCGCCTCAGCGACCGCGCTGGCGCTCGATTTCCGCGTGCAGTACCTGCAGCTGCGCCAGGTACTGCTGGAAGATGCCCAGATCCTCCTCGACCAGGCGTGGCCAGTCGGGCTTCGCATTCAGCAACTGCTCGACCTGCTGCTGCGGCGGGCGATCAAACCCTTCGCCCAGGACGGCCAGGTAGCGCTCCCTGAATCCCTCCGGATCCTGCTGGTCCTGGGCGAAGAGCTGCACCGCAATCAGTCCGGCATACAGGTAATTGGCCAGGTAAAGCGGATCCTCATACATCAGCCGCTTGGATACCCAGGTGCTGCGCAGCTCGGGATACTGCTCCGATGCGCCCCCATACCGGCCCAGTACCTTCACCGTCAGCGCATCAAGCGCGTCTGCGTTGCCAACCTCATCGGCGGCCACTTGCTGATAGATGGACTGTTCCAGATCGGCCTCTTCAGACGATACGAACAGCTGCAGGATGATGTCATCGAGCAACGACTTCAGGTAATACGCCTTGGCACGTGGATCGCTGGCCCGCCGATAGAGCTGATCGCGGAGCTTCAGTTCGTTGTAGATGGCGAAGGCCTCGGTCAACCACTTGTTGCCGTTGCGCTGGAACGAGGATGCGCCACCGCGCTGCATCCACTGCCCATGCATGGCATGGCCGGCTTCGTGAGCGATCTGGACATCCCCCTCCAAATCGCCCTGTCGATGACCAACGAACAGCAGCGAAGGCGCGCCAGGGGCGCTGATCGAAAACGCATCCATCGCGCGCCGCCCTGCCGATCCACCCAGATCCATGTGTCCGCCCGCAGGATCGAGCAGTCCGCGCAGCCCTGTCACGTAATCCGGCCCCAGCACCTGCATTGATGCCGCCGCCGCATCACGCAACTGCGCCAGGTCAAGCGGCGGAGGAATATAGCCCGCATCAGGCAGGTCCATGTCCCAGATCTGTGGAGACGCCTGGCCCATGCGCTCAAGATGGGTCAACTGCATCTGCTGGTAGTTCCGCCGCAGCAGCGCGTGGCGCGCTACCGCCGCAAGTGTCGCGTCGACGGCGGCCTGATCCAGGCCCATGTGCCGGTAGCTGCGGTCAGGCGCAGTTCCATCGCCCTGCAGTTCCGACGCATGCTCGTTGAGGCGGACCAGGCCCAGCAGCACCGTTGCCATTTCGCTGCGCCGCGACGCCATTCCCTGCCAGTAGGCACGCCATGCCGCTTCGCGCAGTGAACGATCCGGCAGGCGGGAAAGGGCTCGCGCGTCGGTGCGGCTGTCGAGCGTGCGGCCTTCATGTTCGAAACGCGCAAAGGGGGCCGACTGCAGCAGCTGCCGGTGCAGACGCCCGAAGCTGTCCAGCGCCGGGTCAGCCAACGTGTCGACCGCATCCACCAGCGCTGCATTGGCCGGCTGCACATCCTCCCGCAACGCCCGTTCACGCAGGTCGGCATGCGGCCCGATCCAGGCAGCGTGCGCGGGCGCATCACGCAATGCCTGCTTGGCAATCGCCGCGATGCGTCCACATGTGCTGGCGACTTCGCCCTGGGTGTTGGCCAGCCGGGCATCGTCGGCATTGCGCGCGGCCTCAAGATGCAGGTAGCCATGGTGCCGGAGGCACTCGCCATACAGCTGTTCGGCCTGCTGGAACCTCACGTCTGGCGGCGCATGAAGTGCCTTGAGGGCATGGGTCCTCCGCTCGAGGTTCTTCCACGCCTCACGTTCCTGGGAGGCGCTGCCAAAGTAGCTGCGGTCATCTGCCCGCAGAGCCTGCGCTTCCACTCCGTGTGTCATCCCGGCCAACAGCGTCGCGATGACAAAAGTGATGGCGCGCATCCCATTGCGATGCATCGATGTCTCCTGGTCTGTTTCCACTCCCAGCTTAGCAGCCCGGGTGGACCCGGATGCCGCATGGCAGGTGGCTTCCCGATTCCCGATTCCGCATCCGGATCCAGGCCGTCTACCCACTCACATCCCGATACAGCAAGGCCGCCCTGGGGCGGCCTTCCCGTCTCCTTACTTGGCGTTCTTCACGTAGGTGTCGAACCAGTTCAGCATTTCCGCTACAAGCTGCTCGTTCGATTCCAATGCGGTGTACCAGTGCGGTTCGTTCGGCAGCATCACCAACCGCGTGATGCCGCCGTTGCCTCGGATCGCCTGGTAGAGCTTGCGCGACTGGAACGGCTCAGTGCCCGGGTTGGCGTCGTCCTCGCCGTGGACCAGCAGCAGCGGCAGCTTGATCTTGTCGGCATAGAAGAACGGAGAGGCCTTCAGGTACACGTCCTGCGCCTGCCACACCGAGCGACGCTCGTTCTGGAAGCCGAACGGGGTAAAGGTCTTGTTGTACGAACCGCTGGTCGCCACGCCAGCCTTGAACAGGTTGGTATGGGCGATCAGGTTGGCGGTCATCAGGCCGCCATGGCTGTGGCCGGTCACGCCGATGCGGTTGCGATCGACCACGCCCATGTCCACCGCCTTGTCCACCGCCGCCCTGGCGTCAGCTTCCAGCTGTTCCAGGTAGGTGTCGTAGGCGTTCTTCGGGTCACCCACGATCGGGAACGAGGCGTTGTCGATGATCGCGTAGCCGGCCAGCAGCATCAGGCGGTACGGCTGCAGGCGGGTGAAAGTCTGCTGCGAACCGGACACCTGCCCCGCCTGCGCGGCGTTGGCGAAGTCGGCCGGGTAGGCGTACAGGATCGCCGGCACGCGCTGGCCTTCCTTGTAGCCCGGCGGCGTGTACAGGGTGAACGACAGGTCCACGCCATCGGCACGCTTGTAGGTCACCAGCTGCTTCTTGATCTGGCGCACTTCCGGAGTCGGGTCGACCAGCTTGGTCAGCGCGGTCGCGGTGGACGCGAACTGCGCCTCGCCGGTCTTCGCATCGGCCACCGCCTCACCCTGCTGACGGATGAAGGCGTTCGGCGGATCGATCACCGACTGGTGCCAGGTCAGGTAGCGCCCAGGCGTATTGCTGAAACCAAGGAACTGTTCGTAGGCATCGGCGCTGCTGCGGAACAGGCGCTCGCTCGTCAGCGTGCCGAGGTCGAGGCGGTCGAGGAACGGACGGTCGCCCTGCGGCGAGGCACCACGGCCGCTGAGGAACACATGGTTGCCCTCACGGCGCACGACCTGCGCACCATTCGGCAGGCGGGTGAAGACCAGGTTGCCGGGGTTGCCGTACAGCTCATCGCTGGACATGTCCCACAGCAGGCGGCCTTCCTTCTTCGGCTGGTCCACATCGACGATGCGGGTCTGCATCCAGTGGCGGTTCTCGTCGTTCTCGAACTGGAACGCCACGGCCGGATCGGCAGTCCATGCGAAGCCTTCGAAGCGTTGTGCGGTGCGGGTGATCTCGACCGGCTTGCCGTTGAACGGCGCCTTCAGCATCAGCACGCGATCGCGATGCGGCACGCTGACCTTCCAGTCACCCTTGTCCAGCGCTTCGGCATAGACCAGGGTAGCCGGATCGGTGGCACGCCAGTCGAAACCACGCGGGCCTTCCGGTACGCCGTGCACCGGCACGCGGTCGGCCAGCGGCAGGCTGGCGATCGGCGTGGACTTGCCGCTGGCGATATCCAGCACGGCCACGTCGTTGGCGAAGCGCTGGTAGGTCACCGCATGCGAGTACGGCGCCTTGATCGATTCGGTCAGCACGTGCACGCCATCGGGCGCGGCGCTGACTTCGTTGAACAGCGCCGGCTGCCCGACCGGACGCACGCCGTTGGCGGCAGTATCGACCACGGCCAGCTGCGAGGCGCCGTAATAAGCGAACAGCTTCTCGTCATGCACGCTGGTCAGCGTGTCGCGGGCTTCGTAGGTGCTGCTCTCGCCACTGCTGCCCAGCGACTCCTGTGCATCCGGGCCGGTCGGTACGCCACCGTTGGACGGTGCTGGGCCCTGGTTGGCCGGCACCAGCTTCACCAGCAGGTTCTGGCTG
Organism: Stenotrophomonas sp. BR163; assembly: GCF_047520985.2. NCBI lineage: Bacteria > Pseudomonadati > Pseudomonadota > Gammaproteobacteria > Lysobacterales > Lysobacteraceae > Stenotrophomonas > Stenotrophomonas sp. BR163. The sequence continues at coordinate 92,829 of NZ_JAXBRE020000001.1, forward strand.
CCGCCCAGCCACTGCACGGTATAGCCGAAAATCGGGTTCAGCTGGACGTTCGGCACCTGCTTCACCTGGCCGGTAGCTGCATCGCCCACCCACAGCTGCACGCTGGTATCGACCGCGTTCTGGAACGCAAAGTGGCTGCCATCGGCCGACCACAGCGCGCCGGTGGCGCAGCCCTGCGGCAGGTTGACCTTGGTCTGCTGGCCACTGCCGATGTCGACCAGGGTGAAGTCGGCCACGCAGGCCGGGATGCCATAGCCACCGGGGGTGTCATGGCGGCTGCGGTTCTTCGGTTCCAGGCGCACGCCAGCCAGCTTCAGGTACGGCTGGGCGACACGGCTGATCGACGGGTAGGTCTGCGCAGTGGTCAGCAGCAGGCGCTGGCCACCCGGGGCCACGTTCGGCGCCGGCGGCGGCGGTGCCTTCAACACCTTGAGCAAGTGCTCCGGCGGCTTCGCGTAGCCGGCAAGCGCCGGGCCAGCGGCCAGCAGGCCGAAGGTGGCAACGGCAACGGCCGCCGCCAGAGAGGTTCGACGGATCAGCATCCTTATCCCCTGGGTGTGAATGGGTACCCGGAATCGGGTATGGACCCGAATCTAGCACCGCAGGGAATGGGGTGAATGGGCCGGAAGGGCTAGAGGCCGGATGGGGCAAGGTGGGACACGCCCGGAGAGGCCGGCGATGGACCGGCATCTGCCAGGCGTGGTCTGTCGTCACTGCTGGGCGTGCAGGTCCCAGGCAGTCAGGTAATCGGGGTCGACCACGATCATGCCGCTGCTGCGCATGCGGTACTCGCCGGGCTCGGCTGGCTGGTACTGGTCGAGCATCGGCGGCAGATAGCGCTCGTGGCCGTCATTCTCGTCCGCCAGCACCACGCCTTCGTCGGCGCTGATGCGCAGCACCGTACCGGCGAATTGTTCCAGCCCCTGCACCTGGCCGTCACCGCCATAGCGGGTGACGCCCACCAGCACCACCTTGCCGATCATTTCCTCGACCTTGGCATCGTCCAAGGGCGGCAGCATGGGAGTGAATTCATCGCTCATCGGTGCACCTCCGTAGCCTGCTGGACATCGTGGATGAGGTTTCCGCTTCGCAGTGCGCGTCGCTGGCAGCCGAGCAGGTGCCCAGCCCGAAGCCTTGGCATCGAGAGTGCCAGTGCGCCCATGAACCCAAGGGTTCCTGGAGCACGATGCTGCCATCGCAGGCGGAAGGGACAGGTGAAGGCCGAAATCGGTCCTCGCCGATCAGAGGGTTGTACCTGCACCCACGCTAGAATGCGCCCATGCGCACCGTACATGCCCTCCGCTACATCACCCCGTTACGGGAAGGCGGCTCCCTGCCCGCCGTGGTCGAGACCGACGACGACGGCATGGCCGTGCTGAAGTTCCGCGGCGCCGGCCAAGGCCCGAAGGCGTTGATCGCCGAGCTGATTGCCGGTGAGATGGCACGCACGCTGGGCCTGCCGATTCCGGAAATCCTGTTCGTCGAGCTGGATCGCGAGTTCGCCCGAACCGAGCCCGACCCGGAGATCCAGGAGCTGATCCGCGCCAGCGAGGGCCTGAACCTGGGCCTGGACTACCTGCCGGGTGCGATCAATTACGATCCGGCGGCGATGCCGGTGGACGCCGACCTGGCCTCGCGCATCGTCTGGTTCGATGCGTTCACCAGCAATGTCGATCGCACCACCCGCAACCCCAACCTGATGGTGTGGCACCGCAAGCTGTACCTGATCGACCACGGCGCGGCGATGTACTTCCACCACGACTGGGCCAATGCCGGCGATGCCTGCGAAAAGCCGTTCGTGCTGATCCGCGACCATGTGCTGCTGTCGTTCGCCAGCCGCATCGCCGAGCTGGATACCGAACTGGCCGCGCGCCTGAGCGATGCCGAGATCGAGCGCATCGTCGGCCTGGTGCCGGACAGCTGGCTGGTCAACGAGCCGGCATTCGACAGTCCGCAGGCCTATCGCCAAGGCTACATCGACTATCTCAAGCACCGCCTGAAAGTGCGTGCGGTGTTCGTGCAGGAGGCCGTCCGTGCCCACGCTGCACACGTATGACTATGCGGTCATCCGCGTGGTACCGCGGGTGGAACGCGAGGAGTTCATCAACGTCGGAGTGATCGTCTCCTGCCCCGGCGCGCGCCATCTGGAAGCGGCCATCGAGATCGATCCGGCACGCCTGCACGCGTTCGCTCCAGCGCTTGATCAGGATGCGTTGCAACCGTGGTTGGATGCGATCGTGGCCATCTGCCGTGGCGACGCCAGCGCCGGACCGATCGCACAGCTGCCCGCGCGCGCCCGCTTTCATTTCCTCACCGCCAAGCGCAGCTCGGTTGTGCAGATGTCGAGCACGCATGTCGGCCGCACTGCGGACCCGGCGGGTGTGGTGGAACACTTGATGACGAAGATGGTGCGGGTACCGGCACCAACCGAGCAACATTGATTGGGTAGAGTCGACCGCTGGTCGACTGCCGTTCGCGGGAAGCAGGCGCACCGTCTTCGTGGCCGTACCGGTGCTCCCTACCCTCGCCCTGCACCACGAAACCAAGCCATACCAGCCCTTGTGGTTCTGCGCCGTGGTGGCCCACTGCAGCAATGCAGGTGAGACCAGCGCTCCGCTTTGCAGGCCTGGGCGAGCTTCATCTTGTCCGGCGTTTCAGCGCCCACGATCTGGAACCGCTTCACCTGCCGCAGATTGGCCAGGTCCATGACGGTCGTCCCCCCAGCTGCATCCACGCTAGGGACTCTGCCGCAACCCCTCGACCGTGACGGCGAACGCCTCGATGCGATGCCATTCGCTCCGCTCCTGCGGCAGCGATTCCACGCCCATGCCGATCTGGTACCGCACCGCTTCCTCGGGCGCGGCGAAATCACGCGATTCGTGCTGCGCCGTGGCCAGCACATAGGCAATCTGCCGATGGTCGGTAATGCCGTTGTCGATGCAGGTACGCACGATCATCTCGACCGACTGGTCCCGGGTCAGGCCGAAGCCCACCCCACCTTTTCCATAGTCTTCGCTCATCCTTCAGCTCTCCAGTTCCGGAACGCATCCGTTCGTCCGGGGAAGACCTACTTCAGCAGGTCCGATTCGGTAGGGGCCTCGCCCCTGCAGGTGTCATAGCGGCGCTGCAGCAGCGTGCGCGGCCCGGTTCCGCGTAGCTGGATGACCTTGTCCTCGCGCTCGCACGGGCTGACCTTCGCGCGCAGCGCAAACCGCCCATTGTCGATATGGTCGATGTCGCGCCCGCCGATGGCCGCTTCCAATGCCTTGGCACGCACATAGCGGTTGACCTTGGCGTCGAACAGGTAGAACGCATGCACCGGAACGTTGTAGACACCGTTGTTGTCCTGCCACACCTGCAGGTCCGGCACACCATCGCCATTGAAATCCGAAACGGTCAGCATCACGGCCGCCGCACCCTGGGCATCGGCGCCAGCGCGGGTCAGGCGCGGCTGCACGTCCGTGACCGCCACGTTGCGCCCGCCACGGGTCACGCCCATGCTCCGCACCCTGCAGGTCGTCACGTTGTCGGCGCCGCCGCAGTCGGCCACCTGGAAGACCACCTGCAATGCAGGCGTGATCCTGCCCTCGCCGGGCCGCAGGACGATCCTGCCCTGTTTGTCAGGCGCAGCATCGGCGGTATGCACCGCGGCCTGCGCCGGCGCCGGGGCCGCCCTGGCTTCCGCCACCAGCGCCGCCGCATGGCCGCCCTGCAACTGGCGGGCACGCAGCAGGGTCATGTGCGTGCGGCACTGCTGTGAATCCAGCTGGGCAACGGCCGTGCCGCCTTCCGGGCAACGACTGTCGCGCTGGCGCAGCCATTGCCGCTGCAGATCGCGCAGCACCTGCTGATCACTGGCGGTCAGCGTGGAGCGCGCCGCACTGCAGGCGGCGTTGAGCGCATCGTCGTGCACCTTGAATTCAGCGTCGACACAACGACGACGGGGCTCCAGTGCGGTGCCCGCGGCCGCCATGCAGGGCGCATACGCAGGGCTCAGAAAGCGTGCATCGCCGGCAATCAGTTCGGCACCACTGGGCAGCGACATCGGTCACGGCCCCGTCGCCCGTATTCCGGCCGGCAACCGCTATTTCGGCAGCGCAAACGCCATCACGTAATCGCCGTTCGGGGTTTCCATGAAATGGTGGCCGCCGGCCATGATCACCACGAACTGGCGTCCGTCCTGTTCATACACCATCGGCGTAGCCTGCCCGCCCGCGGGCAGCTTGGCATGCCAAAGCTCCTTGCCGGTCTTCAGGTCGATGGCGCGCAGCAGGTCATCGGTGGCGGCCGCGATGAAGATCAGCCCGCTGGCGGTCACCACCGAACCGCCGTTGTTCGGCGTGCCGATCTCGATCGGCAGGCCGGAACGGATGCCGAACGGCCCATTGCCGCGCGCACTGCCAAACGGACGATCCCACAACAGCTTGCCGGTGCGCAGGTCGATGGCGCGGATGCCGCCGTAGGGAGGCTGCTTGCACAGCAGACCCGTGAACGGCAGCCGCCAGCCAGCGTTGACCTGGATACCATACGGCGTTCCCACCTGCGGATCGCCGGCGCCCTCGCCACCGCCCCTGTCGGCACGGATCTTCTCGCGCGGCAGCCAGCCCAGACGGTCGGCTTCGGCACGTGGCACCAGCCGGTTGTAGTTGGGCATGTCGTTGTAGTTGGCCACGATCACGCCGCGGCGCGTGTCGATGGACACACTGCCCCAATCCGAACCGCCGTTGTAGCCGGGGTATTCGATGGAATGGCGATCACTGCTCGGCGGCGTGTAGAAGCCTTCGTAATAGGCCTTGCGGAACTGGATGCGGCAGATCAGCTGGTCGATCGGGGTGATGCCCCACATGTCGCGCTCGGTCAGGTCATGCTCGCGGCGCAGCGTGTGGTACAGCGAGAACAGCTGGGTGGGTGAACGCTGTTCCGGTTCGACACCGCCGACCGGCACCTTGCGCTCTTCGGCAGCGGTCAGCAGCTGGCCGTTGCGGCGGTCGAGAATGTAGATGTCACCCTGCTTGGTCGGCAGCAGGATCGCCGGCACCTTGCCTGCCGCCGTCGGGTAGTCGACCAGGCTGGCCTGCGAACCCAGGTCGTAGTCCCAAACATCCTTGCGCACGGCCTGGAAATGCCAGGCCGGCTTGCCGGTGGCCACATCGATCGCCACCAGCGACGTCGCATAGCGGTTCTGGTTTTCCGTACGCGAGCCACTCCAGTAGTCGCCCGCAGAATTGCCCAGCGGCAGATAGACCAGCCCCAGCGCCTCATCACCGGTCGCGGTGGTCCACATGTTCGGCGTGCCGCGCGTGTAGGTCTGCCCATGCGGCGGCAGGCCGCTGCGCTCGGGCTGGTCCATGTCCCACGCCCAGCGCAGTTTGCCGGTGATCGCGTCGTAAGCCTGGATCACGCCCGATGGCGCGTCGCGGCGCTGACCATCCAGCACCTGGTGGCCGGTGACGATCACGCCGCGCACGATGGCCGGGGGCGAGGTGATCGACACGTAGCCGGGGGGCACCTCACCCATACCCAAGGTGATGTCGACCTGGCCGTTGTTGCCGAAGTTCGCGCAGGGACGGCCGCTATCTGCATCCACTGCAATGATGCGCCCGTCCAGCGTGCCTTCGATGATGCGCGCCCAGCACGCCGGACGACTGCCCGGTGCAGCGCTGCGGCTCACGCTGGGCGGCGGCTCGGGCAACGCCAGATCAGCCGCGGCATCGGCCAGGGTGGCATCGGCCAGGATCGGCGTTGCCGGTTGCTCGTAGTAGCTCACACCACGGCAGGCGGCGGTGTACGGGATCGAGGCGTCCTTCACCTTTGGATCGAAGCGCCACACTTCCTTGCCACTGGCGGCGTCGAGCGCGATCAGGCGGTTACGGGCAGTGCACAGGTACAGGCGGTCGCCGATCTTCAGCGGCGTGGTTTCCGCACCCCAGCGCTTCTTCGGCATATCGCCGGTGCGGAACTGCCAGGCGGGCTGCAGCGTGGCCACGTTGGCCGGGGTGATCTGCTGCAGTGGCGAATAGCGGGTGCCTGCATTGCTGCGCCCCCACGCCGGCCAGTCTCCCTCGGCAGGCTGGTCGGCCGGTTGCAGGCCGGTGGTATCCCGCGTGGGTTCCAGTCCGGCGCTGGCCGCGCCTTCCGGGAACGGCTGGTGCCCGTCCACTTCACCATGCGGTGCGAACGCCAACCCGAAGGCAGCGACGAACACCAGCATCAGGACGCCCGCCACGCTGCGCGACAGGCGCTTTGAAACCGGTTCGCGAAGGGTCGGCGCGAGCAGCGCCAGCACGATGCCGAGCGTGGTCACCAGGCCCAGCCGCGGCACCCAGCGCCAGTAGTCGCTTCCCGATTCCCACCAGGTCCACAGCAGCGTGCCGACGAACACCAGCGCGTACAGCAGCGCGCCGCTGCGGCGATTGCCGAACAACAACAGGCCACTGGCCAGAAGGCCGACCGCGGCGATGGCGTAGTACGCCGACCCGCCCAGGCTGAGCAGCCACGCGCCGAGCCCGCCGATGACCAGGCCGAGTACGACCAGCAGTAGCGACAGCACGGTAACGAGAGGGTGCCGTGAGGCGCGGACGGGAGCAGGAACGGACTGCGGCGTGGCGGACATCGTCGATCTCCGGGGGCAGCATGCGCCGTTATCCCACCGCCTGTGTGAAGCGCGCGCGTATGCGTGGCATCCGGATACGACGACGCCGGCACAGGGCCGGCGTCGTCGGGTACCCAGGCTCGCGGCAGGATCACTCCTGCGCGGCGTCCTCGCTGCTGGCAGCAGCCGGTGCGCCGTCGGTCGTGGCCGGGGCGGCGGCAGCCACCTCGTCCTCGTCCTCGTCGATCGAGGCATCCATGCGCTCCACCGCCTGCAGCTTCTCGTCCTTGGACAGGCGGATCAGGGTCACGCCCTGGGTGTTGCGGCCGACGCGGCTGATTTCCGAGCCACGCGTACGCACCAACGTACCGCCGTCGGAGATCAGCAGGACTTCGTCGCGGGAGCCCATCAGCACTGCGGCGACCAGCTTGCCGTTGCGCTCGGTGGTCTGGATGCCGATCACACCCTGCGTGCCACGGCCCTTGCGCGGGTAGTCCGGCAGCGGAGTTCGCTTGCCGTAGCCGTTCTCGGTGGCGGTCAGGATGTACTGCACGCTGCTGTCATCGGCACCGTCAATCACCGCATCGCCCGTGGCGGCGGCTTCCTCGACACCGTTGTCGTCCTCGTTCTCGTCCTCGATGCCACCGGCACTTTCGGCCACGATCAGGCTGACCACTTCCTCGCCGGCCGGCATCCTGATGCCACGCACGCCAGTTGCGGTACGGCCCATCGAGCGGACTTTGTCCTCGCCGAAGCGCACGGTCTTGCCGTTGGAGGCGAACAGCAGGATGTCGCGCTGGCCATCGGTCAGGCCGACGCCGACCAGGGCATCGCCCTCATCGAGGTTGATCGCGATCTTGCCGCGGGCCAGACGGAAGGCGAACTCGCCCAGCGGGGTCTTCTTGACCGTACCGTTCTTCGTGGCGAAGAACACGAACTGGCCATCGGCGTACTCGCGCACCGGCAGCACGGCCTGCACGCGTTCGCCCGGTTCCAGCGGAATCCAGTTGATGATCGGACGGCCGCGGGCGTTGGAGCCCGCTTCCGGCAGCTGGTAGACCGGCAACCAGAACACCTTGCCCGAACTGGTGAACGTCAGCAGCGTATCGTGCGTGTTGACCAGCCACAGCTGTTCGATGAAATCCTCTTCCTTGGTCGCCGCCGCACTGCGACCACGGCCGCCGCGGCGCTGCGCGCGGTACACGCTGACCGGCTGGCGCTTCACGTAGCCGGCATGCGACACGGTGACCACCACGTCTTCCGGTGCGATCAGGTCGAGGATGTCCAGGTCTTCTTCGCTGTGGCGGATTTCGGTGCGACGTTCGTCACCGAACTCGGCCTTGACGTTGACCAGCTCCTCTCGGATCACCTGCAGCAGGCGGTCGGGATCTTCCAGGATGTGGATCAGCCCGGCGATCACTTCCAGCAGCTGCTTGTACTCGTCGGTCAGGCGGTCCTGCTCCAGCCCGGTCAGGCGGTGCAGGCGCATTTCCAGGATCTGGGTGGCCTGGATCTCGGTCAGCTGGTAGCCGCCCTCGATCAGGCCCACGCCCTTGGGCAGGTCTTCCGGGCGCGAGGCTTCGGCACCGGCGGCACCCAGCATCGCACCGACCAGGCCCGGCTCCCACACGCGCGCCAGCATGCGCTCGCGTGCTTCGTTCGGGTTCGGCGAGGTCTTGATCAGTTCGATCATCTCGTCGATGTTGGCCAGCGCGACGGTCAGGCCTTCCAGCACGTGGGCACGGGCGCGCGCCTTGCGCAGCTCGAACACGGTGCGGCGGGTGACCACTTCGCGGCGGTGGCGGACGAACGCCTCCAGCATCTGCTTGAGGTTCATCAACTGCGGGCGGCCATCGACCAGCGCCACCATGTTGATGCCGAACACCGATTCCATCTGCGTCTGCTGGTACAGGTTGTTCAGCACAACCTCGGCAGATTCACCGCGCTTGATCTCGATGTAGATGCGCATGCCGTCCTTGTCGGACTCATCGCGCAGCTCGCTGATGCCTTCGATCTTCTTTTCCTTGACCAGCTCGGCGATCTTCTCGATCAGACGCGCCTTGTTCACCTGGTAAGGAATTTCAGTGACGATGATCGACTCGCGGCCGTTGTCGGCCACTTCGATGTCGGCCTTGGCACGGATACGCACGCGGCCACGGCCGGTGCGGTAGCCGGCGACGATGCCGGCGGTGCCGTTGATGATGCCGGCGGTCGGGAAATCAGGGCCCGGGATGTACTCCATCAGGCCGTCGACGTCGATCTCCGGGTTGTCGATCAGCGCAATGCAGGCGTTGATCGATTCGCTCAGGTTGTGCGGCGGGATGTTGGTCGCCATGCCCACCGCGATACCGGCCGAGCCGTTGACCAGCAGGTTCGGGAACCGGGTCGGCATGACCGTCGGCTCCAGTTCCTTTTCGTCGTAGTTGGGCTGGAAATCGACGGTTTCCTTGTCGATATCGGCCATCAGCTCATGCGCCAGGCGCGACATGCGCGCCTCGGTGTATCGCATCGCCGCGGCGGAGTCGCCGTCGATCGAACCAAAGTTACCCTGGCCGTCGACCAGCATGTAGCGCAGCGAGAACGGCTGTGCCAGGCGCACCAGCGTGTCGTACACCGACTGATCGCCATGCGGGTGGTACTTACCGATGACGTCACCGACGATACGCGCCGACTTGAAGTAGGGCTTGTTGCTGTGCGCGTTGAGTTCATTCATCGCGTACAGCACGCGACGATGCACCGGCTTGAGGCCGTCGCGCGCATCCGGCAGCGCGCGGCCCACGATCACGCTCATGGCGTAATCGAGGTAGCTCTTGCGCATCTCGTCTTCCAGGTTGACCTGGATGATTTCCTTGGCGGTTTCTGCCATTCGGGTTCCGTTGTCTGGTAGCGGTCCAGTCCGGCGCAGCCCTCTGCGGGAGGGGGTCGCGCCGGAACCTCGATTCAACCTGTGGATACTACCACAACGGGCTGTTTTCCGCCTGCCTTTACGGGGATTTTACCGGCACAAATCAGGAACTTAGGGGCCCTACCGATGCTGTAGGGCCGAGCCCATGCCCGGCTCGGCCGGCAATACGCCGCAGCCGAGCATGGGCTCGGCTCTACAGACGTCCGCGGTCCTGCCCGCCTCAACCGCCGAAGGCGGCGCGCATGTTCTCGGCGGTCGGGTTCAGGATCACCCCGCGCTCGGTCACGATGGCGTCGATCAGCTCGCCCGGGGTGACATCGAACACCGGGTTCCAGGCGGCAATGCCTTCGGCCACGGTGCGGGCACCGCCCACGCCATACAGCTCACCCGGGTCGCGCTGCTCGATCTCGATCTGGCTGCCGTCCACGGTCTCCATGTCCACGGTCGAGGACGGCGCCACCACCATGAACTTCACGCCGTGGTGGCGTGCGGCAATGGCCAGTTGGTAGGTGCCGATCTTGTTGGCGGTATCACCATTGGCGCAGATGCGGTCTGCGCCCACGATCACCCACTGCACGGCACCGGTCTTCATCAGGTGCGAGGCCGCCGAGTCGGCGATCAGGGTGGCATCGATACCGTCCTGCTGCAGCTCCCACACGGTCAGGCGTGCACCCTGCAGCCACGGCCGGGTCTCGCCGGCGAACACGCGCGCGATGCGGTGCTGGGCCATGCCGGCGCGAATGACGCCCAGCGCGGTACCGAAGCCGGCGGTGGCCAGCGAGCCGGTATTGCAGTGGGTCAGCACGCCGCTGCCAGCCTCGATCAGGCCAGCGCCCAGTGCGCCCATGTGGCGGTTGGCCGCCAGGTCTTCCTCTGCGATCGCCTGCGCTTCGGACTCCAGCAACGCCCTCCAGTCGGCGCCGGCAGCGTTCAGGCAACGGCGCATCCGTGCCAGCGCCCAGGCCAGATTGACCGCAGTAGGGCGCGATGCGTTCAGGCGCTGCAGTGCCGGCTCCAGCTGCTGCAACGCGTGCGCACCGTCTGCGGCCTGCACCTCGCGCGCGGCCAGCACCACGCCCCAGGCGGCGGCAATGCCGATCGCCGGCGCGCCACGCACGGTCAGTGCGTGGATGGCGCTGGCAACCTCGTCACTGTCATGGCAGACCACGTGCTCGACCACGAACGGCAGCTTGCGCTGGTCCAGCAGTTGCAAGGCATCGCCGGTCCACAGGATCGGGCGGATGTGGTCGTAACGGGCGTAGTCGATGTCGGAGGCAGTGTTCATGGGCCCATTGTAGGGCCACGCCCCGCGTGGTTGGAGCCTGCCCCGGCTCAATTCACCGAGAATTCGGCGCGGCAGCCGCCATCCACCCAGATGCCGTTGCGGCTCCAGCCCCAGGTACTACCTTCCTCGCAGGGCGTGCTGGACAGCTGCTCGGAGACCACAGCACCCACCGAGATGCTCGCGCCGCAGAAGCGGCGCTTCTTCGACTTCGATTCGCAGGTCAGGCGGCGCGGCACATCGACGAAGCGGCCATCCTCGTCGGCCACCTCGAAATCGCCCTGGCAGCCACGGCTGGTCCAGACTTCATTGCGCTTGTAGCCCCATCCCTGGCCTTCCCGGCACGGCAGCACCGACAACTGGCGAAGCAGGCGCACCGGCGCGCCATCCAGGCGTACCGGGCAACTCTGCGGACGGCCATTGGATTCGCAGCGCACCACGCGGCGCACCAGGCGCTTGCCTTCCGTTGCCGCAGGTGCCGCACCCTGCGCACGGCGCGCACGGAATTCGGCGCGGCAGCCAAGGGTGACCCACACGCCGCTGCGGTCGGTGCCCCACTCGCTGCCGCGGATGCAGCTGTTGCTCGACAGCTGGCGCACCAGATCGACGCCGTTGGCCACATCGATGTCGCAGTGCACCCAGCCCATGTCGCGGGACTCGCAGGTCACCACTTCATCGTCGTAGCCCACCTGCTGGGCCGACGCCGGCGACGGCAGCCAGGCACCCCAGAGCGCAATGGAGTACATCGGTGCAGCGACAACCGCAAACCACTTGACCAAAGCCTTCCCCAGCAGGAATGGATGAACTGCATGCCAGTGTCCGGCATTGGCCGTGATAAGAGCATCATCCTGCTTACCGACGCAAGCGCACAGAGCCCGCGTTTCGTTCAGCCTGCGATGTTCAGCAACACGCGGGCGTCACGCGTGGGCAAAGTCGTAGGCCAGCACATCGGCAATGCGTGGCGTGCGGTTCATCGCCATCAGCAGGCGATCGACACCCACCGCCACGCCGGCACAGGCCGGCAACGCTGGCAATGCCGCCAGCAGCGCCTCATCCAGTGGCGGCTGCACCTGCCCACGTTCGTGGCGGCGCTGCTGGTCGCGCCGGAAGCGGGCGCGCTGCTCGTCGGCGTCGTTCAGTTCGTGATAGCCGTTGGCCAGCTCCACTGCACCCAGGTAGAGCTCGAAACGCTCGGCCAGCGGCGGCGCGCCGGCGCGGATGCGTGCCAGCGCGGCCTGGCTGGCTGGCCAGTCATGCACTACGGTCATCACCGCGTCGTCGAAATGCGGCTGGATACGATGGGTCATCAGCAGGTCGAGCCAGTCATCACGGGTCAATCCGACCGGGTCAATGTGCACCTCGCCCAACGCGGCACGCAGCGTGGACTCATCCGCCTCGAACGGATCCACGCCAAGGTGCTGCTGGAACAGCTCACGGTAACTCAGCACGTGCAGCGTTGCACGGCGTCCGACCAGGGCCAGCGCCTGTCCGATCAGCTCGGCGGTCTCCTGTACCAACCGATGGTGGTCCCAGCCGACCCGATACCACTCCAGCATGGTGAATTCGGGGTTGTGGCGGCCGCCGGCCTCACCGTTGCGGAATACCCGACCCAGCTCGTAGCAGTCGCCCACACCGGCCGCCAGCAGGCGCTTGAGCGGATACTCCGGCGAGGTGCGCAGCCAGCGGCGGCGTCCGCCGGCATCGACATGCCCGGTGAAGTCGGTATGGAAGCTGTCGATGTTCGGCTCGGTGTTGCCCGCGACCGACAGGATCGGCGTCTCCACCTCGAGCACATCGCGCTCTGCAAAGAAGCGGCGCACCAGCGCGTTGAGCGCGGCGCGCTGCTGCAGCGCGCGCAGCAGGGCCTCGCTCACAGGATGCCCTCCGGGCGCGGATGGTCGAGCGGCAGGGTCAGCAGATCGCGCGTATCGTCGATGTAGCCGCTGGCCAGGTACAGGCGGCGTGCCAGTTCGTTGTGGTGATTCACTTCCAGGCGAAGGCGACTGACGCCACGACCGCGAGCGCGCTGTTCGCAGATGGCCAGCGCCTGCTTGCCGCGGCCACGACCGCGCGCACGATGGCTCAGGTACAGCTCGTCCAGCAGCATGAAGTGGCCGCCCTGCTCCAGGCTGAAGCCCATCGCGATCACCGCGTAGCCGACTACCTCGCCCGCCTCGTCCATCCACAACAGCACTTCGCCATTGCGCGGATCGGCCAGCAGCGCGTCCACGCCGCGACGCACGCGCGCGTCATCGAAGTCGATCCTGTCTTCGGCGTAGAACTCGCGCATCAGCGCGATCAACAGCTCCTCGTCGGCACGGGTGGCCAGGCGGAAATCCAGCGGGGCGGTCTGCATCGGTGTTCCTTTGTGTTTCATGCCGGGCGCGGGGACACCCGGCGGGATCGTCACTCGTGTTCGGCCAGATAGGCCAGCAGGCGGTCTTCGTCCCACACCGGCACGCCCAGCGACTGCGCCTTGTCCAGCTTGGAACCCGCTTCGGTACCGGCGACCACGAAGCTGGTCTTCTTCGAGACGCTGCCGGAGACCTTTGCACCGAGGGCCTCCAGGCGCTCCTTGGCGGCATCGCGGGTGAGCTGGGCCAGGGTGCCGGTCAGCACCACGGTCTGCCCATCCAGCGGGCCGGCCACAATCTCGGCCAGCGCCGGTGCCTTGGCCAGGATCTGCTGCATCGCCTTCTCGGCTGCCAGCAGCATCGCGCCATGGCCCTCGCTGTCCAGCCACTGGGCCAGGCCACGCGCGGTGTCGTCCGGCAATCCTGCGTTGACGAACTGCCCATGCTCGGCGTCGAGCACCGCCTGGGCACCGGGCAACGCGGCCACCAGTTTCTCCGCGCGCAGGCGGGTGATGCCGGGAATCTCTGATTCGACCAACAGCTGCGCCAGGTCCAGCCCCTCGCGCAGCCTGGGGCTGGGCGCGTGCACATCGCTGATGCGGACCTGGCCGACCTGCAGCAGGTCATCGATGGCCTGCTGGTTGCCCTGCTGCTCGAAGAAGTGGCCGAGCGACCGCGCCACTTCGCCACCGATGTCCGGCACGCGCTTGAACAATGGCCACGGCAGGTGGCGGATCAGTTCCAGGTCACCGAACCACTGCGCCAGCGCCTTGGCCGTGCTTTCGCCCACGTGCTCGATGCCCAGCGCGAACAGCAGCCGTTCCAGCGTGGCGGCACGACTGGCGTCGATGGCCGCGATCAGGTTGTCGGCCCACTTGGTCGCGATCTTCTTCGTGTTCCATTCGAAGCGGGCCGGCTGCGCCAGCGCCTGCGCGCGCCAGCCCGGATCGTTGCCGTCCAGCCTGAGCACCGCATTGAGCACCGCGCCACTGCCTTCAGCCGGCAGGTGCAGCTTCAGTGCGGCGGCCAGCGCCGAGGGATCTTCAGCGTCCAGCACCAGCTTCAGGTGCAGCAGCTGGTCACGACTGAGCCGGTACAGGTCGGCCACGCTCTTGACGATGCCAGCGTCGACCAGGGTTTCAATGTACTTGTCGCCCAGGCCGTCGATGTCCATCGCGCGGCGCGAAGCGAAATGGGCAATGGCTTCCTTGCGCTGCGCCGGGCAGGACAGCTCGCCCGAACAGCGCCATGCGGCCGCCCCTTCCTCGCGCACGATCTCCGAGCCGCACACCGGGCAGCGCGTCGGCATCTGCCAGGGCGTGGTGCCCTGCGGGCGGCGATCGAGGATGACGCTGACCACTTCCGGGATCACGTCGCCGGCACGGCGCACGATCACGCTGTCGCCGACGCGCACGTCGAGGCGTGCGATCTGGTCGGCGTTGTGCAGGGTGGCGTTGGACACGATCACGCCGGCCACGGCCACCGGTGCCAGCCGCGCGACCGGTGTGGCCGCACCGGTGCGGCCGATCTGGATCTCGATCGCCTCCACCGTGGTGCTCTGTTCCTGTGCAGGGAACTTGTGCGCGATGGCCCAGCGTGGCGCGCGCGAGACGAAGCCCATCGCCTGCTGGCCGGCACGGTCATCCAGCTTGTAGACCACGCCATCGATATCGAACGGCAGGCTGTCGCGGCGCTCGCCGATATCGCGGTAGTAGCCGAGCAGGCCGTCGGTGCCTTCCACCACTTTGCACAGCGCGCTGACCGGGAAACCCCAGGCGCCGAGCTGCGCCAACGTGCCCGAATGGGTATCGGGCAGCTCGCCGCCCTGCACTTCACCGGTACCGTAGGCAAAGAAGCTCAACCTGCGCTGCGCACTGATCTTCGGGTCGAGCTGGCGCAGCGACCCGGCCGCCGCATTGCGCGGGTTGGCCAGCACCTTGCCGCCGTGCAGGCGCGCACGTTCGTTGTAGGCCTCGAAATCGGCACGCGCCATGTAGACTTCGCCGCGCACCTCGAGCACGTCCGGCCAGTCCTTGCCGTGCAGCCGCTTGGGAACATCGCCGATCTCGCGCAGGTTGGCGGTCACGTCCTCGCCGGTGCTGCCATCGCCGCGGGTCGCGCCGAGCACGAAATGACCATCCTCATAGCGCAGGCTGATCGCCAGGCCGTCCATCTTCGGCTCGGCCGAAAACTGCAGGCTGCGGCGGCCCAGGCGTTCATCGATGCGGCGCACGAAATCCGCCACTTCCTCATCGCTGAAGGCGTTGGACAGCGACAACATCGGCACCGCATGGCGGACTTCGGGGAAACGGCCGGAGGGACGCGCGCCGACCTGCTGGGTCGGACTGTCGGCCCGGGCCAGTTCCGGATGTTCGCGCTCCAGTGCTTCCAGCTCGCGCACCATCCGGTCGTAGTCGATGTCGGGGATCTCCGGGGCGT
This sequence comes from Stenotrophomonas sp. BR163, assembly GCF_047520985.2. Classification (NCBI taxonomy): domain Bacteria; kingdom Pseudomonadati; phylum Pseudomonadota; class Gammaproteobacteria; order Lysobacterales; family Lysobacteraceae; genus Stenotrophomonas; species Stenotrophomonas sp. BR163. The sequence continues at coordinate 108,401 of NZ_JAXBRE020000001.1, forward strand.
CCAGCTCATGGTAGGCGCGGTTGGCCTGGGCGATCTGCCGGCGGAGATCTTCGGCGCGTTCGGCGGGGCTGGAGCTCATCGGAATCCGGTGGTTCTGGGATGGCCGGGGATTCTACCGCGCCCGGCCGTCAGGCCCTGTAATGCCCCCCCTTCGCAGCGCCGAGCCATGCTCGACGGGCGCCCCCCCTGCCCTGGTGGATGCCAACCATCTCCCCGCCCCGGCAGGTGCCCAACCTTGGTTGGCACACCTGCAGCCGAGCAAGGCTCGGCACTACAAAAAGCGGGCTTGCCGCCCACCGCAACCAGCGCTAGCGTGCGAAGGCTACTCCTCGGAATCCCACCCGTGACCCTGCCTGCTTCCCGTAGACGCTTCCTGCAACTGGCCGGTGCCGGCCTCGCCGTCGCTGGCAGCGGGCTGCCGCAGCTTGGCCATGCCCAACCCGCGACGGCCGCCGCTCCTGCCCCCGCCGAAGGTGCGGTGCTGCTGAATTTCAACGAATGCCCCTACGGCCCCTCGCCCGCAGCCCAGCAGGCGGCACGCGACAGCATCGCCGGTTGCGGCCGCTACCGCTTCTCCCTGGCCGGACAGGTGCGCGATGCCTTCATCGAACAGGCACGCATTCCGGCTGATCACGTGCGGTTGTATCCGGGTTCCAGCGAACCGCTGAACCGCGCCGCCGTGCTGTGGACCAGCCCGCAGGCGGGACTGGTGGTGGCCGACCCAACGTTCGAGACGCTGGGCGAGGTCGCCGCCGCACACGGTGCATACGTGCAGAAGGTGCCGCTACGCGACGACGGCGCGCATGACCTGCGTGCAATGGTCGCCGCCGCGCACGCACGCCCGACCGGGCTGCTGTACGTGTGCAATCCGAACAACCCGACCGGTTCGATCAGCCCACCGGATGAGCTCGCCTGGCTGCTGGCCCACAAGCCCGCCTCCACCCGCGTGCTGGTCGACGAGGCCTACCTGCAGTACAGCGAGCAGCCGAGCCTGATCACCCGGGTGACGCAGCGCGATGACCTGATCGTGCTGCGCACGTTTTCCAAGCTGTACGGCATGGCCGGCCTTCGCCTGGGCATGGCGGCCGCACACCCTGACCGCCTACGCGAACTGGCCAGCCTGGGCGACAACCCGCTGCCCGTGCCAGCACTGGCAGCGGCACTGGCCAGCCTGCAGGATCCCCAGTTGATCGCGCAGCGGCGCCTGCAGAATTCCAGGGTGCGGCAGGCCACCATCGCGTGGCTGGGCAAGCGTGGCTTCAGCTGCGTGCCGTCGGAAGCGAACTGCTTCGTGGTGGATGTGCAGCGCGACGGTGCCGCCTTTGCCAAGGCGATGGCAGACAACGGCGTGATCATTGGCCGCAGCTGGCCGATCTGGCCACAGCGCGTGCGCGTGACCGTCGGCACCGAAGACGAGATGGCCGCATTCCGCCGTGCGTTCGCCAAGGTGGCCGGCGTACCGGCCTGACCCTGTTGGTGGGGGCGAACCTTGGTTCGCTCCCATCCACGCATGGCGTGGATCTACCGGGGTGGGTGCCGACCGTTGGCCGGCACAACAGGCTTTACCAGCGCGGGGTCTTGGTCAGCGGCGGTGCCTGGTGCTGGCGGTCGTAGGCACGCAGCTCGTCGCGGATGTGCGCGATGCGCTGGCGGCCCAAGGCATTGCGGCTGTCATCCAGCACCACGCCATCGAGCAGCTCGGCCATGCGCTGCACGGTCGGCAGCATCTTCTCCCAGGCATCAAGCGCGGTCAGCGGCGCCGGCAGGGTCAGGAAGAAGGCGATGGCCGGGGTTTCCATGGCACGGATGTTGGCCATGTCGAAGCTGCCCGGCTTCATGATGCTGGCCATCGAGAAGATCGGGCCGCGCTCGGGGTGGCCTTCCACCAGGCGGTGGAACACGTTCATGTGGCCGAATACCAGGCCGGTCTTCTCGGCCGCCACCACGATGTCTTCGCCGCGCAGCTGCTCGCCGGCACGGGCGGCCACGAACAGCGAGACGATCTTGTCGAAATCCTGGGTAGTGCGCTTGCCGAGGTCGTTGGCCGCGCCCGGGTCAGTGTCGGCCAGGCCAAGTTCGGCCTGCTCGCCTTCCCCGCGCATGCCCGGTTCGACGCGGCCCTCAGCCACCACGACGCCGTCCTCGCCCAGGACCGGTTCGCGGCGCTCGCCACTGGCCGGTTCCGTGTTCTCCACGCGACGGCCCTGGGGCTTCTTCTTCGGACGGCCAAACAGGAAGATCGCGGCGATCAACAGCAGGCCGGCGGCCAGGATGCCGATGCGCAACAGTGCCGTGTCGGACATTCGATAGGTTCTCCGGCTAATTCATTCAGGTAACTAGGATGGCACGTCAGGCCGCGCCCGCCAATCGCGCCGCTTCTTCCAGGTCCACGCTGACCAGGCGGCTGACGCCCGGCTCACGCATGGTCACGCCCGACAGCTGGTGCGCGGCCTCCATCGTCGCCTTGTTATGGCTGACGAACAGGAACTGCACCTTCTCGCTCATTTCCTTGACCATGTTGGCCAGGCGGCCGACGTTGGCTTCGTCCAGCGGCGCGTCCACCTCGTCCAGCAGGCAGAACGGGGCGGGATTCAACTGGAAGATGGCGAACACCAGCGCCACCGCGGTCATCGCCTTCTCGCCGCCGGACAGCAGCGAGATGCTGGACACGCGCTTGCCCGGCGGGCGCGCCATGATGGTCACACCCGTGTCGAGCAGGTCTTCACCGGTCAGTTCCAGGTAGGCGTGGCCACCACCGAACAGGCGCGGATACAGCGCCTGGACGCCGGCGTTGACGCGGTCGAAGGTGTCCTTGAAGCGCCCGCGGGTCTCGCGATCGATCTTGCGGATGGCATCCTCAAGTGTTTCCAGCGCCGTGGTCAGGTCGGCGTGCTGCGAATCCAGGTAGTCCGAACGCTGCGAAGCCTCGCCGTACTCGTGGATGGCGGCCAGGTTGACCGGCTCCAGCCGGCGCATGCGTGCGTCGATCTGGTGCACGGCCTGCTCCCAGTCGCCCAGGCAGGCGTCCTCGGGTAGTGCATTGAGCACGTCCTGCAGCACGAAGCCAGCCTTTTCCACCGCCGCCTGCAGGGTGTCGGCGCTGAGCACCAAGGCCTGCTGGTCGAGCTTGCGCTGCGAAATGCGCTCGCGCTGGGCCAACGCCTGCTCGTCGCGCTGGTGGCGGGTCTGCTCGTAGTTGCGCAGCTCGGCGTCGATGCCGTCAAGCAGCGTGCGTGCCTCGGTCAGCACGCGATCGGCGCGCACGCGCTCTTCCAGCGCGTTCTGGTGTTCGGCCTGCAGCGCTTCGACCGGCGAATCCCCTTCGTCCAGCTGCGAATGCAGCTCGCCCAGCCGCGCATCCAGCTGCCCGCGCTGGGTGCCCATGCGTTCCAGCGCCTGGCTCAACGAGGCCAGCTGCGCACGCTGCGATTCCAGGGTCAGGGCCAGCGAATGCGCGCGCTCGCGTACCGCGCGGGCGGCATCGCGGGCCAGGTCGCGGGCCTCGGTCAACTGCCGACGTTCGCCCTCCAGCCGCTGCCGGGTCGATTCCAGGTCGCCCATGCTGCTGACCGCACTCTCCAGCCGCGAGCGCGCTTCACGCGCCTGCTCGTTGTTGGCTTCCAGCGTTTCCTGCAACTGCTTCAGCTCGCCCTCGATGCGGTCGATGCGGGTACGTGCCGCTTCCACCTTGCCCTGCTGGCCCTGCAGCTGGCCGGCCAGCTCGGACACCGCGCGGTGGGCCTGGTAGAGCGCGCGCTGCGCATCCTCGCGCTGCTGCTCGGCCGCCTGCAGCTGCTCACGGAAACCGCTCAGCTGCTCTTCCAGCTCGGCCTCGCGGTCCTGCAGCTGCTCGATCTGCTCACGCAGTTCGTTGATCTCACGCTCGCGCAGCAGCGCGCCCTGCTCGGCGGCACCGGAGCGCGACACGCGCAGCCAGCCCTGGCCCAGGCGCTCGCCGCCCTGGGTGATGATCGAATCGCCTTCCGGCAGGCTGGCCTGCAGGGCCTTCGCCTCGGACAGTTCCTTCGCACCATGCAGGTGCGCCAGCAGCCGACGGATCGCTGCCGGGCCGCGCACGCGTGCCGCCAGCGAGGTCGGCGCCACCTTCAGTTCAGCAGCATCGTCGGCGACCAGCGCAATGTGGCCTTCGCCCAGTTCGCCCAGCGCGCCGACCAGGCTGGCCGGATCATCGACCAGCACGCCTTCGATCAGCTGGCCGAGCGCACTTTCCACCGCGTTTTCCCAGCCGGCATCCACGTCCAGGCGTTCGCCGACGCGCGCCGCCGAATCCAGCCCTCGCGCCTTCAGCCAGGCCACGGCTGCACCCTGCTCCTGCCCCAGCGCGGCCTGCTGCAGGGTCTCCAGCGAGGCCAGGCGACCGCGCAGGCCGTTGGCCTGCTTGCGCAGTTCGGCCAGTTCGTTCTGGCCATTGCGCTGCTGTTCCTGCACTGCCGCCACGCCCTGCTTGCGCAGCTCGACGTCTTCACTCAATTCATCCAGCGCGGCCTTCTGCGTGTCGTGCTGCAGGTGCAGCTGCTCGAAGGCTTCTTCCAGCGCGTCCACGTCCAGGCCTGCGCGTTCGGCGGCCAGGGCCTCGCGACGCCGGTCGGCGTCGAGGATCTGCTTGTCCAGGTAGTCCACGCGCGTGCGCTCGACATCGCCGGCGCGCGAGGCTTCCGAACTCTGCGAGGTGTGCTGTTCCCAGCGCTGCTGCCAGCTGGCCAGCCGCTCTTCAGCCTCACGCAGGCTTTCCTGCTTGATCTCGTTTTCTTCCTGCAGTGCTTCCAGCTGCGGAGTGGCGGCCTCCACCGCCTCGCGCAGCACCCTCAGTTTGGCCTCGTCGCCGCTGATGTGCTGGCCCAGTTCGGCCAGCGCCTGCTGGGTTTCATCGCGCGCCTTGTGCAGGCGCTGCGACAGCTCGCGCTGGTGCTGGATCTGCTGCTCCAGGCGCGCCAGCGTGCTGCCGACCTGGTAGACCGCAGCCTGCGCGGTGTTCAGCGCGTCGGCGGCCTCTTCGCGCCGCGCGCGCGAGGTCTCGATGCGGGCCTCGGCATCACGCTGGTCGGCGATCAGCTGCTGCAGCCTCGTCTCTTCCTGCGACAGGCCTTCGCGCAGCTTCGACAGGCGCCCGTCGAGGCCGCGGAATTCCAGCGCCTTCCACTCGGCGTCCTTGACCCGGCGCTCTTCCTGCAGGGCCTGGTACTGCTCGGCCTGCTTGGCCTGGCGCTTGAGGTGCTCCAGCTGCTTGCTGATCTCGTCGCGCAGGTCGCCCAGCCGGTCCAGGTTCTCGCGGGTGTGGCGGATGCGGGTCTCGGTCTCCTTGCGGCGCTCCTTGTACTTGGAGATGCCGGCTGCCTCTTCCAGGTAGACGCGCAGGTCTTCCGGGCGCGCCTCGATGATCTGGCTGATCATGCCCTGCTCGATGATCGAGTAGCTGCGCGGCCCCAGGCCGGTGCCGAGGAACAGGTCGGTGATGTCGCGGCGGCGGCACTTGGTGCCGTTGAGGTAGTAGTTGCTGGTGCCGTCGCGGCTGACCGTGCGCTTGACCGAGATTTCGTTGAACGAGGCGTACTCGCCCGAGATCGTGTGGTCGGAGTTGTCGAAGATCAGTTCGACCGTGGCCTGCGACACCGGCTTGCGGGCATTGGAACCGGAAAAGATCACGTCGGTCAGCGAGTCGCCACGCAGGCGGCTGGCCGAACTCTCACCCATGACCCAGCGCACGGCGTCGATGATGTTCGACTTGCCGCAACCATTGGGCCCCACCACGCCGGTCATGTTGGTCGGCAGGTGCAGGGTGGTCGGATCGACGAACGACTTGAAGCCGGACAGCTTGATCGTGGAAAGACGCATAGGGGTTCCGGACTGGGGCCGGCAAGCGGCCTGCGTTTACCCTCCAAGTCATTGATCCTGTTGGGATCGATGCCCGTGGAACGGGTGTGACGCCCTGAGTATACCGATGTGGCCGTGTTCTACGAATGGGCGTGGAACATTGCCCGGCCCTGCCCCGCCGGCCGCACGTGGCCCGAGCTGGCGAAACGGAACCATAAAACAAAACGGGCACCCTTGCGGGCGCCCGTTCTGCGGTGATGCCAGGCCTTGCGGCGTGGGATCAGGCTTCGGCGACGACGACGACCTTGACGGTGGTCTCGACGTCGGCGTGCAGGTGGACCAGCACGTCGTATTCGCCGATGTTGCGGAAGGCGCCTTCACCCAGGATGACTTCGCTCTTCTCCAGCGGCAGGCCGGCGGCAGTGAAGGCTTCGGCGATGTCGCGCGGGCCGACCGAGCCGTACAGCTTGCCTTCGGTCGAAGCGTTGGCGGCGATGGTCACGCTCGCGCCTTCCAGCTTGGCCTTGCGGCCTTCAGCTTCTGCGTGGATGGCCTGGGCCTTGGCTTCGTACTCGGCGCGCTTGGCTTCGAACTCGGCCTTGTTGCTCTCGGTGGCCGGCACGGCCTTGCCCTGCGGCACGAGGAAGTTACGGCCGTAGCCCGGCTTCACGTCGACCAGGTCGCCCAGGTTGCCGAGGTTGGTGACTTTCTGCAGGAGGATCAGCTGCATGGTATTGCTCCAGATGAGTTATTCGTTAGCGAGGCGATGCCCCGCAACAAAGGCTGTCCGAATAGCTGGCACAGCGGGGGCGGCACCGGGCCGCCCCGCCGGCATCAGACGTCGTGGTTGTCGGTGTACGGGATCAGGGCCAGGAAGCGAGCGCGCTTGACGGCGGTCGCCAGCTGGCGCTGGTACTTCGACTTGGTACCGGTGACGCGGCTCGGCACGATCTTGCCGTTCTCGGTCAGGTACTGGCGCAGGGTGTTGAGATCCTTGTAGTCGATCTCCTTCACACCTTCAGCAGTGAACTTGCAGAACTTGCGGCGACGGAAGAACTTGGACATGGGAAGGCTCCTTAGGCGGCGGAAGCGGCGTCGTCGCCGGCTTCGTTGTCAGCGGTGTTGTTGGACTCGCCTTCTTCGTCGTCACGACGACGGCGCTCACCGCGCTCCGGCTTGTCACCCTTCTCGTCCTTGCTCTTCATGATCAGCGACTGCTCGGTGTCAGCCTCGTCACGCTTGATGACCAGGTTGCGCAGCACGGCGTCGTTGAAGCGGAAGCTCTCGGTCAGTTCGTTCAGAACGGCCTGGTCGGCTTCGATGTTCATCAGCACGTAGTGGGCCTTCACCAGGTTCTGGATCGGGTACGCCAGCTGGCGGCGGCCCCAGTCTTCCAGACGGTGGATGGTGCCATTGCCGTTCTCGACCAGCGACTTGTAGCGCTCGATCATGGCCGGGACCTGCTCGCTCTGGTCCGGGTGGACCATGAACACGATTTCGTAATGACGACTCATGTTTTTTCTACCTTTCGGATGTGGCCTCGCGGCCGGACAGCCCCCCGCCGTTGAGACCGCGGTGGGGCAAGGATTCCCGCCAGGAAGGCAGGAAGCCGCGCATTATGGCGCAGATGAGGGTGCCGGGCAACCGGCCCGCGGCGGCTGAACCTGCCCCCCAGCGCCCGGCCATGCCCAGCGGGCGCCAGAACCGGCCTCAGGCCTTGTCGGCGTCGGTGGTGAAGCTCTCGCCGCAGCCGCACTCGGCGGTGGCGTTCGGGTTGCTGAACGTGAAGGTCTCGCTCAGGCCGTGCTTGCCGAAGTCGATCACGGTGCCGTCCACCAGCGCCAGGCTCTTGGCGTCGACGTAGATCTTCACGCCGTCCTGCTCGAACACGGTATCGCCCTCGCGCTCGTCGCGGGCCAGGTCGGTCACGTGGCCCCAACCGGAGCAGCCGGTCTTGGTCACGCCGAAACGCAGGCCCAGCGCGCCGGGGGTCTGGGCGACAAAGCGCTGCACGCGCTCGAAGGCAATGGGGGTCAGGCTGACGGCCATGGGGCTACTCCAGAGGTACGGGAACATTATAAGGAGCCGTTGCCGCGAAAAATGCCTCGCAAGCAGAACGCTGCAACCGGTAAACTCCCGTGTTCACAGATCGAGTCGATCAGCAGAGGATTCAAGTCATGACGGTGGTCAGCGTTGAACATGCGCTTGCCGGGAAGATCCCGGAAGGCGGCGAAGTCACGGTACGCGGATGGGTGCGCACGGTGCGCGGTTCAGCGAATCTGGCCTTCGTGAATGTGAGCGACGGCTCCTGCTTCGCCCCGATCCAGGTCGTGGCCAACGACACCCTGGCCAACTTCGACGAGATCAAGCGCCTGACCAGCGGCTGCTCGGTCATCGCCACCGGCACCCTGGTGAAGTCGCAGGGCAAGGGCCAGTCGTTCGAGATCCAGGCCAGCGCCCTGGAAGTGGTCGGCTGGGTCGAAGATCCGCTCACCTACCCGATCCAGCCCAAGCCGATGTCGCCGGAGTTCCTGCGCGAAGTGGCGCACCTGCGCCCACGCACCAACCTGTTCGGCGCAGTCACCCGCATCCGCAACTGCCTGGCCCAGGCCGTGCACCGCTTCTTCCACGAGAACGGCTTCAACTGGATCAGCACCCCGATCATCACCACCTCCGACGCCGAAGGCGCCGGCCAGATGTTCCGCGTGTCCACCCTGGACATGGTGAACCTGCCGCGTGACGAGAAGGGCGCGATCGACTTCAGCCGCGACTTCTTCGGCAAGGAAACGTTCCTGACCGTGTCCGGCCAGCTGAACGTCGAGGCCTACTGCCTGGCGCTGAGCAAGGTCTACACCTTCGGCCCGACCTTCCGCGCCGAGAACAGCCACACCACCCGCCATCTGGCGGAGTTCTGGATGATCGAGCCGGAAATCGCCTTCGCCGACCTGGCCGAAGACGCACGCCTGGCCGAAGAGTTCCTGAAGTACCTGTTCCGCGCCGTGCTGAACGAGCGCAGCGACGACCTGGCCTTCATCGCTGAGCGCGTGGACAAGAACGCGATCACCAAGCTGGAAGATTTCATCAACGCACCGTTCGAGCGCATCGACTACACCGATGCGGTCAGCCTGCTGCAGAAGTCCGGCAGGAAGTTCGACTTCCCGGTGGAATGGGGCCTGGACCTGCAGACCGAGCACGAGCGCTGGCTGACCGAGGAGCATGTCGGCCGTCCGGTGGTGGTGACCAACTATCCGGAGCACATCAAGGCCTTCTACATGCGCCTGAACGACGACGGCAAGACCGTTGCCGCGATGGACGTGCTGGCCCCGGGCATCGGTGAGATCATCGGTGGCAGCCAGCGTGAGGAGCGCCTGGACGTGCTGGACGCGCGCATGGCCCAGTTCGGCCTGGATCGCGAGCACTACAGCTGGTACCGCGACTTCCGCCGCTATGGCTCGGTGCCGCACGCCGGCTTCGGCCTGGGCTTCGAACGCCTGGTGGTGTACGTCTGCGGGCTGTCCAACATCCGCGACGCGATCCCCTACCCGCGCGCCCCGGGCAGCGCGGACTTCTAAGCCCCACACGACCACGGAGGTACGGCTCCCATGACCCTGTTCTTCGCCCTGTGTTTCGTCGGCGTTGCAGTGGCCGGGTTCAGTGCCTTCGTGATCTTCTGGCCGCTGACCCTGGTGCACGTGCGCGACCGCCATCCGGCGCTCGCCGAGCGCTTCGGCAGCGGTGCCTTCCTCAAGCCCGATGCCCTGGCCTGGCTGCTGCGCCGCGACTATCGCCAGCAGCCGGACCGCTCGCTGTCCGGACTGGCGACGCCGGCCTGGGTATCGCTGCTGACCCTGCTGGCCGGACTGGGCATGGCTGCCCTGCTCTGGCTGGCCTCGCTCTGGTAACCCCCATGAATGACATTTCTGCCTCGCGCGACAGCTGGTGGCTGGCCAGCCTCGGCAACACCCTGATCTGGGCGCGCCTGCGCGTTCGCCCGGCCGGCACCGCTGAGGTGCTCGACAGCGATGGCAACACGCTGAGCTATGACAGCGAAGACACCGCCCGTTCGCAGCTGTTCGACGCCGAATTCGTCGAGTATGACGGCCTGGACGAGGAAGACGCGCTGGTGCGCGGCTTCAGCCTGCACGAAGTGCAGCCGCCGCAGGCCGACAACGACGAGGGCCTGCGCGGCCGCATGATCCAGTCGCTGGGCGCGCGCGCCTGATCCAGGCATGTTCACTCCACGCGCCTTCGCCGAGACCGACCTGCTCTGGCTGGACCGCCTGCTGGCGCGCGATCCGTTCGTCACCGTGCTCACCCCCGGCAGCGATGGCCTGCCGGAACTGACGCGGATGCCGGTGTTGTACCGGCGCGAGGGCGAGCGCATCGAGCTGCGCGGGCACTGGGCCCGCGCCAACCCGCAGTCGCGCCACAGCGGTGCGGCCAAGGTGCTGGTCGACGGACCACACGGCTACGTCTCGGCCAGCTGGTATCCGGACAAGGAGCCTGCCGCACGGGTGCCGACCTGGAACTACGCCGCCGCCGAGCTGCGTGGCCAGCTGCACACCTTCGACGATGCCGGTGCGCTGGCCGAACTGGTCGGCGCGATCAGCGACCGATTCGAAGCCAGTGTCGGCCAGGCCTGGCAGTTCGATGCCACGCGCGCCGAACATGGCCCGGAACTGCGTGCCATCGTCGGCTTCCGTTTCCAGGTCGAATACGTGCAGCTGAAGCTGAAGCTGAGCCAGAACCATCCCGACGCCAACCAGCGCGCCGTGATCGCCGAACTGGAACAGCTGGGCACCCCTTCCTCCACCGAGTTGGCGCAGTGGATGCGCTGGCACCGCGAACAGGCCGCCCGCAGCGGCTGAACACCCCAGATTCCCGCGACGTCGCAGCCGGATGGCTGCGGTGCGCCCCCACCCGACGCCAGGGACCGAACATGAAAGACATCCACAAGCTGCTGCAGAACAACCGTGACTGGGCCGACCGCATCGAGAAGGAGGACCCCGACTTCTTCCACCAGCTGGCCAAGCAGCAGCACCCGGAGTACCTGTGGATCGGCTGCTCCGATTCGCGCGTGCCGGCCAACCAGATCATCGGCATGGCGCCGGGCGAAGTGTTCGTGCATCGCAACGTCGCCAACGTGGTCGCCCACACCGACCTCAACTGCCTGAGCGTGGTGCAGTACGCGGTGGACCAGCTGAAGGTCAAGCACATCCTGATCGTCGGCCACTACGGCTGCGGCGGCGTGCATGCCTGCCTGCACAACACCCGCGTCGGCCTGGCCGACAACTGGCTGCGCCATGTCGGTGACGTGGTGCAGAAGCACCAGGGCATCCTCGACGCCATCGAAGACGACGAACTCAAGCACGCCCGGCTGTGCGAGCTGAACGTGATCGAGCAGGTCGCCAACCTCTGCCGCTCGACCATCGTGCTGGATGCCTGGGCCCGCGGCCAGAAGCTGATGGTGCACGGCTGGGTCTACAGCCTGAAAGACGGCCGCGTGCGTGAAATGGGCATCGACGTCGGTTCGCTGGATGAACTGCAGCCGGCGTATGAAAAAGCGCTGTCCTTCGTGCCGCGCAAGGGCCGTCGCGACTGATCCCCTACGGATGACCACCATGCTCGCTTCGCCGATCAACCTGCACGCCTGGATCGAAGAGAACCGCCACCTGCTGAAGCCGCCGGTGGGCAACAAGATGATCGACAACGGCGATTTCATCGTGATGGTGGTCGGCGGGCCGAACTCGCGTACCGACTACCACTACGACGAAGGCCCCGAGTGGTTCTACCAGCTCGAAGGCGAGATGGTGCTGAAGGTGCAGGAGGACGGCGCGGTACGCGACATTCCGATCCGCGCCGGCGAGATCTTCCTGTTGCCGGGCAAGGTGCCGCACTCGCCGCGCCGCCCGCCCGGGGGCATCGGCCTGGTGGTCGAGCGCAAGCGGCTGCCGCATGAGTTGGACGGCGTGATCTGGCACTGCGAGCGCTGCAACCACAAGCTGCACGAAGAGTATTTCCCGCTGCAGAACATCGAAACCGACCTGCCCAAGGTGTTTGCGCACTACCACGCCAGCCTGGAACTGCGCAGCTGCAGCCAGTGCGGGCACGTGGATCCGCTGCCGGTGCCGGCGGCGGGCTGAGCACCTGCCCCTGTAGGGCCGAGCCCATGCGCGGCTTCGTAGCCCGGCAGCCGAGCATGGGCTCGGCGCTACAGGTTCGGCGGCAGGCACGCCGCCAGGCGCTACACTGGCGGTCCCGTTGCAGCCTGTTGCCCGACCATGTCCGACCTGCTCAGCCGCACCCACGCCATCGCCCTGGACGCCGCCGATCCGCTGCGCCCGCTGCGTGGCGAATTCCTGATTCCGCGCCATGGTGGCGGCGAGCAGACCTACTTCGTCGGCAACTCGCTGGGCCTGCAGCCGCGCGGTGCGCAGGCAGCGGTGCAGGAAGTGATGAAACAATGGGGCGAACTGGCGGTGGAAGGCCACTTCACCGGCCCGACGCAGTGGCTGTCCTACCACCGCCTGGTGAGCGCGCAGCTGGCCCGAGTGGTCGGCGCACTGCCCAGCGAGGTGGTAGCGATGAACACGCTGAGCGTGAACCTGCACCTGATGATGGTCAGCTTCTACCGGCCGACCACGCAGCGCCCGGTGATCCTGATGGAAGCCGGCGCATTCCCGACCGACCGCCACGCGGTGGAAGCTCAGATCCGCTTCCATGGTTTCGACCCGGCCGAGTGCCTGGTGGAAGTGCAGCCGGACGAAGCCAACGGCACGATTTCGCTGACCGCGATCGAACGCGCCATCGCCGAGCACGGCCCGCGCCTGGCACTGGTGCTGTGGCCCGGCGTGCAGTACCGCACCGGCCAGGCCTTCGACCTCGATGCGATCACCCGCGCCGCACGCCTGCAGGGCGCACGCATCGGCTTCGACCTGGCGCACTCGGTTGGCAACCTGCCGCTGCGCCTGCATGACGTGGCGCCCGATTTCGCCGTGTGGTGCCACTACAAATACCTCAACAGCGGCCCCGGCGCGGTGGCTGGCGCGTTCGTGCACGAGCGCCACCACCGCGACACCACCCTGCCGCGCTTTGCCGGCTGGTGGGGCCATGAGGAATCGACCCGCTTCCAGATGGCGCCCCAATTTACCCCCGCCATCGGTGCCGAAGGCTGGCAGCTCAGCAATCCACCGATCCTTGGCCTGGCACCACTGCGTGCCTCGCTGGACCTGTTCGAGCGTGCCGGCATGGAGGCGCTGCGCAGCAAATCGCTGGCGCTGACCGGCCTGCTCGAAGCGCTGGTCCGCGCACGCCTGCCGCAGGTGCTGGACATCATTACCCCGGCCGATCCGCAGCGCCGCGGCTGCCAGTTGTCGCTGCGCGTGATCGGTGGCCGCGAGCGTGGCCGTGCACTGTTCGAGCACCTGCGCGGCATCGGCGTGCTCGGCGACTGGCGCGAGCCTGACGTGATCCGCATCTCGCCCACCCCGCTCTACAACCGCTACCTGGACGTGCACCATTTCGTCGAGGAAGTGGAAGCCTGGGCCGGCCTGTAAGCCGATCCCTCCCCTGCTGCTGGACAGTTCGTTGATCGCACACGCCTCCCGCTCGTTGAGCATTATCGGTGCCGGCCTTGCCGGGTCCCTGCTGGCCATCCTGCTGTCACGGCAAGGCTGGCGCATCACCCTGTACGAACGACGTGGCGATCCCCGCATTGCCGACTACGAGAGCGGTCGTTCGATCAACCTGGCGCTGGCCGAGCGCGGGCGCAATGCACTGCGCCAGGCCGGCGTGGAAGACGAGGTGATGGCGCGCGCGGTGATGATGCGCGGGCGCATGGTGCATCCACGCGACGGCGAACCACAGCTGCAGCGCTATGGCCGCGACGACAGCGAGGTGATCTGGTCGATCCATCGCAGCGATCTGAACACCACGCTGCTGGAACTGGCCGAACAGGCCGGTGCCACCGTGCACTTCCATCGCCGCCTGCATACCGTGGATTTCGACGCGGGCTACGCGCGTTTCATTGATGACCGTGACGACAGCCCGCATGACATCCGCTTTGACACCCTGATCGGTGCCGACGGCGCGGGCTCGGCACTGCGCGCGGCGATGAACCGCCGTGCGCCGCTGGGCGAGGACATCGCCTTCCTTGACCATTCGTACAAGGAACTGGAGATCCCGCCGACCGCCGACGGCGGCTTCCGCATCGAGCGCAATGCGCTGCACATCTGGCCGCGCGGCCACTACATGTGCATCGCGTTGCCCAATCACGAAGGCACTTTCACGGTCACCCTGTTCCTGCCCAACCAGGGCGATCCCAGCTTCGCCACGGTCAATACCGGTGCGCAGGCCGAGGCCCTGTTTGCACGCGAGTTCGCCGACGCGCTGCCGTTGATCCCGAACCTGCGCGTGGACTGGGAACAGCACCCGCCGGGCCTGCTCGGCACGCTCACCCTCGACCGCTGGCATCAGCAGGGCCGCGCCGTCCTGATCGGTGACGCTGCGCATGCGATGGTGCCGTTCCACGGCCAGGGCATGAACTGCGCGTTCGAGGATTGCGTGGCTCTGGCCCGCCATCTGATGGAAGCGGATGATCTGGAAGGTGCGTTCGCCGCGTTCGAGGCCGAACGCAAACCGAATGCACGTGCCATCCAGCAGATGGCGCTTGAGAACTACCTGGAGATGCGCGACCGCGTGGCCGACCCTGCATTCCTGCTGCAACGCGAGCTGGAGCAGGAACTGCAGCGGCGCTGGCCGACCCGCTTCGTGCCGCATTACACGATGGTCACCTTCCTGCACACGCCCTACGCCGAGGCGCTGCGCCGCACCGAACTGCAGCGCGACCTGCTGGTTGCAGCCACCACCGGTCACGATTCACTGGACAACATCGACTGGGCCGCACTGGAAGCGCAGATCCACGCACAGTTGCCCGTCCTGGAGGGCGCGCACTGATGGCCGACAGCTTCCTGTTCTACGACCTGGAAACCTTCGGCCAGGACCCGCGGCACACCCGCATCTCGCAGTTCGCCGCGATCCGCACCGATGCCGACCTCAACGAGATCGACACGCCGGTCAGCTTCTTCGTGCGCCCGGCCGATGACCTGCTGCCCTCGCCGATGGCCACCCTGGTCACCGGCATCACCCCGCAGCAGGCCCTGGCCGAGGGTATCAGCGAGGCCGAAGCCTTCGACCGCATCAACGAACTGATGTCGCGATCCGGCACCTGCGCGCTGGGCTACAACACGCTGCGCTTCGACGATGAGTTCGTCCGCTACGGGTTGTTCCGCAACTTCCACGATCCCTACGAGCGCGAGTGGCGCAACGGCAACTCGCGCTGGGACCTGCTGGACATGTTGCGGCTGATGCGCGCGATGCGCCCGGGCGGCATCCGGTGGCCGCTGCGCGAAGACGGCGCCACCTCGTTCAAGCTCGAGCACCTGGCCGAGGCCAACAATGTGCGCGAAGGCGATGCGCACGAAGCGCTGTCAGACGTGCGCGCCACCATCGGTATGGCACGGCTGTTCAAGCAGTCGCAGCCGCGGCTGTGGGAGTACGCGCTGAAGCTGCGCGACAAGCGCTTCGTCGGCGGCTTGCTGGACGTGGCGGCGATGAAGCCGGTTCTGCACATTTCCATGCGCTACCCTGCCAGCCGCCTGTGCGCCGCACCGGTTCTGCCCTTGGCAGTGCACCCGACCATCAACAACCGGGTGATCGTGTTCGACCTGGAGGGCGAGATCGACGACCTGCTCGACCTGCCGGCCGAGGTGATCGCACAGCGCCTGTACATGCGGGCCAGCGAGCTGCCCGAAGGCGTGGCACGCGTGCCGCTGAAGGAAGTGCACCTGAACAAGGTGCCGGCACTGATCGCATGGAACCACCTGCGCGCCGATGACCATGCGCGCCTCGGCCTGGACGTGGCCGCGATCGAAGCCAAGGTGGAACGGCTGCGCGCGTTCGCTCCACAGCTGGCCGAGAAGGCACGCCAGGTCTACAACCAGCCCCGCGTCGCGACCGTGGCCGATGTCGATGCCTCGCTGTATGACGGCTTCCTCGGCAATGGCGACAAGCCGCTGCTGGCGCTGGCACGCACCACCGCGCCGGAGCAGCTGGCCGCGCTGGAAGGCCGCTTCCGCGACCCGCGCCTGCCGGAGCTGCTGTTCCGCTACCGTGCGCGCAATCATCCCGACAGCCTCGCGCCGGCTGAACGCCAGCGCTGGCAGGATTACCGGCGCCAGCGCCTGCTCGGCGACGGCGGCCTGGGCGAACTCAACCTGCCCCAGTACCAGCAACAGCTCGATGCGCTGGCCGCCGAGTCGCCCGACGACGCGCGGCGCCAGGCCCTGCTGCAATCGCTGCGCGACTGGGGCCAGCACCTGCAGGAGACCTTGTGAGTACCTATTTCTCGGACGCCAGCTTCAAGTTCCTGCGCAGCCTGGCGCGGCACAACGACAAGACCTGGTTCAACGACCACCGCCAGCAGTATGAAGACCACGTCCGGCAGCCGTTCCTGCGCCTGCTGGGCGACCTGCAGCCGGCATTGGCCGAGGTCAGCGAGCACTTCCGCGCCGATACCCGCGGCGTCGGCGGCTCCCTGTTCCGCATCCACCGTGACGCGCGCTTTTCCAACGACAAGTCACCGTACAAGACCTGGCAGGGTGCGCGCCTGTTCCACGAGCGGCGCCGCGAGGTGGCCGCGCCGTCCTTCTATGTGCACCTGCAACCCGGCGAGAGCTTCGTCGGCGCCGGCCTGTGGCATCCAGAACCGGAAACCCAGCGCCGCGTGCGCCACTTCATCCTCGACAACCCGGGCAGCTGGAAGGCCGCCGCGCACGCGCCGGCCCTGCGCAAGCGCTTCGATTTCGAGGAGAGCGAGAAGCTGGTGCGGCCCCCGCGTGGCTTCCCGGCCGACTTCGAGTTCATCGACGACCTCAAGCACCGCAACTGGGTGATGTGGCGCTCGCTGGACGACGCCACCATGACCGGCCCACGCCTGCTGTCCACGCTGGGCAAGGACCTGGCCGCGCTCGGCCCGTTCGTCGACTACCTGTGCGCTGCGCTGGACCTGGAATTCTGATGTCGCAGAATCTTCCGCTGGCCCGCCAGCGGCGCGTGCTCGGCCGCACCGGCCTGGCCGTTTCACCGATCGGATTGGGCTGCTCCGGCTTCTGGGGTCATCGCCGCTTCCCCGAGCATGAGGCAGCTGCCGTGGTCGAGCATGCGCTTGCCCACGGGGTGAACCTGCTCGATACCGGTCACAACTATTCCGGCTTCCATGCCGAGCCGCGCCTGGGCCGCATCCTGCGCCCGTTGCTGAAGCAGTACCCGCGCGATTCACTGGTGATCTCAAGCAAGGGCGGCACGCTGACCGGCCAGGCCGGCATCAGCGGCGCCGAGCAACGCAATTTCTCGCCCGCGGCCATCACCGCCAGCTGCGAGGCGTCGCTGCGCAACCTCGGCCTGGACCATCTTGATGTCTACCAGCTGCATGGCGCCAGCGAACACGACATCAGTGACGACCTGCTGGCGGCACTGCAGCGCCTGCGCGAACGTGGGTTGATCCGGTACACCGGCATCAACACCCACTCGGCCTCGACCCTGCGCTGGATGATCGCTCATCCGGATGCCTTCGATGTGGTGCTGCTGGACTACAACGCCCTGCAGCAGGACCGCGAACCGCTTATCGATCAGCTGCAGGCGGTGGGTATCGGCGTGCTGGCCGGCACCGTGCTGGCGCAGGGCCACCTGCTGCCCGCGCGTGCCCGCCTGCCACGGCTGGCCGATGGCTGGTACCTGGCGCGCGCCTGGCTGAAACCCAGCAGCCGCCAGCTGATGCGCAGTGCCCGTCAGATGCGGCGCGCGGTGGCCGCGATCCACAGCCAGAGCCCGGCCCAGACCGCCTTCGCCTATGCGCTGGGCCATCCCGGCGTTGCCAGCGGCATCCTCGGCACCACCCGCACCCGCAGCCTGGACGAAGTGCTGGCGACGCGGCTGGAAGCGCTGACTCCGGCGGAACGGCAACGGCTGGTCGATGCCTTCGGCGATGGCCGTGGTTCGCCCAGTCAGTGAGTCTTCACCCGGCACTGCCGCCGTTGCGGCAGTCTGTCCGGCATGAAGAAGCTCACCGCACTGCTTGTGCTGCTGGTCCTGGCCTTGGCGGCCTGGTGGTTCGGCGGCCCGTACCTGACCGTCAATGGCCTGTCCAAGGCCATCGAGCAACGCGACACCGCGCGCCTGGAGCGCTACGTCGATTTCCCGCGCGTGCGCAGCAGCCTGCGTGCGCAGCTCAATGATTACCTGGTGCGCCAGGCGGGCCCGGACGTGGCGGCCAGCCCGTTCGGAGCCCTCCTCTACGGCCTGGGCGACCAGCTCGGGGGGGCCGCGGTGGAAACCATGGTGACCCCGACCGGGATCGGCGCGATGCTGCAGGGCCACGTGCTGTGGAAGCGTGGCCGCAATGAACTGCAGGGTGGCGACGCCTTCGGCGCGACCGAACCTGCGCGGCCGTTGAAGCACGCCGAGCACCATTTCGAGGCGTTCGATCGCTTCGTGATCGATGTCGATCGCGGCCCCGGCCAGCCACCGATGAAGGTGGTGCTGGAGCCGCAGGGCCTGCGCTGGAAAGTGGTGGACCTGCAGTTGGGGATGTCGGGCAGCCCTTGATCGGACCCGTGGCCTGACGGCAGCGCCAACCAAGTTTGGCACCTACCGGTCGAATCCGCCCTATCCCTCGTTGGCGACGCCGTGCGGTACGTGGCCGGCAGCCACATGCTCGCGGGCACTGTCGATGTTGTGCTGCGAATCATCGAAGAAGATGTCGGCACCGAAGGCTTGCAGGAACGGCCCCTTGTGCCGGCCGCCGAGGAACAGCGCTTCGTCCAGGCGCACGCCCCACTCCCGCAGGGTGCGGATCACCCGCTCGTGCGCCGGGGCCGACCGCGCGGTCACCAGTGCGGTACGGATCGGCGCGCTGTCGCCAGCCGGGAACACTTCCTGCAGCGTGTGCAGGGCCGACAGGAAGCCGCGGAAGGGGCCGCCACTGAGTGGCTCGCGGGCGCGTTCGCGTTCGTGGCGGCCAAAGGCTTCCACGCCCTGCTCGCGCGAAATGCGCTCACTCTCGTCACCGAAGATCACTGCGTCACCGTCGAAGGCAATGCGCAGCTGGCCGGCCGGGCGACCGGTATCGATCTGGTCGGCCGCTGCCGCAGCGGTCTCGCCCGGTGGTTTGGGCAGGATGGTCGCCGCCGCGATGCCATGGCGCAGCGCACTGCGCACCGATTCCGGGTTGGCCGACAGGAACAGGTCGGTGCCGAACGGCTTCACATACGGCCAAGTCGGCTCGCCAGCGGTGAACGTCGCACGGATGATGCCCAGGCCGTAATGCTGGATGGAGTTGAAGATGCGCAGGCCGGTATCGGCCGAGTTGCGCGACAGCAGGATCACCTCGACCCGCGGGTTCTCCGGGCTGGCGCCCTGGTTCAGTGCCAGCAGCTTGCGCACCACGGGAAAGGCCACGCCGGGGCCGAGGATGTCGTCCTCATGCTGGCGCTGGAACTCGGCATAGGCCGCCACGCCATCGCTCTCGAACAGCGCATGGCTCTCCTCGAGGTCGAACAGTGCGCGCGAGGTGACCGCGACGGTCAGCAAACGGGGGGAGTTGTCGCCCATCGGTGGGGGTCCTTCAAGCGGTCGGCGGGGCCGGCCGCCCATTGTCATCAAAAAACGAACTGTTCGCTCAGGATCCGGTCTTCCAGGTTGTGCTCCGGGTCGAACAGCAGGGTCACACGACGGTCCCTCGACTCACGGATGGTCACCTCGACCACATCGCGGGTCTCGTGCGAATCAGCGGTGACGCTGACCGGACGCTTGTACGGATCGAGCACGCGGAAGCGCACTTCGGTGTCGGCCTTGAGGATCGCCCCGCGCCAGCGTCGCGGCCGATACGGGGCCAGCGGCGTCAGCGCGATGGTATGCGACCCCAGCGGTAACACCGGGCCGTGCGCGGAATAATTGTAGGCGGTACTGCCGGCCGGGGTGGCCACCAGCACGCCGTCACCGATCAGCTCGGCCACCCGCTCCTGGCCGTTGAGGTCGATGCCGATATGGGCCGCCTGCCGGGTCTGGCGAAGCAGCGAGACATCGTTGTAGGCCAGCGACCCGGTGCTGGTGCCGGACTCGGTCAGCGCCACCATTTCCAGCGGGCGCAGGTTGGCCGGTTCGGCACGCGCAATGCGGGCCTGCACGTCATCGTCACCGCGGTACTGGTTCATCAGGAAGCCAACGGTGCCCAGCTTCATGCCGAACACCGGCTTGCCCAGGTGCCCGTGCCGGTGCAGGGTCTGCAGCATGAAACCGTCGCCACCCAGCGGGCACAGCACGTCGGCCTGCTCGGGCGCGTGATCGCCATAACGCGAGATCATCGCCGCGCGGGCCATCCGTGCAGGTTCGGTGCTGCTGGCCAGGAAAGCGATGCGGGGGGTGTCGCTCATCGGTGGATCCGGGTGGGTGTGCCAGCAAGAGCATACCCGGTCGTGCCGGCCGCTGGCCGGCTGCTGCACCCGGTTGCGATTCATGAGGTTGCCGGCCAGCGGCCGGCACTACCAGACAATGCAGAACGGCCCCGCTTTCGCGGGGCCGTTCCTCCAACTGCTGCAGATCAGGAGCCCCCCTGAGTCAGGGGGGCGCGCCAACGGTGCGGGAGTCTGGGAGCATGGTTGGCATGGGGCCCACGGTTTGCAGAGCAATCCGTGGGGCGTCAGCGCGAATGCGCTTACGCACCATGCGCGGCCAGCTGGCCCAGGCGCTGCACCGCGAC
Source organism: Stenotrophomonas sp. BR163 (assembly GCF_047520985.2). NCBI lineage: Bacteria > Pseudomonadati > Pseudomonadota > Gammaproteobacteria > Lysobacterales > Lysobacteraceae > Stenotrophomonas > Stenotrophomonas sp. BR163. The sequence goes on from NZ_JAXBRE020000001.1 coordinate 129,048, forward strand.
CGAGACGGTCGGGTAGTCCAGGGTCTTCTGCTCGGCCAGTTCGGCCAGCATCGCCAGAGTGAAGCGCAGGCTGTTGTCGTCGCGGCCCATCCAGGCAGCGACCTTGGCCTCGGCACTGCTGCCCTTGGTCCCCAGCACCTGCCCGGCCAGGTTGCGGTGGTTGGCTGCAAGCTCATCACGCAGCACGCCACGCGCCACCGCGTGCCAACGACCGTTGACTTCCAGCGCGTCGACCTGCTCGAACAGCCACGGCAGCTGAAGGGCATCGCCCAGGCGGAAGTGGACCTTGGACACGTCCACCGGCTTCAGCTTGCGGGTGCGGGCCAGTTCGATGATGTCGAACGCCGGCTCCAGGAAGTGCAGTTCGGCCAGCTGCTGTGCCAGTGCAGACGGCAGGCCCTTTTCCTTCCACTCGGCCACCAGGGCTTCGTAGGTCGGACGCTGCGAATCCGGCAGCACGCCCGAAGCGACGCGGATGTCGTTGAACGGTCCCTGGTAGCGGTTGACCGCTTCGGTGATGCCCGGCATCGCGCCCGGGCGCGACAGCAGCCAACGCACGAACGAGCGCTGCAGCTTCCAGATCACTTCCAGGGCGTCGATCTGCACCGACTCCGGCACCTTGCCGTCGAGGGCATCGATCTGTGCCCACAACGCGCGTGCATCCAGCGTTTCACGGCTGATGGTGTAGGCCTTGGCGACCTCGGCGATGGAACGGCCGGTGTCTTCCTGCATGCGCATCAGGAAGGTGGCGCCCATGCGGTTGATGGTCTGGTTGGTCACGGCCGTGGCGATGATTTCGCGCTTCAGGCGGTGACGCTCCATCGCGTCGGCGTACTTCTTCTGCAGCGGGGTCGGGAAGTAGCGCTGCAGCTCCTTGGACAGGTACGGATCTTCCGGAATGTCCGAATCCAGCAGCTGGTTGAACGCCACCAGCTTGGAATAGGACAGCAGCACCGACAGCTCCGGACGGGTCAGGCCCTGGCCGCGTGCCTTGCGCTGCGAGAGCTCGGCATCGGACGGCAGGAACTCGATCTGGCGGTCGAGCAGGCCCTGCTGTTCCAGGGTGCGGATGAAGTGCTGCTTGGAACCCAGGCGCTTGACCGCCATCCGCTCCATCAGGCTCAGTGCCTGGTTCTGGCGATAGTTGTCGTTGAGCACCAGCTCGGCGACTTCATCGGTCATCGAGGCCAGCAGCTTGTTGCGCTGCTCGACGGTCAGCTTCTTGGCCCGCACCACATCGTTGAGCAGGATCTTGATGTTGACTTCATGGTCGGAGGTGTCGACACCGGCCGAGTTGTCGATGAAGTCGGTGTTGAGCAGCACGCCGGCCTGGGCAGCTTCGATGCGGCCCAGCTGGGTCATGCCCAGGTTGCCGCCCTCGCCCACCACCTTGCAGCGCAGCTCGCCACCGTTCACGCGCAGTGCGTTGTTGGCGCGGTCGCCGACATCACTGTGCTGCTCGCTGGCGGCCTTGACGTAGGTACCGATGCCGCCGTTCCACAGCAGGTCGACCGGTGCCTTCAGGATCGCGCTCATCAGATCGTTCGGCGACAGCGCCTTGACGTTCTCGTCCAGGCCCAGCGCCTCACGCACCTGCGGGGTGATCTCGATCGACTTCAGGCTGCGCGGGTACACGCCGCCGCCCTTGCTGATCAGCTTGGTGTCGTAGTCCGCCCAGCTCGAACGCGGCAGGGTGAACAGGCGCTCACGCTCGATGAACGACGTGGCCGCATCCGGATTCGGGTCCAGGAAGATGTGGCGGTGGTCGAACGCAGCGACCAGGCGGATATGGCGCGACAGCAGCATGCCGTTGCCGAACACGTCGCCGGACATGTCGCCGACGCCGACCGCAGTGAAGTCCTGGCTCTGGCTGTCACGGCCCAGCGCACGGAAGTGGCGCTTGACCGATTCCCACGCGCCGCGCGCGGTGATGCCCATGCCCTTGTGGTCGTAGCCGACCGATCCACCGGAGGCGAACGCATCGCCCATCCAGAAGCCGTGCGCGATGGCCAGGCCGTTGGCGATGTCGGAGAAGGTCGCGGTGCCCTTGTCGGCGGCCACCACCAGGTACGGATCGTCCATGTCGTGGCGCACGACATCCACCGGCGGCACGATCTTGTTGTTGACGATGTTGTCGGTGATGTCCAGCAGGCCCTGGATGAACAGCTTGTAGCAGGCCACGCCGTTGGCGAAGATCGCGTCGCGATCGCCGTTCACCGGCGGGGTCTTGGCGAAGAAGCCACCCTTCGCGCCGACCGGCACGATGACGGTGTTCTTGACCATCTGTGCCTTGACCAGGCCCAGCACTTCGGTACGGAAGTCTTCGCGACGATCCGACCAGCGCAGGCCGCCACGCGCAACCGCGCCGAAGCGCAGGTGGGTACCTTCCACGCGCGGGCCGTACACGAAGATCTCGCGGTACGGGCGCGGCTTCGGCAGGTCCGGCACCAGCGCCGAATCGAACTTGAAGCTGATGACATGGCCGTGCTGGCCGTTGGCATCGGTCTGGTAGTAGCTGGTACGCAGGGTCGCGTCGATCACGCCCATGAACGAGCGCAGGATGCGGTCCTCGTCCAGGCTGGACACGCGATCCATCAGCTTCAGCAGCGCATCGCGCGCGGCCTGCATCTGCGCGTCGCGGTCACCCTTGCGGGCATCGACCACGCTCTTGAGCACCTTCAGGGTGGCGTCGTCGCCAGCGGCCAGCACATCGAAGTGGGCCTTCAGCTGGGCCTGGCCGGCCGCGATGTCGTCCTTGCTCTCATGGCCGGTGGCCGGATCGAAGCGGGCCTCGAACAGTTCGACCAGCAGGCGGGCCAGCAGCGGGTAACGCGCGAAGGTGCCTTCCACGTAGGCCTGCGAGAACGGCACGCCGGTCTGCAGCAGGTACTTGCAGTAGCCACGCAGCATGGCGACCTGGCGCCAGTGCAGGCCAGCAGCCAGCACCAGGCGGTTGAAGCCATCGTTCTCGGCGTCGCCGTGCCAGACGCGGGCGAAGGTCTCACCGAAGGCTTCATCGACACTGGCGGCATCGATCGCGCCAGCGGTCGACTCGACCTCGAAGTCCTGCACGTACACCGGCGCGTTGTCGACCGACAGGCGGTACGGACGTTCGGCGATCACGCGCAGGCCCATGTTTTCCATCATCGGCAGCGCGTCCGACAGCGGGATGTCATCCAGCTGGCGATACAGCTTCAGGCGCAGGCCATCGCCGCTTTCGCGCGGCACGGCCTGCAGGCTCAGGCGCAGGTCGTCCGGGCCGGTCAGCGCGTCGAGCTGGCTGACATCGTTGGCGGCAACGGCGGTGCTGTTGTCTTCGATGTAGCCGGCCGGCAGCGCCTTGCCGATGCGGGCGGCGATGCGCAGGCCTTCGGTCTCGCCGTGGCGGCTCACCAGCGCTTCGCGCAGATCGTCCTGCCAGTTACGCAGCACCTGGGCCAGCTTCTGCTCCAGTTCGGCGGTATCAACGTCGAGCATTTCACCCGGCTTCGGGCGCACGATCAGGTGCACCTGCGCCAGCGGTGATTCGCCCAGCACCACCGAGCTGTCGACGAACTCGCCGTGCAGCGCGTCCTTGAGCATTGCTTCGATGCGCAGGCGCACGTCGGTGTTGAAGCGCTCGCGCGGCAGGTAGACCAGCGCGGAGATGAAACGGCTGTACTTGTCGCGGCGCAGGAACAGGCGGCTGCGCACGCGTTCCTGCAGGCCCAGCACGCCCATCGCGGTGCGGAACAGTTCGTCCTCGCTGGACTGGAACAGTTCTTCGCGCGGCAGGGTTTCCAGGATATGGCGCAGGGCCTTGCCACTGTGGCTGGCGGGGGCCAGCCCGGACTGCTTCATCACGTGCTCGTGGCGCTGGCGCACCAGCGGGATTTCCCACGGGCGACGGTTGTAGGCGCTGGAGGTGAACAGCCCGAGGAAACGCTGCTCGCCGATGATCTTGCCCTTGGCGTCGAACTCCAGCACGCCGATATAGTCCATGTAGCCGGCGCGGTGCACGCGCGAACGGGCATTGGTCTTGGTCAGGATCAGCGCATCCTTCAAACCGGACGTGGTGTTCAGGCCCTGCGCGGCCAGCGTCTTGACCGGACGGGCGGCGGACTTGTCCTTGCCGCGCATCAGGCCCAGGCCGGTGTCGTTCAGCGGCGCCAGCACCTCTTCCTTGCCCTGCTTCTCGACGCGGTACTCGCGGTAGCCGAAGAAGGTGAAGTGGTTGTCAGCGGCCCAGCGCAGGAACTCCTGTGCTTCCTTGCGCGACGCGTCGTCGACCGGCAGCTGGCGGCTGCCCAGGTCGTCGGCCAGCGCCAGCGCCTTGTCCTTCATCGGCTGCCAGTCGCGCACGATCGCACGCACTTCATCCAGCGCCTTGTTGATGGCCTGCTCGATGGCAGCCATTGCATCGGCCGGCTGGCGGTCGATCTCCAGCAGCATCACCGACTCGGCATCACCTTCGCCGACCTTGACCAGCTTGCCGGCCTTGTCGCGGGTGAAACGCAGTACCGGGTGGCCCAGCACGTGGACGCCCACGCCCTGCTCGGCCAGCGACATGGTGACGGTATCGACCAGGAACGGCATGTCGTCGTTGACGATCTGCAGCACGGTATGCGGCGATTCCCAACCGTTGGCCTTCGCGGTCGGATTGAACACGCGGACGTTGGCCTTGCCAGCCTTGCGGGCCCGGGCGAATTCCAGCGTCTCAGCCGCGAGAGCGGCCCACTCTTCAGCGCTGTGGTGCGGGAACTCGTCCGACTCCATGCGCTTGTAGAAGTCAGTGGCGAAGGCCACTGCTTCGGCCTGTGCGGCCGCGGGGTAGCGCTTGCGCAAGGCCGTGTACACCGGCTCCAGGGAGAAACCAGCGGTCACTGCGACCTCCGACTCTGCTGGTTTCGTCTTGTTTTTCACGGTCTTGGCTGCGGTTTTTTGCGGTTTCATGGCAGAGCGATGCGCTTGCTCAGTTGGGAAAATGAAATTGTAGCCCTACCGCACGAAAAGGCCTTGCTGCAGGACGGAATAAGCAGATCCGGGTTTGCTGCGGTTTAGACGCCTATTCAGTTCGCTCCGGTATGGAGCGGGCGCCTGCTTAAGCACTGCCGACAGGATCGGCAAAGCGTGTTACCGGAAGACACACGCGGCGACACCGATTCGATTCCACAATCCTGAACTGGACGGTATAGTCCACCGCGTGAACCCGGCCTACCTTCCCGTTGCCCTCGACGCACGCGATGAGCGCGTGTTCGATGCCGTGCGCGAACTGCTGGCCCAGCAGGGCATGCAGATGAGCATGGACGCGGTGGCCCAGCATGCCGGCTGTTCCAAGCAGACCCTCTACTCGCGCTACGGCAGCAAGCAGCAACTGCTGCGCCGGGTAATGCAGCGCCACGTCGGCCACGCTACCGGCGCCATGGTTCGTGCACTCCGCACTGACGACCTGCGTGCCAGCCTGCTCCAGTTCGCCACCGACTTCCTGGAGCACTTCAACCAACCGCACGTGGGCCAGGCCTGCCGGCTGATCGCCGCCGACGCGGCCCAGTTTCCCGAAGAGGCGCGTACCCTGTACCGGCATGGCGCCGGCGCACTGACGCTTCATCTTGCTGAATGGATTGAAACCGTTTGCATGCAGGGCCAGCTCCGGCATGACGACCCGCACTTCATGGCCGAACTGCTGCTGAGCATGATCGCCGGTCAGGATTTCGACAAACAGCGCTTCCATACCCCCCACCGTGATGACGCGCTCTTGCGTCGGCGCTGGGCAGAGTTCTCCGTCGACAGCTTCCTGCGCGCCTTCGCGCCTCAGCCGTCGCCGGCCCCGTCTACAAACCAACCCCGGAGTTCCTCCTGATGACCGCCCCACTCCGCACCCTTGCCTTGACGTGCGCCGTTGCTGTCGCGCTGGCTGCCTGCAAGAAGCCGGAACAGCAGACGCCCCCGCCGCCGGAGGTGGGCGTGATCGACGCCAAGCCGCAGACCCTGCCGCTGCAGCGCGAGCTGGTCGGCCGCCTGTCGCCGTTCCGCAGTGCCGACGTCCGCGCACGCGTGCCCGGCGTGCTGCTCAAGCGCGTCTACCAGGAAGGCTCGCAGGTCAAGCAGGGCCAGACCCTGTTCCTGATCGACCCGGCGCCGCTGCGCGCCTCGCTCAACGCCTCCGAGGCCCAGCTGGCCTCGGCCCGCGCGACCTACGCCAACGCCAAGGTCGCCGCCGACCGCGCACGCTCGCTGGCCCCGCAGCAGTTCGTCTCCAAGTCCGACCTGGACAACGCCGAATCGGCCGAGCGCACCGCGCTGGCCGCGGTCAAACAGGCCGAAGCGGCAGTGACCTCCTCGCGGATCAACCTGGGCTATGCCGAAGTGACCGCGCCGATCAGCGGCGTGGCCAACAAGCAGCAGGTCACCGAGGGCGCGCTGGTGGGCCAGGGCGATGTGACCCTGCTGACCACCGTCGACCAGCTCGACCCGCTGTACGTCAACTTCTCGTTGAGCGTGGACGAGCTGACCCAGCTGCGCGCGCAGCAGGCCAAGGGCGCGCTGGCGCTGTCCGGCGACGGCAAGGCCACGGTCAACGTCAAGCTCGCCGACGGCACCACCTATGGTGAGCCGGGCACGCTGGACTTCTCCTCGACCACGGTCGACCCGGCCACTGGCGCCGTGTCGTTGCGCGCGCTGCTGCCGAACCCGCAGCAGATCCTGCTGCCGGGCGCCTTCGTCAGCTTCCAGGCCAACCTGGGCGAGCGCAACAACGCCTTCCTGGTGCCGCAGCAGGCCCTGCTGCGCGATACCACCGGCGGCTACGTGATGGTGGTCGGCGCCGACGGCAAGGTCGTGCGCAAGAACGTGAAGACCGATGGCGCGCAGAACGGCAACTGGCTGGTCAGCGACGGCCTGGCCGCCGGTGACAAGGTGATCGTGGCTGGCGTGCAGAAGGTCAAGGAAGGTGCACCGGCGGTGGCCAAGCCGTGGACCCCGGGCCAGGACGCCAACGGCAAGCCGGCCGCAGGCGGCGCCGCCCCGGCGGGCGCTGCACCGGCTGCAGGCAAGGCACCGGCCGACGCGGCCAAGCCCGAGCAGGCCGATGCGGCCAAGCCGGCCGCCACCGATTCGAACAAGCAGTAACGGGAACCTTCCGTCATGCCTAAATTTTTCATCGAACATCCAGTCTTCGCCTGGGTGGTTGCGATCCTGATCTCGCTCAGCGGGGTGATCGCGATCCTCAACCTGGGCGTGGAGTCCTATCCCAACATCGCCCCGCCGCAGGTCACCGTCTCGGCGACCTACCCGGGCGCCAGCGCCGATACCACGGAAAAGTCCGTCACCCAGGTGATCGAGCAGCAGCTGACCGGCATCGATCACCTGCTGTACTTCAGCTCCTCGTCCGCCTCCAACGGACGTGCGCAGATCACCCTGACCTTCGAGACCGGTACCGATCCGGACATCGCCCAGGTGCAGGTGCAGAACAAGGTCTCGCTGGCCACGCCACGCCTGCCTTCGGAAGTGACCCAGCAGGGCGTGGTGGTGGCCAAGGCCAACGCCGGCTTCCTGATGGTGGTGGCGCTGCAGTCCGATACCCCGACCATCAACCGTGACGCCCTGAACGACATCGTCGGTTCGCGCGTGCTCGACCAGGTCTCGCGCATTCCCGGCGTCGGCAGCACCCAGCAGTTCGGTTCCGAGTACGCCATGAACATCTGGCTGAACCCGGAAAAGATGCAGGGCTATGGCCTGTCGGCCAGCCAGGTACTGGCCGCGGTGCGTGCGCAGAACGTGCAGTTCGCCGCCGGTGCGCTGGGTTCGGACCCGTCGCCGGAAGGCCAGCACTTCACCGCCACGGTCTCGGCCGAAGGCCGCTTCAGCTCGCCGCAGGAATTCGAGAACATCATCCTGCGCGCCAACGCTGACGGTTCGCGCGTGCTGCTGAAGGACATCGCCCGCGTTGCCTTCGGTGCCAACAACTACGGTTTCGACACCCAGTACAACGGCAAGCCGACCGGCGCCTTCGCCATCCAGCTGCTGCCGGGCGCCAACGCCCTGAACGTGGCCGAAGCGGTGCGCGCCAAGATGGACGAGCTGCAGCCCAGCTTCCCGGCCGGGGTCACCTGGTTCTCGCCGTACGACAGCACCACCTTCGTCAAGATCTCGATCCAGGAAGTGGTCAAGACCCTGTTTGAAGCGGTCTTGCTGGTGTTCCTGGTGATGCTGATCTTCCTGCAGAACTTCCGTGCCACCCTGATCCCGACCCTGGTGATCCCGGTCGCCCTGCTCGGTACCTTCCTGGGCATGTGGATGATCGGCTTCACGATCAACCAGCTGACGCTGTTCGCGATGGTGCTGGCGATCGGCATCGTGGTCGACGACGCGATCGTGGTGATCGAGAACGTCGAACGCATCATGAGCGAGGAAGGCCTGGCGCCGAAGCCGGCCACGCAGAAGGCGATGACCCAGATCACCGGCGCGGTGGTGGCGATCACCGTCGTGCTGGCCGCGGTGTTCATCCCGTCCGCCCTGCAGGGCGGTGCCGCCGGTGAGATCTACAAGCAGTTCGCGCTGACCATCGCCATCTCGATGGCATTCTCGGCGTTCCTGGCCCTGGGCTTCACCCCGGCGCTATGCGCGACGTTCCTCAAGCCAACGCACAACGACAACCCGAACATCGTCTACCGCACCTTCAACAAGTACTACGACAAGATCAGCCACACCTATGTGGGCCACATCACCTCTGCGGTGCGCCATGCGCCGCGCTGGATGATCCTGTTCGTGGTGCTGACCGCGCTGTGCGGCTTCCTGTTCACCCGCATGCCGGGCAGCTTCCTGCCGGAAGAAGACCAGGGCTATGCGCTGGCGATCGTGCAGCTGCCGCCGGGCTCGACCAAGGGCCAGACCAACGAAGTGTTCGCGCAGATGCGTGGCATCCTGGAAAAGCAGGATGGCTATGAAGGCATGCTGCAGGTGGCTGGCTTCAGCTTCGTCGGTTCCGGCGAGAACGTGGGCATGGGCTTCATCCGCCTGAAGCCATGGGAAGAACGCAAGTTCACCGCGCCCGAGTTCATCCAGAACATGAACGGCGCGTTCTACGGCATCAAGGAAGCGCAGATCTTCGTGGTCAACCTGCCCACCGTGCAGGGCCTCGGCCAGTTCGGTGGCTTTGACATGTGGCTGCAGGACCGTAGCGGTGCCGGCTACGAACAGTTGACCCAGGCCCGCAACATCCTGCTCGGCCAGGCCGCGCAGAAGCCGGACCACCTAGTTGGCGTGCGCCCCAACGGCCTGGAAAACGCGCCGCAGCTGCAGCTGCACGTGGACCGCGTGCAGGCGCAGTCGATGGGCATGTCGGTGTCGGACGTGTACAGCACCATCCAGCTGATGCTGGCCCCGGTGTACGTCAACGACTTCTTCTACGAAGGCCGCATCAAGCGCGTGACCATGCAGGCCGATGGTCCGTACCGCACTGGCCAGGAATCGCTGAAGAGCTTCTACAGCCCGTCCAGCCTGACCCAGAACGCCGATGGCACCAACGCGATGATCCCGTTGAACACGGTGGTCAAGTCCGAATGGGTGTCGGCGCCGCCGTCGCTGAGCCGCTACAACGGCTACTCCGCGATCAACATCGTCGGTTCGCAGGCACCGGGCACCAGCTCGGGTGAGGCGATGCAGACCATGGAAGGCATCGTCAATGACGACCTGCCGGCCGGCTTCGGCTACGACTGGTCGGGCATGTCCTACCAGGAAATCCTGGCCGGCAACGCTGCGACCCTGCTGCTGGTGCTGTCCATCGTGGTGGTGTTCCTGTGCCTTGCCGCCCTGTATGAAAGCTGGTCGATCCCGGTGGCGGTGCTGCTGGTGGTGCCGCTGGGCGTGCTGGGTGCCCTCGGCCTGTCGATGCTGCGCGGCCTGCCCAACGATCTGTTCTTCAAGATCGGCCTGATCACCGTGATCGGCCTGGCGGCGAAGAACGCGATCCTGATCGTGGAGTTCGCGGTGGAGCAGCGCGCAGCAGGCAAGAACCTGCGTGATGCCACCATCGAAGCGGCGCGCCTGCGGTTCCGCCCGATCCTGATGACCTCGTTCGCGTTCATCATGGGCGTGATCCCGATGGCGATCTCCACCGGTGCCGGCGCCAACTCCCGCCACGCCATCGGTACCGGCGTGATCGGCGGCATGCTGTTCGCCACCCTGCTCGGCCTGCTGATGATCCCGGTGTTCTTCGTGGTCGTGCGCCGCATGCTGGGCGACAAGCTGGACGAACCGTCCAAGGAGTTCATGGAACGCCAGCGCGATGCGGATGCCGCACATCGTCCGGATCGTTGATCCGGTGCTGCGCTGAGAACGAGAAGGCCCCGGAGCGATCCGGGGCCTTTTTATTGCCACAATTGAATTCATGCCAACCCAGGTTGGCATCTACCGGAACAACGGCATGGCCGGTAGCCGCCAACCTGGGTTGGCGCTGTTCGGGCAACGCCTCAGCGCATCACCGCGACCACGGCGCACACCGCCACCAGAATCAGCGAGGCCCACTGCATGGGTACGAAGAAGAAATGGTGGGGCGCGGCCTCCCCCTTCTGCCGCGGCGCACGGTTGAGCCACAGGCCCAGAACCACGTTCACCGCTGCGCCGAGGCCTGCGCCCAACAGAACCTGTGACAGCGGAGTATTGCCCTTGGGGCCGTCATGCGGAAAGAAGTGCGCCAGCAGCAGGATCGCTGCAATCGGCGTCACCAGCGTCATGATTCCCCAACCGCGATAGATCACGTCGTCATCCTCGAAGAAACGGACTGCATTAGAGCAGCATGCGTCTCTGCAGGCCAACGGCAATGACGTCATCTGGATGACCATCATCCACGCGTGGCGTGGACCTACCGCCGCGCCGCCATTGCGGCGGCGCGGCCATGCGACTCAGCGCAGCCCGGTTTCGTTGCGGGCGATCACCAGGCGCTGGATCTCCGAAGTACCTTCGTAGATCTCGGTGATCTTGGCATCACGGAAGTAGCGCTCCAGCGGCATTTCCTTGGAATACCCCATGCCGCCGTGGATCTGCACCGCCTGGTGGGTAATCCACATCGCCGCCTCAGAGGCGGTCAGCTTGGCAATGGCAGCCTCATTGCTGAAGCGCTTGCCCTGGCCCTTCACCCACGCCGCGCGCAGGGTCAGCAGCAGCGCTGCGTCCAGCTTGCACTTCATGTCGGCAATCTTGGCCTGGGTCATCTGGAAGGTACCGATGGCCGCGCCGAATGCCTTGCGCTCCTTGACGTATTCAATCGTCGCTTCATAGGCGGCACGGGCGATGCCGATGGCCTGCGAAGCGATGCCGATGCGACCGGCATCGAGCACGCTCATGGCGATCTTGAATCCCTCGCCTTCCTGGCCCAGCACGTCTTCGGCCTGCGCCACGTAGTCGTTGAACTCGATCTCGCAGGTGGCCGAGGCGCGGATGCCCAGCTTGGGCTCGGTCTTGCCACGACCGAAACCGGCCTTGTCGGTATCGATGATGAAGGCGGTGATGCCGCGCGCGGCCTTGTCCGGCTCGCTCATCGCGAACAGCACGATGTACTTGGCCACCGGACCGGAGGTGATCCAGCTCTTCTTGCCATTGATGACGAAGGTGCCGTCGGCCTGCTTCACCGCGCGGCAGCGCATGGCGGTGGCATCGGAACCGGACTGCGGCTCGGTCAGCGCGAACGCGCCGATGGCCGTGCCTTCGGCGATGGCACGTACGTAGGTCTGCTTCTGCTGCTCGGTACCGTGGGTCAGGATGCCGTTGCAGAACAGCGAATTGTTGACCGACATGATGGTCGAATGGGCTGCGTCGGCGGCGGCGACCTCCACCATCGCCAGCACGTACGCAACCGGGTCCATGCCCGCACCGCCGTATTCGGTCGGCACTTCAATGCCCATCAGGCCGTTCTCGCCCAGCAGGCGGATGTTGTCCAGCGGGAACTCGCCGGTGCGGTCATGGTGCTCCGCACTGGGGCCGATCTTTTCCTGCGCGATGCGCCGCGCAACGTCCTGCAGCATCAACTGCTCTTCGGTAAAGCTGAAATCCACAACACCCTCCCGGGTACATGAAGTTATGGGCCGCATACGGCGCGCCCAGGTGCTGCGATTGTACCGGGGCCCGGCAGTTTCCGTACGCTGGCGACTTGACCGCGCCAGGCCCCTTCAGCGAATATATCTCTATATCGCGATAGGTAGATGTTTATGGATCTGGAAGACTGGTCGACCCGCCTGAAGGTGTTCGCCGATGCCACTCGCGTGCGCCTGCTGGCGCTGCTGGAGCAGGAGGAACTGACCGTAGCCGAACTGTCGGCGATCACCCGGCTGGCGCAGCCACGCGTGTCCACCCACCTGGCACGCCTGAAGGAAGCCGGGCTGGTCCGCGACCGCCGTGCCGGCGTGTCGGCCTACTACCGCTTCGACGAGGCCCAGCTGGACCCGGCGCAGCGTGCATTGTGGCATGCCTTGAGCAACGGAAGCGATGACCCGCTGCTGCGCCAGGACGCTGAACGCGTGGCCGCCGTGCTGGCCCACCGCGCCGCCGACCAGAACTGGGCCGACAGCGTGGCCGGCGACATGGAACGCCACTACTCGCCGGGCCGTACCTGGGAGGCGCTGGCCCGCACCGCGCTGCCGCTGCTTGAGACCGGCGACGTGCTGGATATCGCCTCTGGTGATGGCGTGCTGGCCGAACTGGTTGCCCCGCATTCCAAGCGCTACATCTGCATCGATACCAGCGCGCGCGTGGTTGCCGCCGCCAGTGAACGCCTGCGGCGGCTGCCCAATGTGGAAGTGCGCGAGGGCGACATGCATGCCCTGCCGTTCAAGGATGCCAGCTTCGACCTGGTCGTGCTGATGCATGCGCTCACCTACGCCAGCAAACCGGCGCAGGCGGTGACCGAAGCTGCACGCGTACTGCGCCCGGGCGGCCGCCTGCTGCTGTGCAGCCTGGCCCGCCACGAGCACAAGGCAGCGGTGGAGGCCTATGGCCACGTCAACCTCGGCTTCAGCGACAAGGAGCTGCGCAGGTTCGTCGACAAGGCCGGCCTGCAGGTGTCCAGCCTGGAGACGGTCACCCGCGAGAAGCGGCCGCCGCACTTCGAAGTGATTTCGCTGATCGCCAACAAGCCCTGAGCCCGAGACCGCCATGCCCGCCCTGCCCTGGTTGCATCCCGATCGTGCCAACGCCCTGCTCGACGCCCTGCGCGAGCGGATCCTGATCATCGATGGTGCGATGGGCACGATGATCCAGCGCCACGGCCTGCAGGAAGACGATTACCGTGGCGAGCGCTTCGCCGGTGGCTATGACCATCTGCATGGCTCCGGCTGTGATCACGCCACACCGGAAGGCCATGACCTGAAGGGCAACAACGATCTGCTGCTGCTGACCCGGCCGCAGATCGTCGCCGATATCCACACCGCCTACCTCGAGGCCGGTGCGGACCTGGTCGAAACCAACACCTTCAATGCAACCTCGGTCAGCCAGGCCGACTACCACCTCGAGCACCTGGTGTACGAGTTGAACAAGGCCGGCGCTGCGGTCGCACGCACGTGCTGTGATGCAGTGGCCGCAACCACTCCGGGCAAGCCGCGCTTCGTGATCGGGGTGATCGGCCCGACCAGCCGCACCGCTTCGATCAGCCCCGACGTCAACGATCCCGGCTTCCGCAATACCAGCTTTGACGAGCTGCGCGACACCTACCGCGAAGCCATCGAGGGCCTGATCGACGGCGGCGCCGATACCCTGATGGTCGAGACCATCTTCGACACGCTCAACGCCAAGGCCGCGCTGTATGCGCTGGAGGAAGCGTTCGATGCGCGCGGCGGGCGGCTGCCGGTGATGATCTCCGGCACCATCACCGACGCTTCCGGTCGCACCCTGTCCGGGCAGACCGCCGAGGCCTTCCACGCATCGCTCGCCCACGCCCGTCCGTTGTCGATCGGCTTGAACTGCGCGCTGGGTGCCGATGCGATGCGCCCGCATGTAGAAACCCTCTCGCAGGTCGCCGACTGCTATGTCAGCGCCCACCCCAACGCCGGCCTGCCCAACGCGTTCGGCGAGTACGACGAAACTCCTGAAGAGATGGCCACCACGCTGCGCGGCTTCGCCGAGGATGGTCTGTTGAACCTGGTCGGCGGCTGCTGTGGCTCCACCCCCGAGCATATCCGTGCGATTGCCAATGCCGTGGCCGGACTGCCGCCGCGCGCACTGCCCGGCACCCGGGAGCAGGCCGCATGAACGTTGCCGCCACCGTCCCGCACTTCCCGCCCTATTGCTGTTGAGCCGACGCCTGCCATGACGCCTGTCCGCCCTACCCGCCTGTCCGGCCTGGAACCTCTGGTCATCACCCCGGACCTGCTGTTCATCAATGTCGGCGAACGCACCAACGTCACCGGCAGCGCGCAGTTCCGCAAGCTGATCAAGGAAGGCCGCTACGAGGAGGCGGTGGACGTGGCCCGCCAGCAGGTGGCCAGCGGCGCCCAGATCCTCGACGTCAACATGGACGAGGGCCTGATCGATTCGGAAGCGGCGATGACGCGCTACCTCAACCTGATCATGTCCGAGCCGGACATCGCGCGCATCCCGGTGATGGTCGACTCCTCCAAGTGGAGCGTGATCGAGGCCGGCCTGAAATGCCTGCAGGGCAAGAGCGTGGTCAACTCGATCTCGCTGAAGGAAGGCGAAGCGCTGTTCCGCGAGCACGCGCGCAAGGTGCTGCGCTATGGCGCCGCGGCAGTGGTGATGGCGTTCGACGAGGCCGGGCAGGCAGACACCTGTGCGCGCAAGGTCGAGATCTGCACACGCGCCTACCGCATCCTGGTCGACGAGATCGGCTTCCCGCCGCAGGACATCATCTTCGACCCGAACATCTTCGCCGTCGCTACGGGCATCGAAGAGCACGACAACTACGCGGTGGACTTCATCGAAGCCACCCGGATCATCAAGCAGACCCTGCCGCACTGCCATGTCTCCGGCGGCGTCTCCAACGTCTCGTTTTCGTTCCGCGGCAACGAAACCGTGCGCCAGGCCATCCATTCGGTGTTCCTGTACCACGCGATCGCCGCCGGCATGGACATGGGCATCGTCAACGCCGGCGCGATGCCGATCTACGACGAACTGGAGCCGGACCTGCGCGAGCGTGTCGAGGACGTGATCCTCAACCGCCGAAGCGATGCCACCGAGCGCCTGCTGGAGATCGCCGAGCGCTACAAGGGCAGGAAGGGCGCGGCGAAGACCGAAGACCTGGCCTGGCGCGAAAAGCCGGTGGCACAGCGATTGGCGCATGCCCTGGTACACGGCCTGGATGCCTTCGTCGAGGAAGACACCGAACTGGCCCGGCAGGCCTCCAGCCGCCCGCTGGACGTGATCGAAGGACCGCTTATGGACGGCATGAACATCGTCGGCGACCTGTTCGGCGCCGGCAAGATGTTCCTGCCACAGGTGGTGAAATCCGCGCGCGTGATGAAGAAGGCCGTGGCCTACCTGCTGCCTTACATCGAAGCGGAAAAAGCGCGCAGCGGTGACACCGCCAAGAGCAACGGCAAGATCATCATGGCCACGGTGAAGGGCGATGTGCATGACATCGGCAAGAACATCGTCGGCGTCGTACTGGCCTGCAACAACTTCGACGTGGTCGACCTCGGCGTGATGGTGCCGGCGCAGACGATCCTCGATGCCGCCCGCGAGCACAACGCCGACCTGATCGGCCTGTCCGGGCTGATCACCCCGTCCCTGGAGGAGATGAGCCACGTCGCCCGCGAGATGGAGCGCCAGGGCTTCGACCTGCCGCTGCTGATCGGGGGCGCGACCACTTCGCGTGCGCATACCGCGCTGAAGATCGACCCGCACTACAAGGCGCCGACGGTGTGGGTGAAGGATGCATCGCGCGCGGTTGGCGTGGCGCAGTCGCTGATCTCGCGTGATCTGCGCGAGGCCTTCGTTGCCGCCAACGAAGCCGACTATGCCGAAATCCGCGCGCGCCACCGCAACCGGGGCGACGCCAAGCGCCTGGTCACGCTGGAACATGCGCGCGGGCAGAAATTCCAGGGCGGCTGGGACAGTTACACGCCACCGGCACCGAATCAACCCGGCCTGCACGTGTTCGACGACTATCCCCTGGCCGAACTGGTCGACTACATCGACTGGACGCCGTTCTTCCAGGCCTGGGAGCTGGCCGGCAAGTTCCCGGCGATCCTCACCGACGCGATCGTCGGTACCCAGGCCAGCGAGCTGTACAAGGATGCCCGTGCGATGCTCGAGCGCATCGTCGGCGAGAAGTGGCTGACGGCCAAGGCCGTGTTCGGCCTGTGGCCGGCCAACAGCATCGGCGACGATGTCCGCGTGCAGCACGCACAGGGCGAAACCACCCTGCACTTCCTGCGCCAGCAGGTGGACAAGCCAGCCGAACGCCCGGATTTCTGCCTGGCCGATTTCATTGCACCGGCCGACAGCGGAAAGCAGGACTGGATCGGCGCGTTCGCTGTCACCGCCGGCATCGGCATCGACGCCCACGTCGCGCGCTTCGAGGCCGAGCATGACGATTACAACGCGATCCTGCTGAAAGCACTGGCCGACCGCTTCGCCGAGGCGCTGGCCGAGCGCCTGCACCAGCGGGTGCGTACCCAATTCTGGGGCTACGACCGCGCCGAGACGCTGGACAACGAGGCCCTGATCGACGAGCAGTACCGCGGCATCCGTCCGGCCCCGGGCTACCCGGCCTGCCCCGAGCACAGCGAGAAACGCCGCCTGTTCGACCTGCTGCAGGCTGAGAAGAACGCGGGCATGGAATTGACCGAGAGCTTCGCGATGCTGCCCACGGCCGCTGTCTCGGGCTACTACTTCAGCCATCCGCAGAGCCAGTACTTCGTGGTCGGGCGGCTCAGCCGCGAACAGGTCACCGACTATGCCCGGCGCAAGGGCGTGGACCGCGCCCAGGCCGAACGCTGGCTGGCCTCCAACCTCGACTACGACCCCGAATGACACAAAAAGGGGACGGAGGGGATTAAGTCGTTTGTGCATTAGCGACTTAATCCCCTCCGTCCCCTTTTTGCTTCATCATTCGGCGATGACCGTTCCCGTTGCCCGCCTCTCAAGTTTCTACCTGTTCTACTACGCGGCGCTCGGCGCGTTCACGCCGTACTGGAGCCTGTTCCTGACCGCGCGCGGGATGAGCGTGACCGCGATCAGCGTGATGATGGGCCTGTGGTACGCCACCCGCGTGATCGCACCCAGTACCTGGACCTCGCTGGCGGCCGCATCACCGCGACCGATCCGCCTGCTGCGCGTCGGCTGCGTGCTGACCCTGCTCAGCTTCGCCGCCTTCCTGCTGCCACTGCCGCAGCCGTGGATGTACCCGGCGATGATCGTGTTCTGCTTCTTCTACAACGCGGTGATGCCGCAGTTCGAGTCGATCACCCTCACCCACCTGGGCAACGACAGCCATCGCTACGGGTTGATCCGGGTCTGGGGCTCGCTCGGTTTCATCGCCGTGGTCACCCTGTTCGGCTGGCTGATCGAAGGCGATGGCGCCGGCAACCACGCCGGATTGTTGCCGTGGATGATGCTGCCCCTGTTCGTGCTGCTGGTTGCCTCGGCCTTCAGCAATCACTACGCGCGCGACATCGGCAGGACGGCGGGTGACGCAAGCGGCTTCTGGCAGATCGTGCGCCGACCGCCAGTGCTGGCGTTCTTCCTGGCCGCCTTCATGGAACAGCTGTCGTTCGGCCCGTACTACACGTTCTTTTCGGTCTACATGGACCACCACGGTTACCGCACCACCACCCTCGGCCTGCTGTGGACCATCGGCGTGGTCTTCGAAGTGGGCGTGTTCTTCACCATCGGCCGCTTCTTCCGCCGCTACGACGCCAGCTGGATGCTGCTGATCGCACTGGTCAGTTCCTGCCTGCGCTGGGCCGTGACCGCACTGTTCCCGGAGAACCTGCCGGTGATGCTGCTGGCGCAGACCGCGCACGCGCTGGGCTTTGCCGCGTTCTTCGCTGCAGCGATGCAGATGCTGGCGACCTACTTCCCCGGTCGTCTCAATGGCCACGGCCAGGGACTGCTCTATGGATTCTCGTCGGGTGTCGGCGGTGTGCTGGGCGCGCTCATTGCCGGCCAACTGTGGAAGATCGACGACGGCCGCACCGCGTTCCTGGCCGGCAGCGGCTTCGCCTTGATTGGCGCCCTGCTCTGTTTCTTCGCGCTGAGCCTGCCGCTGATCCGTGCGCGGCGCAGCACTGCGTGCACCCGGTAACGAAAACGCCGGCCAATGCCCGGCGTTTTCATCACGCGGCAGATGCAGTTACCAGACCAGGTCGTCCGGCACCTGGTATTGCGGGTCCGCGTACGGATCTTCCTCGGCCGGCGCATTCGGATCGACCTTCAGCGCCACCGACGGGGCGAACACCGCCTCAGACTGCGCCAGCACTTCAGCGGTCACCAGCAGGTAGCGCCCGTTGAGCTGGACCACTCCAAGCTCGCCGGCATTGAGCGCGGTCAGCTGTTCGGCGGTCACATAGATGCGCTTGATCTTGCCGCCATACGGGAAGTGGCGGGCGATGTCGGCCGCTTCCGAGTTCAGGCTCTTGTCCTTCAGCAGTTCTTCCAGCTTGGCCTTGGCCTCGCGGCGTACGCGCGCCTCTTCCTGTTTCAGACGCTCGGCCTCGATGCGCTCTTCCTTTTCGCGTTGCGCGCGGATGGCATAGGCCTTGGCCAGATCCATCTCTTCGGCGCTGCGCGGCGTGCGCGGGCCCTGCTGGCCCGGGCCACGCGACTGGCCGGGCTTGCCCGGGCGACCGTGGCCATGCCCACGACGCTCGCCGGGCTTGTGCTCGCCCTTGCCAGCGCCCTGCGGCTTTCCATTGCCGTTGCCACCCTTGCCCTGCGGGCGACCGTCACGGCGGGGGCCATCATTCTTGCGCTCGGGCTTGGGCGCGGGCTTGAAGCCCAGGCCCATCAGCTGGTCGCGGAGGGTATCGCTCATAGGATTCGGATCAGTAGTGCGGCGGCGGCGGTTCGCTCGCCGGATCGGAAGAATTCAGCGCGTTGCGGACCTTGCCCAGGTCTTCCAGCAGCACGCGCAGCACGTCGGCGTTGCGCATGCCCTGCATGCGGGCATCGGCCAGCGCATCGCTCAGTTCGGCCAGCGCCTGTTCCTGGAAGGACACGCGCATTTCCAGTTCGACCAGGCGCGCTTCCAGCGCCTGCTCGCGTTCGGTTGGCAGCAGATCAGACATGCAGCGAGCGCCCCCGGCCGATGCCGTAGTACGCCAGGCCCGCCGCTTCCACATCCGCCGGCTCGTACAGGTTGCGGCCGTCGAACACCACCGCGTCCTTCAACTGCTCGCGCAGCGTCTGGAAATCAGGGCTGCGGAACTGCTTCCACTCGGTCACCACGACCAGTGCATCGGCACCCTGCAGCGCCTCGTCGGCACTGCTGCAGAACACCAGATCATCACGCTCGCCGAAGATGCGCTGCGACTCGTGCATCGCTTCCGGATCGTAGGCACGCACCGTCGCGCCGCCTTCCCACAGCTGCGCCAGCAGGCGACGGCTGGAAGCTTCGCGCATGTCATCGGTGTTCGGCTTGAACGCCAGGCCCCACACGGCAAAGGTCTTGCCACGCACACCTTCGTCTTCACCCTTGTCGTAATGACGCTGGATGAGGGCGAACAGATGGCCCTTCTGCGCATCGTTGACCGCTTCCACGGCGTTCAGCAGCTTCGGCTCCAGGCCGGCCTGCTGCGCGGTGCGGGCCAGCGCCTGCACATCCTTGGGGAAGCACGAGCCGCCGTAACCGGCGCCCGGGTAGATGAAATGCCAGCCGATGCGCGGATCCGAGCCGATGCCCTGGCGGACCTGCTCGACATCGGCGCCGACACGTTCGGCGATGTTGGCGATTTCGTTCATGAACGAGATCTTGGTCGCCAGCATCGCGTTGGCGGCGTACTTGGTCAGCTCCGCCGAACGTACGTCCATTTCCACCACGCGGTCGTGGTTGCGGTTGAACGGTGCGTACAGGCGCCGCATCACCGCCACCGACTCGGCGCTGGTCGCGCCGATGATGATGCGATCCGGGCGCATGCAGTCGGCGACAGCGTCGCCTTCCTTCAGGAATTCGGGGTTGGACACCACATCGAAGGCGATGTCCGCGCCACGTGCCGCCAACTCTGCGGCAATGGCGGCACGCACCTTGTCGGCGGTGCCCACCGGCACCGTCGACTTGTTGACCACCACGGTCGGCACGCTCATGTGCCGGCCGATGGTGCGGGCCACAGCCAGCACGTACTGCAGATCGGCGCTTCCATCCTCGTCCGGCGGCGTGCCGACGGCGATGAACACGACCTGGCCGTGGCCGATCGCGGCCGCGGCATCGGTGGTGAACGCCAGCCGCGACGCGGCGTGGTTGGCCTTCACCATCGGCTCCAGGCCCGGCTCATAGATCGGGATGATGCCCTGGTTGAGGCCATCGACCTTGGCCTGGTCGATATCGACGCAGACCACCTGGTGGCCGACGTCGGCCAGGCAGGTACCGGTCACCAGCCCTACATAACCGGTACCGAAAATCGCAACGCGCATGTCCGTGCAGGCTCCGTGGTCGCTTACGGCAGGACGCCCAGCAGCTCGACGTCGAAGGTCAGAGTCGCATTCGGGCCGATCGGGCCACCCGGGGTGCCGTTCTCACCGTAAGCCAGCTCACCCGGGATCCAGAAGCGGTACTTCGACCCGACCGGCATCAGCGCGACGCCTTCGGTCCAGCCCTTGATCACCTGGTCCAGGCCGAACTCGGCCGGCTGGCGACCATAGGAGCTGTCAAACACGGTGCCGTTGAGCAGCTTGCCTTCGTAGTTCACGCGCACCTTGCTGCTCGGCAGCGGGCGCTCGCCGCTACCCGGGCGGATGATCTGGTACTGCAGGCCCGACGGGGTGGTGACGACGCCCGGCTGGGTCTTGTTCTTGGCCAGGAACGCGTTGCCTTCCTCGCGGTTGGTCTGTGCGGCTGCGGCGGCCTTGGCCTGCATCTCGGCCTGCTTGCTGCCCATGAAGGCCTGGATGGTGGCGGTCGCCTCAGCTTCCGTCATCTTCGGCTGGCCCTTGCTCAGGCCTGTGCTGATCGCGTCAAACAGCGAGGCGACATCAATGTCGTCCTTCAGCTGTGCCAGCGACGGGCCGACCGAGTACGAACCGATCATCTGCGACACTTTGACGCGATCGACCTTCGGCGGCTGCGAACCCGGCGCCATGCCCGGCACCTGCTGGCCACTACGGGCCATCACCACCTGGCGCAACGCGGCATCGGTGGCCTTGGCCTGCTCCTGGGTGATCTGCGGCTGCAGGCCTTCGAACGAACGCTCCACGGCAGTGCGCAGCGCGGCCACATCGATCTCATCGGCGATCGGGGTGAACGACTTGGCGACATCAAGGCCGATGGCGTAGCCGAGCTTCTGCTTGGGGGAATTCAAGGTTGCGGTCTCCTTGGCGGCTGCGGGGGCAGCCGGTTGTTGCGACAGAGCGACACCCGAAGTGCCCATCGCCAGAATCAGAACCGACGCCGCGGCGCCGCGCATTCCCATCTTCATTCGCTGCATTCCTGGAAGTGTCTGGGCGCCGACGTCGGCGCGAAAAGAAACATTGTCGCACGCATGCCGTCGATGTCGAGGCATCCGTGCCGGATATCAATGCGTGGCGGCTGCGGCCAGCGCCTTGTCGATGGCGGCGGTCAGCTGCGGATCGTCCGGCGTTACCTTGCTGGCGAACTGGGCAATGACCTTGCCATCGCGGCCGACCAGGTACTTGTGGAAGTTCCAGCCCGGCGCCACGCCGGTGGCCGCGGTCAGCCTCTGGTACAGCGGCGTGGCCTGTGCACCGACGACATGCACCTTCTCGAACATCGGGAACCTGACGCCGTAGGTGAGCGTGCAGAAATCCTGGATCTGCTTTTCGTCACCGGGCTCCTGGCCCTTGAAATCGTTGGACGGGAAACCGAGCACGGCAAAGCCGCGGCCGGCATAACGCTTCTGCAGCGCCTCCAGGCCTTCGTACTGAGGGGTATAGCCGCACTTGCTTGCGGTATTGACCACCAGCAGTACCTGCCCGTGGTAGCGCTGCTGCAGGTTGACCTGCTGCTTGCTCGCGAGCGGGCGGTACTCCAGGTCCAGCAGATCGGCCGCCAGCACATGGGCGGAACCGGCCAGGCCGGCCACCAGCAGGGTCAGCAGGGACAGGCCGCGCAGGCGGCGCGGGATAACGGTCGGCAGGGGCATCGAGAGCAGTCCGCGGTAGCCATTCACAGGGCCGGCCGGTAGCGGCCGGGAATCGGCCGAACTATAGCACCGCCCCCCGCCCCCCCTTGTTGCGGCAAACGCCAGCGGCTTTGCGCGGCGTGGCGTCTTCCCGCTGGCCTTACCAACTACGGCACAGTGATGACATAGCATGGACAACACTGAATGGCAGGCGGAACTGGATCAGCCCCTACATTAAATTTATTTCCCTTTCCAATCAAATGGATAAGTGGATATTTCAGCAATTTGACCACCCCTGCCATCAGTTGGGGACGGCAGGGGCTTGCACCCAGGCGTGCCGGTGTTATAGTTGCATACAACACCAGTCACCTGAGACAGGGGGAAGCCATGAACGCCCGCATCCGTCGCAACCTCACCGCCCCCGCGGCCGCTGCTGTTTCGACCCTGATCGTGCTGGCCTGGCTGGCCACGCCCACCACCCCCGCCTCTCCCGACAGTGCGCAGGATGCAAACGCTGCACCGGCCGGGAACGCCGCTTCCTCCCCCTCTCCCCCGCGTCGGCTGCACAGCTCCCTGTCCATGCCGTATTTCTCGTTCGCCCAGCCGCTGACCCCACGGAGCTGAATATGAGCGACATCCAGTGGAGCGACGGCGCTCCCATCTACCGTCAATTGAAGGAGCGCGTGATCGCCATGATGCTCGACGGAATCCTGAAGCCGGGTGATGCCCTGCCTTCGGTGCGCCAGGTGGCCGCCGACTATCAACTCAACCCCATCACCGTTTCGCGCGCCTACCAGGAACTGGCCGATGAAGGCCTGGTCGAGAAGCGCCGCGGCCTGGGCATGTTCATGACCGAGCAGGCGGCCACGCAGCTGCGCAGCAGCGAGCGCGAGCGCTTCCTCAACGAAGAATGGCCCGCGGTGCTGGAGCGCATCCAGCGCCTGGGCCTGAGCCTCGACGAATTGCTGCCCCAGGGGAACGTCTGATGAACAGCACTGCAAGCGAACCAGTCATCACCGCGCGAGGCCTGCGCAAGGCCTACAGGACCACGGTAGCCCTCGACAACGCCAGCTTCAGCATTCCGAGCGGGCGCATCGTCGGCCTGATCGGCCCCAACGGCGCCGGCAAGACCACCGC
Organism: Stenotrophomonas sp. BR163; assembly: GCF_047520985.2. Classification (NCBI taxonomy): domain Bacteria; kingdom Pseudomonadati; phylum Pseudomonadota; class Gammaproteobacteria; order Lysobacterales; family Lysobacteraceae; genus Stenotrophomonas; species Stenotrophomonas sp. BR163. The sequence goes on from NZ_JAXBRE020000001.1 coordinate 152,405, forward strand.
ACTGAAGGCCATCCTCGGCCTCACCTCGGTGGAAGGCGACCTGAGCGTGCTCGGCCGCGATCCGCGACTGCATCGCGACGAGCTGATGAATGACATCTGCTTCATCGCTGACGTCGCCGTGCTGCCGCGCTGGCTGAAGGTGCGCGAGGCGATCGACTTCGTCGCCGGCGTCCACCCGCGCTTCGACCGCGCCCGCTGCGAGCGCTTCCTGGCCAATACCAAGCTGCAACCGAAGCAGCGCGTGCGCGAACTGTCCAAGGGCATGATCGTGCAGCTGCACCTGGCGCTGGTGATGGCCATCGACGCCCGCATCCTGGTCCTGGACGAGCCCACTCTCGGCCTGGACATCCTCTATCGCAAGGAGTTCTACCAGCGCCTGCTGGAGGACTATTTCGACGAACAGAAGACCATCATCGTCACCACCCATCAGGTGGAAGAGATCGAGCACATCCTCAGCGACGTCATGTTCATCCGTGATGGCCGCATCGTGCTCGACGCGGACATGGACGATGTCGGCCAGCGCTACACCGAGCTGCTGGTCAACGCCGACCAGCTGGAGACCGCGCGTGCGCTGAAGCCGATCGACGAGCGCAGCCTGGCGTTCGGCAAGACCGTGATGCTGTTCGATGGCGTGCCGCGCACCCAGCTCTCCACCCTTGGCGAGACCCGCAGCCCGGGCCTGGCCGATCTGTTCGTCGCCATCATGAAGGGGACCTACGCATGAATGCCGTCAACCACCCCGTCAGCCCGATGGGCACCCTGCGCTGGCTGCTCAAGCGCGAGTACTGGGAGAACCGTGGCGGTTTCCTGTATGCACCGCTGATCGCCGGCCTGATCTCGCTGGTGATGAGCACCATCGGCATCGCCTTCGGCCTGTTCGCCCTGCACCGGGCCGCGCGTGAAGGTGGCCTGCACATCGACGGCGAAGACGTGAACATCAACGGCCTGGACCTGGCCCTGCTGACTCGCGACATCAGTGCCAAGGACCTGGCTGACCTTGGCAACGGCCTCGACCTGACCCTGGTGCTCAGCTCGGCCTGGCCGTTCCTGGTACTGGCCTTCGTGGTGTTTTTCTACTGCCTGGGTGCCCTGTACGACGACCGCCGCGACCGCAGCATCCTGTTCTGGAAGTCACTGCCGCTGTCGGATACCCAGACCGTGCTGTCCAAGGTGATCAGCGCACTGATCGTGGCCCCACTGATCGCGGTGATCGCCGGCATCATCACCATGTTCGGCTTCATGCTGGTGATCAGCATCGTCGCGCTGATGCACGGCGGCAGCCCGATGACCCTGATCTGGGGCCCGGCCAGCCCGCTGACCCTGGCCGCCGGCCACCTGGCCTGGATCCCGGTCTACGCCCTGTGGGCCCTGCCCACCGCCGGCTGGTTGCTGCTGTGCTCGGCCTGGGCCCGCAGCAAGCCGTTCCTGTGGGCGGTGATGCTGCCGCTGTTCGCAGGCGTCATCGTCAGCACCACCAAGGTGATGCCGCTGATCGGCCTGACCACGGGCTGGTTCTGGCAGAACATCGTTGGCCGACTGCTGCTGGGCGGCGTACCGGGCACGGACCTGGTGTATCGCCTCAGCGCCGAGGAAGGCACGCGTCGCGACCTCGAATCGGTGGTCAGCCTGATGTCGCCGGCCTCGCAGCTGAAGTCACTGGCGATGCCGGAACTGTGGATCGGTGCTGCCGTCGGCGCCGTGTTCATCGTCCTTGCCATCCGTCTGCGCAAGCGCGCCGGCGAGATCTGATTCCATCCACCCGGAGGCACCACCCATGCGTTCCCTGCTCGCCTGTTCTGCGTTGTTGCTGTTGCCGCTGTCGGCGCTGGCCGCCGATGCTCCGAACTGCAAGTTCACCGCTGCTCGCGCGCTGAAGCTGGATGTGGCCGGTGCCAGGGCGGTGGTGCTCGAGGTGAACCAGCACGACCTGAAGGTCGTCGCCAGCAAGGGCGGTGGCCAGCTCGATGGCCGCGCCTGCGCCTCCAGCCAGGAATGGCTGGACCAGCTGGTGCTGGACCAGCGCAAGGTGGGCGACAAGCTGATCGTCAGCCTGCGCCGCGAGGGCCGCGACAGCGGCATCAGCCTGGGCAGCAGCTATGCCTGGCTGGACATCCGTGGCAGCGTGCCGGACAACCTGCCCCTGCAGCTGAAGGTCGGCTCCGGCGATGCCAGCGTGGACAACGCGCAGTCGCTGAGCGTGGATGTCGGCTCCGGTGATGCCATCGTGCGTGGCACCCGCGGCAGCATCCATGCAGCGGTGGGTTCGGGCGACCTGGACATTGACGGCGGCAGTTCGCTGAACCTGCTCTCGCTGGGCTCCGGCGACGTCAAGGTGCGCAACATCGGTGGCGATGCGGTCACCGGCACTGTCGGCTCGGGTGACCTGAAGATCAGCGATGTCCGCGGCAACGCAAGACTGGACACGGTCGGTTCCGGCGACATCGGGTTCAAGCGCGTGCAAGGCAACGTCGAGGTCGGTGTGGTCGGCTCGGGCGATGTTGATCTGTCCGACATCGGCGGCAATGTGCATGTGCGCAGTCACGGCTCGGGGGACATCCAGGTCGATGGCGTGCGCGGCAGCCTGACCGTCGACCACAGCGGCAGCGGCGATGTCGGCCACCGCAACGTCAGCGGCACCGTCACCCTGCCCCGTAAAAAGTAACCGCTACGGACCGATCGAGGAAACTGCCATGAATCTGCTGCGCGTGCTGCCTGCCACCCTGCTGTGCCTGCCGCTGATCGCCTGCGGCGGCACGTCCTCCACGCCTGATACCACCGTCGGCAAAAGCGTGGCCGACGCGACCAGCGGGGTCGGCCAGACTGTCAAGGAGGCCATGGACGATGCCCGCAAGGACATCACCCAGGGCAACATCAAGATCTCGGCCGACAAGCAGCCGCGTGCCGAGATCACCCCGGATGGCCACCTGCTGATCGACGGCAAGGACGTGCCGGCCAACGAAACCCAGCGCCAACGGCTGCTGGAATATCGCGGCCACGTCGTCGCCATTGCAATGGACGGCATGGATGTCGGCCTGGCTGGCGCCAAGCTCGGCGCCAGCGCTGCCGGCGAAGCGCTGAAGGGCATTTTCAGCGGCGACAGCGAAGGCATCGAGAAGCGGATCAACGCCGAGGCCGAAAAGATCGAGGCCCAGGCCAAGCGCATCTGCAACCGCATGCCGGCGATGCTGGCCAGCCAGCAGGCACTGGCGCGCGAGCTGCCTGCGTTCAAGCCCTACGCAACGATGGACCAGAGTGACGTCGACGACTGCGGCAAGGACACCGTGGTCCGGCGCTAGGCCTGTGACAGATCAGCGCACCCGGCCGGCAGCGGCGCCCCGCTGCCGGCCGTAGCGTGCCGACCGGCTTACAATGGCGGCCCCGGACGCCCCCGAACCGAATGCCATGAAGAAGTTGTTCCTGCTGCTGGCCGCCCTGCTCTGCCTGGGCCTGGTCGGCTGTGACAAGGATTACCGCAACCACCGCGCCGAGCGCGGCAAGCCCAAGATTTCCGTCAGCGAAGGCATGGTGACCGTGCGTCGCCCGCCGGCACCGAACATCATCATCCTCGGCGATGGCACGATGAAGGTGGACGAGATCCAGATCCCGCTGGACCAGGGGCAGAAGCAGATACTGCAGACGATGTTCGGCAGGCTGCAGGTGCTGCGCCAGAACACCCTGGTCGCCGCCCCGGCCGATCCCAACATGCAACCGGTGAAGATCCAGCCGCCGGAGGGCATGGAAGTGATTCCGGCGGACCTGATCCAGCGCATACCCGAGTTCAAGGATTACACCGACACGTTCGGCAACATCGTCGCCGACCGTCGCTGAAGCAGAAACGCCGCCCCAGGGCGGCGTTTCCTTTTGTAGAGCCGAGCCCATGCTCGGCTACTGCCCGGAATCTGAGCCGAGCATGGGCTCGGCTGTACAGCCAGCAGATCAACCGCCGGCGCCACCACCGCCAGCCTGGATGCCACCTGCGGTCAGTGCGGTCGGATCCAGCAGGCGCCGCAACTCGGCCTCCTTCAGTCCGCTGTCCTCCAGCGCGACGTCCAGCACCGGGCGCTGTTCCTTGTAGGCACGCTTGGCAATGGCCGCGGCCTTCTCGTAGCCGATGATCGGATTCAATGCCGTGACCAGGATCGGATTGCGCGCCAGCGCTTCGGCCACGCGGTCCTCGCGCACCTTCAGCCCGGCGATCGCGCTGTCGGCCAGCAGCCGCGACACATTCGCGAGCAGGCCGATGCCATCGAGCAGGTTCACCGCGATCAGTGGCAGGGTGACGTTGAGCTGGAAGTTGCCGGTCTGCCCGGCCACGGTGATTGCCGTGTGGTGGCCGATCACCTGCGCGCAGGCCATCACGGTCGCTTCCGGAATCACCGGGTTGACCTTGCCCGGCATGATCGAGCTGCCCGGCTGCAGCGCCGGCAGTTCGATCTCGCCCAGCCCGGCCAGCGGACCGGCGTTCATCCAGCGAAGATCATTGGCGATCTTGATCAGCGCCACGGCCAGTGCATTGAGCTGGCCCGACAGTTCCACGGCATCATCCTGCGCGGCCAGGCCCTCGAACTTGTTCTCGGCGCTGTCGAACTTGAAACCGGTCTGTTGCTTCAGTGCCTTGGCCACCTGCGCGCCAAAACGCGGGTCGGCGTTGATGCCGGTGCCGATGGCGGTGCCACCCAGCGGCAGGCGGCGCACGCGCTTGAGGCTGTCTTCGATGCGCTCCTGCGCCGACGCCAGCTGTGCCGACCATGCACCGAACTCCTGCTCGAAGGTCAGTGGCATCGCGTCCATCAGGTGGGTACGGCCGGTCTTGACCACCTTGCGCAGGCTGCGACCCTTCTTGTCGAGGGTCTTGCGCAGGTGCACCAGCGCCGGCAGCAGCTGTTCGTGCGTGGCCAGCACCGCCGACACGCGCAGCGCGGTCGGAATCACGTCGTTGGAACTCTGCCCCTGGTTGACGTGGTCATTGGGATGCACAGTGGTCTTGCCCGCCTTGCCGGCACGGTTGGCCAGCGTGGCGATGACCTCATTGGCATTCATGTTCGACGACGTGCCCGAACCGGTCTGGTAGACATCGATCGGGAACTGCGAATCCCAGTTGCCGGCGGCCACTTCGGCGGCAGCGGTCTGGATGGCCTTGGCCACGTTCTTCGGCAGATGGCCCAGCTCCGCGTTGACGCCCGCGGCGGCGCCCTTGACCAGGCCCAGGGCACGGATGAAACCGCGCGGCATGCGCTGGCCCGACACCGGGAAGTTCTGCACGGCACGCTGGGTCTGCGCGCCCCACAGGGCGTCCGCAGGCACCTGCAGCTCGCCCATGCTGTCGTGTTCGATTCTGAAACCCTTGCTTGCAGCTTTGCTCATTGCATCAACTCCGCACTACTTCAGTTGGGGAAAGGGAAGCGGCGGCTGGCAGGGTGTCGCTTCCCGGGCTGGCGGCTGCGGCCACAATACTCCCTTGCCCGCAGCATGGGATGACGAGGGCGGGCCAGATCGTTCCACCTGCACGGCCGTTCTGCGCGCGCAAGGGTAGTGCCGGCCGCTGGCCGGCAATCCATGCAATCGAGGGCCGGGCGTGGTTGCCGGGCCGCGACCGGCACTCGCTGACCGGCACGTCGTAGAATATGGCCCCCGCCGCTCGTCCCAACCCTGCCGACATGTCCGATTCCGCCCTGCTCGCCCTGTCCCCGCTCGATGGCCGCTATGCCGGCAAGGTCGACGCCCTGCGCCCGATCTTCTCCGAGTACGGCCTGATCAAGGCCCGCATCACGGTCGAGGTGGAATGGCTGCTGGCCCTGGCCGCCGAGCCGGGCATCATCGAGCTGGCCCCGTTCTCCGACGCCGCCGTCACCCGCCTGCGCGCGCTGGCCGCCCGCTTCAGCCCGGCCCAGGCTGCACGCGTGAAGGAGATCGAGCGCACCACCAACCATGACGTCAAGGCGGTGGAGTACTTCATCAAGGAACAGCTGAAGGATGACGCCGAGCTGGCCCCGGCGCTGGAATTCGTGCATTTCGCTTGCACCAGCGAAGACATCAACAACCTCAGCTACGGCCTGATGCTGGAACAGGCCCGCCGTGAAGTGCTGCTGCCGACCCTGGACGGCATCGCCAGCACCCTGCGCAGCCTGGCCCACGCCCAGGCCGGCCAGCCGATGCTGTCGCGCACCCACGGCCAGACCGCCTCGCCGACCACCCTGGGCAAGGAACTGGCCAACGTGGTCGCTCGCCTGGAACGCCAGCGCCGGCAGATCGCCGCGGTCGAACTGACCGGCAAAATCAACGGTGCGGTCGGCAACTACAACGCCCACATCGCCAGCTACCCGGACGTGGACTGGCCTGCCTTCGCCGAGCGCTTCGTGACCGGCCTGGGCCTGGTATTCAACCCGTACACCACGCAGATCGAGCCGCACGACAACGTGGCCGAGATCGGCGATGCCGCACGCCGCGCCAACATCATCCTGATCGACCTGGCCCGCGACATCTGGGGCTACATCTCGCTGGGCTACTTCAAGCAGCGCCTGAAGGAAGGCGAAGTCGGCTCGTCGACGATGCCGCACAAGGTCAATCCGATCGACTTCGAGAATGCGGAAGGCAATTTCGGCATCGCCAACGCGCTGTTCGAGCACTTCAGCGCGAAGCTGCCGATCAGCCGCTGGCAGCGTGACCTGACCGATTCCACCGTGCTGCGCGCACTGGGCACCGCGTTCGGCCACAGCCAGGTGGCGCTGGATTCGCTGGCCAAGGGCCTGGGCAAGCTGGAAGTGAACCCGCAGCGCCTGGATGCCGATCTGGACGCGGCCTGGGAAGTGCTGGCCGAGGCCGTGCAGACGGTGATGCGCCGCCACGGCCTGCCGAACCCGTATGAGCAGCTGAAGGCGCTGACCCGCGGCCAGGGCATCACGGCCGAGTCGATGCGTGCGTTCGTGCAGGGGCTGGAGCTGCCGGCGGATGCCAAGCAGCGCCTGCTGGAGATGACCCCGGGCAGCTACACCGGTCTGGCGGAATCGCTGGCGAAGAAGATTTAAGGGGATCCTTGCGGCGGCGGCCGCGGGCGCTGCCTGCGGCAGGCAACAGCAACGGCAACAGCAACGTCAAAGGCGGCTCTGGGTTATGTCGCGCTTGGCGGGGCGGGTTGGGTTCGCGGGGGACGCCGTGAATCCGTCCGTGGAGGCTTGGCAGCCGCATCCATGCGGCTGACACCCCCGCGACCCCATCCCGCCCCACCTCTGACAGTTTCCCGGTGACGGATCGAAGAGCGTTGGGTTGTCGGGACGGAATTTGAAAGAGGGACGCGGCTTCGCCGCGTCCCTTTTGTCGTTTCTGGCTCCCATCCTCATTTCATGCCGCACACCGTGACAAGGCAGGCCGGAGGGACCGTTTCTGAAAACCGGCCAACGTCGGTATTGCCTGATACGTTCGACCATCAACAAGTCCGGCAGATGACGTATTCGCGCCGCAGATTCGAAGGCCAAACTGCAGATCAGAAATGAGTAAACTAATTGACTACATCGTCAACGAGCATGGACACCCAAAGCTGTGTCGCTCGCTCACCCGCGACGAGTGGAATTCACTTCCAACATCCCTTCCTGATCAACTCCGCGAACTCTTCGCTAAGCTGGGCTTTTTCTTCACACTGCAAGGCCAGCTCCAGACATGCCACCCCAGGAGTTTCGAAGGCATTCTGGATGCAGTGTTCGACCGCGACGAGCAATTCAACAGTACGAATTGCCATGCGTTTTGCCATAGTGCGTTCGGCAATATTTTCTTCTATCACGAAGTCTTCGGCATCGGAGAGATAGAACTTATGCATAGCTCAGTGATGTGTGAGAGATCTGCACGAGATACAGATGCCGGAATGCATCTTGAACATGCCATCGAGATCCCATTTATGCTCGACGCAGAGGATATCGATGCTTACGACAAAGATGACAGACGGCTATTCTCCAGAGCACGGAAGAAGCTTGGGCCCTTAGAGATCGGTGAATGCTATGGATTCCAGCCACTGCTTTCACTGGGTGGGGAGAACACCATCGAGAATCTGAAGAAGGTCGAGGCCATTGAGCATTTAGGGATCCTGTGCCAGACACAGGACTTCTCCTTATACGAGTATTCATCGTATGGAACCCGGGCGCTTGTCAGATCATTCAGTTGAAATCACACGGCGATCTTCAGATCGACAACTACAGATCTCCTCCCGGTCTTGATACTTCCTGGTAGTTTCTGCGACCTGTGTCTGATCCTGTAGCCCTAAGCCTACGCCGGGCTGCTTTTCGCAATGGCAAAAGCAGCCGAGCGTGGGCTCGGCTCTACACGAGCAAGCGCAGCGCGCGACCCGCTGTTGCCTTTGATTTTCTTCTTCAATTCCGTGGCGGGCCGCGCAGGAAACTGTCAGGGGCCGGGCGGGTGGGCTGCGCGGGGGCGTGAGCCGCATGGATGCGGCGATCGAGCTTACATGGACGTACTTGCAGCGTCCCCCGCGCAGCCCACCCGCCCGGCCAAGCCCATGAAGCCGGTCGACTAACAGTCGACCCTACCAAGATGTCGCCACGAGGGGCTCCGCCGTTGGCCGGAACCCCGCGACAAACCACCGCACGTGCGCAATCCCCACGAACGGCGGACAATGGACTCCTTGGCGGCCCGCCACGCCGCCCCTCCCGCTTTCCGCTGCAAGGATTCCCCCCCATGGCCGCCCGCAAGTCCTCCGCCCCCCTCATCGAAGTCACCGCCCGCCCCGGCCAGCCGCTGGGCATGGCGCCGGCCACCTTCCTGCGCGACTTCTGGCAGAAACGCCCGCTGCTGATCCGCAACGCCTTCCCCAACTTCCAGACCCCGGTGCAGCCGGAAGACCTGGCCGGGCTGGCCTGCGAGGAAGGCGTGCTGGCGCGCCTGATCGAGCACGACAAGACCCGGGACGGCTGGCGCGTGCGCACCGGCCCGTTCCAGGAAGACGTGTTCCCCGCCCTGCCCGACCACGACTGGACCCTGCTGGTGCAGGACGTGGACAAGTGGGATCCGGACGTGCGCGCCCTGATCGAGCACTTCAGCTTCCTGCCGCGTTGGCGCATGGATGACGTGATGATCAGCTTCGCCGCCACCGGCGGCTCGGTCGGCGCCCATGTCGACCAGTACGACGTGTTCCTGCTGCAGGCCCACGGCCACCGCCGCTGGCAGATCGACGCCAGCGAATCGATCAAGGGCAAGCAGCCACCGCTGGGCTTCCGCCCGGACGTGGAACTGAAGCTGCTGAAGGTATTCAAGCCGACCCACGACTGGGTGCTGGCGCCGGGCGACATGCTGTACCTGCCGCCGAACGTGCCGCACCACGGCGTCGCCGAGGATCCCTGCCTGACGTTCTCCTTCGGCATGCGCGCACCGTCCTCGGCCGAACTGATCAGCGACTACCTCGACACCCTGATCGCCGATGCCGACGAGAACATCCGTTACCAGGATGCCGACCTCAAGGTGCCAGCCGACCCGAACGAAATCGACACGGTGGCGATGGCGCGGGTGATCACCGCGCTCAACGCCATCCGCATGAACGACCCGGACAAGCTGGGTGACTGGTTCGGTCGCTTCATCACCACCTACCGCGCCGCCGGCGAAGTGATGGCCCACCAGGCCGCGCCGGCTCCGGAGGAAGTGGTCCAGGCACTGGCCTCCGGCCTGCTGCTGCAGCGCCACCCGTGGGCACGCCTGGCCTGGCGCCGGGCCAAGCGCGGCGCCAGCCTGTACGTCAGCGGCCAGGACTTCGCGCTGCCGGTGAAGGACGCCCAGCGCCTGGCCGGCGCCGAGCAGCTCGACGCCGCCGCCTATCGCGGCCTGTCCGACAAGGGCCGGGCCGTGCTCCAGCAGCTGCTGGTCGGCGGCGTGTTCCAGCTGATCGATCCCAGCGAAATGTATGACGCTGAAGACGAGGACGACGGCGAAGACGCCGTGGTCCTCGGCGAAGTGGTCGAAGGCCGTGACCGCGTCGACGCGATCGACGCCGACGCGGTGTCCGACGATGTCCACTCCGTGACCGTGCACGACGACGGTATCGAGGTCATCGTCAACTTCGAGGACGACGACGAAGACGACAGCACGGGCCGGGCCTGAGCCCTCACCATGATCCGGGTCCAGCAGGTCAGCCACGCCGACGCCCACGTTGCCATTCACGACGTGCGCCAACGCGTGTTCGTGCAGGAACAGGGCATCGCCGCGGAACTGGAACGCGATGCGCTGGACCCGGTCAGCGTCCATGTGCTGGCCCTGGACAGTGACAACCAGCCGGTCGGCACCGGCCGGCTGGCCCCGGACGGCCGCATCGGCCGCATGGCGGTGCTGGCCAGCCATCGCAACCAGGGCGTCGGCGAGGCCCTGCTGGCGGCGCTGGTCGAGGCAGGACGTCGGGGCGGCCTGGCCGAGCTGCATCTGCACGCGCAGCTGCCGGCCCGTGACTTCTATGCCCGCCAGGGCTTCCTGCCCGAGGGCGAGGTGTTCGAGGAGGCCGGCATCGGCCACCAGCAGATGCGCCGCCGGCTGGGCGCGGCCAGCGCCATCGACGGCCGCGAGCAGGCGGTGGCGATCACCACCGCCATCATCCACCGCGCCCGTCGCCAGCTGTGGCTGCACAGCCGCCAGCTGGACCCCGGCCTGCTGGACGCGCCGCCGGTACAGGCCGCCCTGCGCCGCTTCGTCACCGCCCGCCACGACAAGCAGCTGCGGGTGATCGTGCACGACGCGGCGGCGATCGCCTCGGCCGGTGCGCCGCTGCTGGCCTTGGTCCAGCGCCTGCCCAGTGTGATCCAGTTCCGCGAGGTCACCGACCCGGTCGACCGTGCGCTGGCCTCGGCCTGCCTGCTCAACGATGCAGGCGACTTCTACTTTCGTCTGATCGGTCATCGCCTCGACGGCGAGGCCGGCATCGCGCTGCCTGCACGTTCGCAGCCGTTCGAGCAGCAATTGCAGCGCGTCTGGGACCGTTCGCGCGATTGCAGCGAACTGCGTGCGCTGGGCATCTGAGCGGGCACCGCCCACTCAACCTGTCTGGAAGCGGCACCGGGGGACGCGGGATGCCTGTGGTGGTGCCCCTTCGTGTCCGGATGGGGGTACAATTTGGCTGTTTGAACGCGCCCGCGCAGGGCTATTCATCTTCCTGCCGGGTCCTTCTGAAGCCATACCCCACAAAGCGAATCAACACCCTCCATCGTGGACAATCAACTGAAGCAGTTTGCGCAATCTTCGCAGCTCGCCGGCGGCAACGCCTCCTATGTCGAGGACCTGTACGAGCAGTACCTGGTCTCCCCGGACAGTGTCGATCCCAAATGGAAGACCTACTTCGACGGCTTCAAGGGCCGCGAAGCAGGCGACATTCCGCACTCGGCCGTCATCTCCCACATCGCGGACGCGGCCAAGGATGCGCTGAAAGCTGGCACCGGCACCGGTGCGGGCGACGAGCGCGAGCGCAATGTCGGTCGTCTGATCACCGCCTACCGCTCGCGCGGCCACCTGGACGCCCGCCTCGATCCGCTGGGTCTGGCCGCGCCGGTCAACACCCCGGACCTGGGCCTGCCGTTCCACAGCCTGTCCGATGCCGATCTCAACAGCGAGTTCAGCACCGGCGGCGTCGGCGGCCAGCCGCGCATGAAGCTGCGCGACCTGCTCGCACGCCTGAAGGCGACCTACACCGGCTCGATCGGCGCGGAGTTCATGCACATCTCCGAGGTCGAGCAGCGCCAGTGGATCTACAAGAAGCTGGAAGCGGCCGGTGGCAACTACCAGCTGGACGCTGACACCCAGCGCCGCACCCTGGAGCGCCTGACCGCGGCCGAAGGCCTGGAGCGCTACCTGCACACCAAGTACGTCGGCCAGAAGCGTTTCTCGCTGGAAGGCGGCGACTCGCTGATCCCGATGATGGACACCATCATCCGCAGCGCCGGCAAGGATGGCGTCAAGGACGTGGTGATCGGCATGGCCCACCGCGGCCGCCTGAACGTGCTGGTCAACACCCTGGGCAAGAACCCGCGCAAGCTGTTCGACGAGTTCGAAGGCAAGTTCGAACACGACGAGCACGCTTCGGCCGGCGACGTGAAGTACCACATGGGCTTCTCCGCCGACGTGGCCACCGACGGTGGCCCGGTGCACCTGGCGCTGGCGTTCAACCCGTCGCACCTGGAAATCGCCGACCCGGTCGTGGCCGGTTCCGTGCGTTCGCGCCAGGAGCGCCGCAAGGACACCGCACGCAAGCAGGTCATGCCGATCCTGATCCACGGCGACGCGGCCTTCTCCGGCCAGGGCGTGGTCATGGAGCTGTTCCAGATGTCGCAGGCCCGCGGCTTCGCCGTCGGCGGCACCGTACACATCGTGGTCAACAACCAGGTCGGCTTCACCACTTCCAACCCGCTGGATACGCGCTCCACGCGCTATGCCACCGACGTGGCGAAGATGATCGCCGCCCCGGTGCTGCACGTGAACGGCGATGATCCGGAAGCCGTCGTGTTCGCCGCGCAGCTGGCCTTCGAGTTCCGCCAGAAGTTCGCCAAGGACGTGGTCATCGACCTGATGTGCTACCGCCGTTGGGGCCACAACGAGGCCGACGAGCCGGCGATCACCCAGCCGCTGATGTACCAGGTGATCCGCAAGCACCCGACCACCCGCGAGATGTATGCCGAGCAGCTGGAAAAGGCGGGCGTGATCGCCGCCGGTGCCGGCAAGGCCATGGTCGATGCCTACCGCGAGAAGCTGGACGCGGGTGAAGTGACCACCGAGCTGGCCAAGGTCGAGAAGACCCCGCCGAGCAGCCCGTTGTTCGTCGATTGGCCGAAGCTGCTGGAAGGCAAGCTGTCCGACCCGGTCTCGACCAAGGTCGAGAAGAACAAGCTGGTCGAGCTGGCCAAGCTGATCAACACCATCCCGGACGAAGTGCAGCTGCACTCGCGCGTGGCCAAGGTCTACGACGACCGCCGCAAGATGGCCGCCGGCGAGATTCCGGGCGACTGGGGCTTTGCCGAGAACCTGGCCTACGCCACCCTGCTCGACGAAGGCCATGCGCTGCGCCTGGTCGGCCAGGACGTCGGCCGCGGTACGTTCACGCACCGCCACGCGATCCTGCACGACCAGAAGACCGACAACTACTACATGCCGCTGCGGCAGCTGGTGGATTCGCCGGAGAAGGCCACCGTCATCGACTCGCTGCTGAGCGAAGAAGCGGTGATGGCCTACGAGTACGGTTTCTCCACCACCGATCCGAACACGCTGTGCATCTGGGAAGGCCAGTTCGGCGACTTCGCCAACGGTGCCCAGGTGGTGATCGACCAGTTCATCGCCGCCGGTGAAGCCAAGTGGGGCCGCATTTCGGGCCTGACCCTGCTGCTGCCGCATGGCTATGAAGGACAAGGCCCGGAACACAGCTCGGCGCGCCTGGAGCGCTTCCTGCAGCTGTGCGCCCTGGAGAACATGCTGGTTGTCGTGCCGTCGACCCCGGCGCAGGCCTTCCACATGCTGCGTCGCCAGCTGCACATGACCACCCGCAAGCCGCTGGTGGTGATGTCGCCGAAGTCGCTGCTGCGCCACAAGCTGGCCGTGTCGACCCTGGACGAACTGGCCAATGGCGAGTTCCAGCACCTGATCGGCGACGCCAATGCCGATGCCAAGAAGGTCAAGCGCGTGGTGCTGTGCTCGGGCAAGGTCTACTACGACCTGCTGGAAGACCAGGCCAAGCGTGGCCAGGACGACGTGGCGATCATCCGCGTGGAGCAGCTGTATCCGTTCCCGCGTGCGCTGCTGGCTGCCGAGCTGAAGAAGTACGGCAAGGCCACCGACGTGGTGTGGACGCAGGAAGAACCGCAGAACCAGGGCGCGTGGTACCAGATCCGCCACCACCTGCAGTTCTGCCTGGCCGATGGCCAGAACCTGCACTACGCCGGTCGCGCACGTTCGGCGTCGCCGGCTGCCGGTCACATGGCTGACCACGTCCGCGAGCAGCAGCAGCTGATTGCCGACGCACTGGTCAACCCGTTCAACGACACGTTCGCTGAATAATCCTCCCCCTATTTAGAAGACAAACCAGGAAGCTCCCGCAATGGCCACCGAAGTCAAAGCCCCGGTACTGCCCGAATCCGTCGCCGACGGCACCATCGCCACCTGGCACAAGAAGGTGGGCGACGCCGTCAAGCGCGACGAAAACCTGCTTGACCTGGAAACCGACAAGGTCGTGCTGGAAGTGCCGTCGCCGGTTGACGGCGTGCTGAAGGAAATCAAGTTCAAGGAAGGCGATACCGTGACCTCCAGCCAGGTCGTGGCGATCATCGAAGAAGGCGCCGTGGCTGCGGCTCCGGCCCCGGCCGCTGAGGAGAAGAAGGCTGAAGCCGCACCGGCCGCCGCTGCTCCGGCCGTTGCCGCCGCTCCGGCTCCGGCTGCCAAGTCGGCCGCCGACACCCTGCCGCCGGGCGCCCGCTTCACCGCCATCACCGAAGGCGTGAACCCGGCCGACGTCGACGGCACCGGCCGTCGTGGTGCAGTGACCAAGGAAGACATCGTCAACTTCGCCCGCAACGGCGGCGCCGGCAAGGCCGGTGGTGCACGTCCAGAAGAGCGCGTGCCGATGACCCGCATCCGCAAGCGCATCGCCGAGCGCCTGATGGAGTCGAAGAACTCCACCGCCATGCTGACCACCTTCAACGAAGTCGACCTGTCCAAGGTGTCGGCGGCGCGCAAGGAGCTGCAGGACGAGTTCGTCAAGGCCCACGGCATCAAGCTGGGCTTCATGAGCTTCTTCGTGAAGGCCGCTGCCAACGCGCTGCAGCGCTTCCCGCTGGTCAACGCCTCGATCGACGGCGACGACATCATCTACCACGGCTACTCGGACATCTCGATCGCCGTGTCGACCGAGAAGGGCCTGGTCACGCCGGTCCTGCGCAACGTCGAGCGCATGTCGTTCGCCGACATCGAGAAGACCATCGCCGACTACGCCAAGAAGGCCCGTGACGGCAAGCTGGGCCTGGAAGAACTGCAGGGCGGCACCTTCACCGTGACCAACGGCGGCACCTTCGGTTCGCTGCTGTCGACCCCGATCATCAACCCGCCGCAGAGCGCCATCCTGGGCATGCACGCCATCAAGGAGCGTCCGATCGCCCAGAACGGCCAGGTCGTGATCGCGCCGATGATGTACCTGGCGCTGTCCTACGACCACCGCATCATCGACGGCAAGGACTCGGTGCAGTTCCTGGTGGACATCAAGAACCAGCTGGAAAACCCGGGCCGCATGCTGTTCGGCCTGTAAGAAACCTCCCGCCCCTCCGCGCCTGCGCGGAGGGGTTCTGGTAATGCATCAAGGAATAATTCAATGGCTGAACAATTCGACGTCGTCGTCATCGGTGCCGGCCCGGCCGGTTACCACGCTGCCATCCGCGCGGCCCAGCTGGGCCTGAAGACCGCCTGCATCGACGCAGCGCTGGGCAAGGACGGCAAGCCGGCCCTCGGCGGCACCTGCCTGCGCGTGGGCTGCATCCCGTCCAAGGCGCTGCTCGATTCCTCGCGCCAGTTCTGGAACATGGGCCACATCTTTGGCGACCACGGCATCAGCTTCAAGGATGCCAAGATCGACGTCGAGGCGATGATTGGCCGCAAGGACAAGATCGTCAAGCAGTTCACCGGCGGCATCGGCATGCTGTTCAAGGCCAACAAGGTCGCCGCCTACTACGGCTTCGGCCAGCTGCAGCCGGGCAACGTGGTCAAGGTGAAGCAGCACGACGGTTCGGAAGTCGAGCTGAAGGGCACCAACGTCATCATCGCGGCCGGTTCGGATTCGATCGAACTGCCGTTCGCCAAGTTCGACGGCGAGACCATCGTCGACAACGTCGGCGGCCTGGACTTCACCGAAGTGCCGAACCGCCTGGCGGTGATCGGTGCCGGCGTGATCGGCCTGGAACTGGGCAGCGTGTGGAAGCGCCTGGGCGCTGAAGTCACCATCCTTGAGGCCATGCCGGAGTTCCTGGCGGCTGCCGACGCCGAAGTGGCCAAGGCCGCTGCCAAGGAATTCAAGAAGCAGGGCCTGGACATCAAGCTCAATGCCAAGGTTTCCAAGACCGAGATCACCGGCAAGGGCAAGAAGAAGGAAGTCATCGTCACCTACACTGACGCGGAAGGCGAAAAGACCCTGACCGTGGACAAGCTGCTGGTGGCCGTCGGCCGTCGCGCCGCCACCAAGGGCCTGCTGGCCGAAGGCACCGGCGTCAAGGTCAACGAGCGCGGCCAGATCGAAGTCGACGCGCACTGCCACACCGGCGTCAACGGCGTGTGGGCAGTCGGCGACTGCGTGCGCGGCCCAATGCTGGCGCACAAGGGCTTCGAGGAAGGCATCGCGGTGGCTGAGCTGATCGCCGGCCTGCCGGGCCACGTCAACTTCGACACCATCCCATGGGTCATCTACACCGAGCCGGAACTGGCCTGGGTCGGCAAGACCGAAGCCCAGCTGAAGGCCGAGGGCATTCCGTACAAGGCCGGCAGCTTCCCGTTCGCCGCCAACGGCCGTGCCGTGGCGATGATCGAGCCGGCGGGGTTCGTGAAGATCCTGGCCCATGCCGAAACCGATCGCATCCTCGGCATGCACCTGGTTGGCGCCAACGTCTCCGAACTGGTGCACGAAGGCGTGCTGACCATGGAGTTCAGCGGCTCGGCCGATGACCTGGCCCGCATCTGCCACGCCCACCCGTCGCTGTCGGAAGTGATCCACGACGCCGCGATGGCGGTCAGCAAGCGCGCCATCCACAAAGCGAACTGATCGTCCGCCTGGTAGTGCCGGCCGCTGGCCGGCATCACCCGGATTCAAGAAACCCCGCCTCGGCGGGGTTTTTTGTCGCCCATCTCCCTGCAGGATCGCTACACCTTTCCAGCAGGCTTCTTCGGTGGATCCTCACAGACCCTGTGCTGCACCACCGTCTCGCCGACCTTCCATTCCTTGGTGACCCGGCAGCGCTCCCTGGCCTCGGGCCTCGTCGAAGCCTTCGCCCCAGCAGCATTCGCTTCGTCGGCACCGGCTGCCTGCTGGCGCTCCAGCCACACCGAAGGCGGTGCTGGAGGTGCGGCCAGTACCGGGCCGGCCAACAGGGCCAGACCGACCAGCACCACCGCCCTCATGCGGGCACCGCCCGGCCACCGAGCAGGCGCGCCGGCAGCATGAACAGCGCGCGCAGGAAGGCGAACAGCGCCGAGAAGGTGATGCCGACCAGTCGGAACGGCAGGCTCAGCAGCCACACGATCGGCCAGGCGACCAGGGCGAGGATCGCCAGCGGCCAGCAAAGTACGAACAGCAGGCACCACACACCGAGCGCGAACAGGGTCTTCATCACGGTCTCCTTGGGGCGGCACCCTGCCGCCTGCGGACACCTTGGCGCCCTGCCCTGGCGCCGGCAAACGGTTTGCGACGAAACCGGGCTGGGGGCGATGAAACCGATCCAGCGCAGTGCAACGCCAAGCCCACGCCCGGCTGCGCTTCGTGGCGACCCCATGGAACCCGCGCTGACAGCGGCTCCTGCCGGTGCCTTGGCTCTCAGCGCCCGGTGGTGGTTGCCGGCCAGCGGCCGGCATGACCGTTACTCGAACGAACCGACCGAATCGTGGGCCAGGTTGTCGAAGCGGGTGTACTCACCGAAGAACTTCAGCTTGCACGAGCCAGTCGGGCCACCACGGTGCTTGCCGATGATGATTTCGGCCAGGCCCTTGTCCGGCGAGTTTTCCTTGTTGTAGTAGTCGTCGCGGTAGATGAACACGATCATGTCCGCGTCCTGCTCGATTGCGCCCGATTCGCGAAGGTCGGCCATCACCGGGCGCTTGTCGGTACGCGTTTCCAGCGAGCGGTTGAGCTGCGACAGCGCGATCACCGGCACGTTCAGTTCCTTGGCCAGTCCCTTCAGCGAACGCGAGATTTCCGAGATTTCGGTCGCGCGGTTCTCGCTGTTGCCCGGCACGCTCATCAGCTGCAGGTAGTCGATCACCACCAGGCCCAGGTCATGCTCGCGCTTGAGGCGGCGGCACTTGGAACGCAGCACTTCAGGCGACACGCCCGGCGTGTCGTCGATGAAGATCTTGGTCTCCTTCAGCATCTTGATCGCGCTGGTGACGCGGCTCCAGTCCTCGTCTTCCAGCTGGCCGGTACGCAGGCGCTGCGCGTTGATGCGTCCATTGGAGGAAATCAGGCGCATCGCCAGCTGCGATGCCGACATTTCCATCGAGAACACCGCCACGCCCTTCTTCGACTTGATGGCCGCGTACTCAGCGATGTTCAGCGCGAAGGTGGTCTTGCCCATTGCCGGGCGCGCCGCGAGGATGATCAGGTCGGTCGGCTGCAGTCCGGCGGTCATCGCATCGAACTCGTTGTAACCGGTCGGCAGGCCGGTGATGTTGCCGCCGTTCTCGAAGCGGTTGCGCAGCTCCTCGAAGGCATCCTTCAGTGCACCGGGCATGGCCACGAAATCGGTACGGCCACGCGCACCCTGTTCGGCGATTGCAAACACGCTCTTTTCCGCCGAGGCCAGCAGCTCGCTGCTGTCACGCCCCTCCGGCTGGAAACCGTCGTTGACGATGTCGGTGCCGACCTGGATCAGCTGCCGCAGCACCGCCTTGTCGCGCACGATCTCGGCGTAGGCCACGATGTTGGCAGCTGACGGCGTGGTACTGGCCAGTTCGATCAGGTAGGCGCCGTCACCCACCAGTTCCATCTTGCCCTGCGATTCAAACCACTCGCCCAGCGTCACCGCGTCGAACGGCCGTTCGCGCTCGGACAGCTCGCGGATCGCACGATAGATCATCTGGTGATCGCGACGATAGAAGTCGCTTTCGGTCAGCTGGTCGTTGACACGGTCATACGCCTCGGGCGCCAGCATCAGCCCCCCCAGCACCGCCTGCTCGGCTTCCACCGAATGGGGCGGTACCCGCAACTGGTCGATGCGCGACTCGTCGCGATCGCGATCGAAGCCATCACCGCGCTCTCTGCGGTTGGAACGGAAGCCGGGACGAGCGGACATGCTGCGGTGTTTCCTGCAAAAGTGGGCCAGACGAGTGTAGGCATGTGCCGACCCCGGCAGCCATGGACAAGCCTGTGGATAAGCCGCGGGAAAACGGGGGATATCCGCCGGTACCTGGCCAGACTGGCGTGAAAGCGTCGCACTGCCTGCGACGGGCGCCGTTGCGGCGCCCGAGCGGGACATTATCGCAGATCAACGCCCCGGGGTCGGATCCCCTTCGACGCAGGGGACTCTGACCCCGCAGGCGTCAATCGCCCTTGACGTGCACTGCGATCAACGCCAGGAACCGGTCCACGTAGCCCTGCAGGAACTTCTGCGTGCCTTCGTTGTGGATCGTGCCGTCGGCATCGATCAGGCCGTCCTTGAAGTGGATGAATGCCTCGGGCTGGCCCAGCACATGCATGTCCAGGAAGGCCAGGCTGTTGCGCAGGTGCTGCTGGGCCACGGCGGTACCGATCTGGCCGATGGAGGCGCCGATCACCGCCGCCGGCTTGCCGGCAAACGCACTGTCACCGTACGGGCGCGATCCGATATCGATGGCGTTCTTGAGCACGCCAGGCACCGACCGGTTGTACTCGGGTGTCACGAACAGCACCGCGTCGGCGGCGCGCACCTGGTCCTTCAGCCGGGTGCCCTGCGGCGGATAATCGGCGTCGAAATCCTGGTCGTACAACGGCAGATCGCCGATCTGCACGTACTGGAAGCGCGCGCGATCACCGGCGAGCTTCTCCAGCGCATGGGCCAGCTTGCGGTTGCAGGAATCCTTGCGCAGGCTGCCAACGAACACGGCGATGGTGGGGACGGACATCGGGACATACTCCTCACGGTGCGGGAGGCCCAGCCTAGTCGCCAGGCCCGTGCCATCCGGTGAAGATCAGCCGCCGGTCACGCCGGTCCGCGCCTGCCGCCAATGCGCCTGCCAAGCCTGGAACATCAGCACGTTCCACAAGTGGGTATGCCACTTGCGCTGCCCCCCCAGGAACTGCTGCCACAGCGGCTTCACCGCCGCCGCCGACAGCACGCCCTCACGCTCCAGCCGCGCCGGCTGCAGCAGGTCCTCGGCCCAGGGCCGCAGGTCGCCCTTCAACCAGTCACTGACCGGTGCGCCAAAACCGCGCTTGGGACGGTGCACCATTGAATGCGGCACGTAACGGCCCAGCACGCGCTTGAGCAGCACCTTGCTGGTCGTCTCACTGCGCTTGAAGCCCAGCGGCAGCGACCAGGCGAACTCGGCCACGCGCCAGTCCAGCAATGGCGCGCGCGCCTCCAGACTGACCGCCATCGAGGTCCGGTCGACCTTGCACAACAGGTCATCGGGCAGGTAGGTCACGAAATCGGCCAGCATCATCGCATCGGCCGGTGTCCCCGCGCCGTGCAGCGGATCGGCCAGGTCGTAGAAGCTGCCGGCGGCCTGCGCGCCGGGCACCGCCGCGGCAGGATCGCGCCAGCGCGAGATGCGGTTGCGGTAGACGTCGCCGATGCCACGTGCGCCGGTCTCGGCCAGCAGCGCGGCCAGGCCACCGGTCCGTGAGGCCTCGCCCTGCTGCTGCGAGCGTGCGCCCATCCAGCGCCGCAGCGGCCCCGGCACGCGTCCGAGCATCTGCCAGTTGCGCAGCGCGCGTACATACCGGGTGTAGCCGAAGAACAGCTCGTCGCCACCGTCGCCGGACAGCGCGACGGTCACGCCCTGCCGCGCCAGCCGTGCGACCAGCGCGGTCGGCACCTGCGACGCATCGGCAAAAGGCTCATCGAACATCGCCGGCAACTGCGGCACCACGGCCAGCGCGTCGGCGCCACTGACGTACAACTCGGTGTGATCACAGCCGAGGTGAGCCGCCAGCTCCCTGGCCAGCGGTGCTTCGTCATGTCCCGAGTCGGTGAAGCCGATACTGAAACTATGCACCGGCTGTCCGCTCTGCGCCTGCATCAGCGCCGCCACCAGCGATGAGTCCGTGCCGCCGGACAGGAATACGCCGACCGGCACGTCGGCCACCATGCGCAGCGCCACCGCATCACGCAGCAGCGTGTCCAGCTGTTCCTCGGCCTCTTCGATGCGGCCCTGGAACGGGGCGGCCAACGCCGCCTGCATGCGTGCGCGCGCATCCCAGTACGGGCGCTGTGCCTGCTCCGGGCGGTGTGCCGCGGCGCCTGCGGCCACAGCCGCTGCATCCAGCCGCAGCACCCGGCCCGGCATCAGCTTGTAGCAGCGCTGGTGGATGCTGTGCGGCGCCGGGATGTAATCCAGCCGCAGCAGCAAGGTGAGCGCATCGCGGTCGATGTCGTTGTCGAACGCCGGGTGTTGCCAGAGCGCCTTCAGTTCCGAACCGAACACCAGCGTGTCGCCGGCCCAGCCGTAGTACAGCGGCTTCTTGCCGACGCGGTCGCGGGCCAGCCACAGGCAACGATCCTGGCGGTCCCACAGCGCGATGGCGAACATGCCGTTGCAGCGCTGCAGGGTATCTTCCACGCCCCACTGCAGGATCGCCGCCAGCAGTACTTCGGTGTCGGAATGGCCGCGGAAGGTGTGCCCCAGCGGCTCCAGCTGTTCACGCAGAGCCGCGAAATTGTAGACCTCGCCGTTGTAGGCCATCACGTAGCGGCCGTCCGCCGAGGCCATTGGCTGGTGGCCCAGCGGGGACAGGTCAAGGATGCTCAGGCGCCGATGCGCCAGCGCGATGCCCGCCTCGGCATCGACCCAGCTGCCGCCATCATCCGGCCCGCGATGGTGCAGCGCCTGGCCCATGGCCAGCGCCTGCGCCTGCAGCGCCTCGGCCGACGCCAGCGGCGCCGGCAACAACATTCCCGCCAATCCACACATGCATCAGGGTTCCTGCGCCAGGTCGAGGGCGGCGCCAATCACCGCATTGTCGCTTGGAAGCCCAAACATTGCTGCCCCTGCCAGTGGCGTGTAGGTGTCGGCGCCACAGACGCGGCGCAGCGGCAGGTGACCAAAGCCGGCCTCGACCAGCGCCGTGACCACGCCCTCACCCACTCCGCCGCTGTGGCGGCCTTCGTCCAGCACCAGCACCCGCCGCGCGCTCGCGGCCTGGGCCGCGATGAAGCCGGCGTCCAACGGTACCAGCCAGCGCAGGTCGACCACCCGCACCTGCCAGCCCAGCTGCTGCTCGATCGCCCGCGCCGCGCGCAACGCCATCGGCACGCCATTGCCATAGGTGTAGATCACCAGGTCTCCGGCCTCCGGTGCATAGACCCGGCCCTCGCCCAGCACCAGCGCCCGGCCCTGTGCCGGGTAGTCGAACAGCCACTGGCCATCCCCCGCTTCGTGCAGGTCCTTGCTCATGTACAGCGCGATCGGCTCCAGGAACACCGCCACGCGCCCATCCACCCGCGCCAGTGCAGCCAGCGTGCGCAGCATCATCACCGCATCGTCGCCGCGCGAGGGGCAGCCGACCACCAGCCCGGGGATGTCGCGCAACGCGGTGATCGAGTTGTCGTTGTGGAAGTGCCCGCCGAAACCCTTCTGGTAGCCCAGCCCGGCCACCCGCACCAGCATCGGGTTGCGGTACTGGTCGTTGGAGAAGAACTGCAGCGAACAGGCTTCACCACGCAGCTGGTCGATGGCGTTGTGCAGGTAGGCCAGGTACTGGATCTCCGGAACCGGCAGCATGCCCAGGTTGGCCAGGCCCTGCGCCATGCCCAGGATCATGGTTTCATCCAGCAGCGTGTTGAACACCCGGCGTGGGCCGAAGCGGCGCAGCAGATCCTTGGTGACGGTGTACACACCGCCCTTCTGAGCCACGTCCTCGCCGAACAGCAGGCTCTGCGGATACTTCGCAAGCAGTTCCTGCAGGCCGTGGTTGATCTGGATCGCGAGATGCCGTGGCGCCTGTCGTTCCGGCAAGGCCTCGGCACCGCCATAGAGTGCCTCGCGCGCTTCGTCGGCGACCTCGCGCCGGGCTTCTGCCTGCACCGCCGCGGGCGTATAGGGTGCCAATGGCGCCATGACCTCCTGCAGCGACTGCAGCTTCGCGCGGCCTTCGGCATCGGCAGCGGCGGCCATGCAGCGCGCGCGCATCGTCTCGTAGGCCACTTCGATGGCGGCTGCATCCATCCAGCCCGATTCCAGCGCGATCTGCGCCGAGCGCAACAGCGGATCCTGTGCCTCGGCCGCGCACAATTCCGGCAATGCACGCCATTCCACCTCGAAGTCGGTGCCGGCGTGGCCCATCAGGCGCGTGGTGCGCAGATGCAGGAAGGTCGGTCGCCGCGTCCGTCGGCAGTGGTCCGCTGCGGCCTGCACCTGGGCGTGCCCGGTGGCCAGGTCGAGGCCATCGGCAAAGAAATAGTCCAGCCCTGGCTTGTGGCTGAAGCGCTCGGCAATCCAGCCGTCCGGCGTCTTCACCGAGATACCCAGCCCGTTGTCCTCGCAGACGAACAGGATTGGCGCCGGCAGTTTCTGGTAGGCGGCCCACATCGCGGTGTTGAATGCGGTCTGCGCAGTGGCATGGTTGGCCGAGGCGTCGCCGAACGAGCACAGCACGATGCTGTCGGCCGGAATGGGAAGCGCATGGCCCAGCCGCTTGCCGCTCTCGATGGCCAGCGCGGTGCCCAGCGCTTTCGGCAGGTGCGAAGCGATCGTCGAGGTCTGCGGCAATACCACAATGGCTTGCTGCCCCACACCTTGTGCCGGCCGCCACTGGCCGGGTCATCGGCGCTGGCCGCGAATGAAAGCGCCGCATCGCGCAACGGGTCGATGCCCGGCACCTGGCGCGAACGCTCGACCATGAAGGCGCCGGAGCGATAGTGCAGGAATGCGGGGTCGGTATGCCGGCAGGCCCGCGCCAGCAGCGCGTTGCCTTCATGGCCGGACGACCCGATGGTATAGAAGACCTTGTTCTGCACGCGCAATACGCGCGCCATCAGGTCCAGCTGGCGGCTGGCCAGCTGCGAATCGAACAGCTCACCGAAGGCCGCAGCGCTGAGCGTGCTGCCCGGCAGGATCGGCGCGTCCGGCGCAGGACGTGCGCGCGGTGTGCCTCGCCAGCCACGCACCGCGTCGAGGAAATTGGCGTCGCACACTTCGGCGCGGTTGAGCACGCGCATGCGCGCAGGAATCGGATCTGGAACCACAGCAAACATCGAACACCCTCCGTGTCGTTGTTGCGTTCCACCCGGCAGCGCCGGGCACTATTCTGTGGGATCAGGCGGCCTCGAAGCGCGCGCGCACCTCGGCGGTCACCGCTGGCATCGCCACGAAGCGCGGCTGCGCACGCACGCGCTGCAGCCAGGCGCGCACTTCCGGGAAGGGCGCCAGGCTGATGCCGCCCTCGCCTGCCACGTCGGTATAGGCGAACAGCGCAATGTCGGCGATGCCGTATGCGCTGCCGGTGAACCACTGCGCTTCGCGCAGGTGCTGCTCCATCACGGCCAGCGCGGTGGCGGCACGCTCGTGCAGGCGTGGCAGTTCAGCACGGCGCGGTGAATCGGGCGGTGTCCAGCCGCGGATGAAGCGCGCTACCGCCACGCATGGCTCGTGCGTGTACTGCTCGAAGAACATCCAGCTCAATGCCTGCGCACGTTCCCAACCGTCAGTGGGCAGGTAGGGCGTCCCTTCGGCCAACCAGAACAGGATCGCATTGGATTCAGTCAACACACGACCATCGTCGCGGACGATCAACGGCACCTTGGCGTTGGGATTGAGCGCGAGGAACTCGGCGGTGTGGGTCTGGCCATGGGCACTGTCCACTTCCACCCAGCGGTAGCGGCTGCCGAGCTGCTCCAGCAGCAGGCGGACCTTGTGGCAATTGCCGGACACCGACATGCCATGCACCGTCAACGGGACGCGCTCTTCCACCATTGCCTGATTCCTCGGATCCGGCCGGCGGCCAGCTGCACGCAGTCTGGCAAGCCCGCCGGTGAATGCCAAGCGCGGGTGCAGCATGGCAACACGGTAACGCTGGCCGCTGGCCGGCAATCGCACGAATCCTGCCACATCGAGGTTGCCGGCCAGCGGCCGGCACTACCGGCAACGCTCAGCGCACGCGCTGCCGCCATTGTTCGCGCGACTGGCCCCAGATCTGCATCGGCTTGTCGTTGTACGGCGGCGGCAATTCACCCATGCGCAGCAGCGTGCTGCCGAGCTTGCGCGCGACCGCCCTCGAGTTGTCGTTGTTCTCGGCGATGGTGTGGATCACCTCGTCCCAGCCCAGCGTGTCGAATGCCCAGTCGATGGCGGCAACCGCCGCTTCCGGTGCATAGCCCCGGCCCCAGCTCGCATGCCGAATACCCCAGCCGACCTCGGTTCCAGGCCAGTCCTGCGGCTGCCACGGTCCCATCCGGCCGATCCAGTCACCGCTGGATTTCTCGATCACGCTGAACATCGAGAAGCCGAACAGCTGCCAGGCACCGGCCAGGCTGCAGAAGCCGCGCCATGCCACCGAGGGCGGTTGAACACCCCCCAGGGTGCGCATCGTTTCCTCGTCGGCACAGAATGCCAGGTACGGTTCGTAGTCCTCGCGCAGCAGCGGGCGCAGGATCAGCCGCTCGGTTTCCAGGCGCAGGTCGAAGATGCTCATGCCGACTCCTTGTCGAAGGGGGCGTCCATCATGGTCGATTCCCTTTGCCCACGGATGAATGCCCGTGCGCACAACGAAACGGGCCGGCATGAGCCGGCCCGTCGGGTGCAGCAGGGTGTTCTGGATTACTGGCGCGTGGCCGCCGTGGCGCCGGCAGCAGCGGTCTGCGTGACCAGCTGGCCATCGACCACCGGCAGGCGATCGCTGGCCGGCTTGTTGTCCATGCGCACGGTCTTCTCGGCGCCATCATAGCGATAGGTCACGTTGTAGCCCTTCACCACATCATTGGTACCCATGGCGATGCGGCTGCCCGGCTTGCTGGCCATGCGCATGGTGCCGGTGGTGCCGTCCTCGTTGCGATAGGTCACGTTGTAACCGGTGACGCGGCTCGACTCGGACGTTGCGGTTTCGGTGTGGCACTGGCGCTCGGTACGATTGACCACGCGACCACCCACATGGCGCTTGTCGATCTGGTTGCCGATGAAGCCACCGGCCACCGCACCGGCTGCGGTCGCGGCCTTCTTGCCGTTGCCGCCACCGACCTGGTTGCCGAGCAGGCCACCCACCACCGCGCCAACCACGGTACCGCCAACGTTGCCATCACGCTCCGGCAGGCGTTCCTGCACCGTCACGTCCTGGCAGACCTCGTGCGGGGTCTGGGTGGTGGAGGTCTCACGCACCGGATCGGTGCCGATCACGGTGGCATAGGCCTTCTGCTTCTCGGTGATCGGGTCGACCTTCAGCACATCGGCATATTCCAGCCCGCGCGGCGCCGACGGGTCGAGCTTGTCACCACGTACGCCATCGTCTGTGGCGTTGCCATCGACCAGGCGCGACTCGCCATTGGGGGTTGCGGCGCTGATGGAGTCGGGCGAGCGGTCGCCACTCTTCATGAAGGCGGCGGTGGCGATGCCACCAACCAGCAGCGCGCCCGCTGCGACCAGGACAGTTGTAGTTGTGCTTTTCATGACCTGCTCCTTGCGGACCATCCGCAACGTTCTCGGGACAGATTGCAGCATGCGCTGCCTGAACGGAATCTCCACATTTCCTGCTCATTCCTGTAACCCATTCAGCATCGGGAAATGCAGGGCCCGTGGTAGCGTTTGCATATTCCCCACGAGGATCCCCGCCATGGCCAACCCGATGCTGCTGCCAGTACTGCAGTGGGCGCGCCGGCTGCGCTACCCCACCCTGTTCAAGCTCACCGCCGGCCTGTTCGTGCTGACGCTGTTCATCCCGGACCCCATCCCGTTCATCGATGAGCTGGTGCTGGGCTTCGGCACGCTGCTGCTGGCCAACTGGAAGAGCCGCAACGCCACCACGCCACCGCCGCTGGAACAGCGTTGAGCGTGCTGGTCGACAGCCACTGTCATCTCGACGCGAGCGCGTTCGACCCTGACCGTGCCGCGGTGATCGAGCGGGCGCAGGCCGTGGGTGTACGCCAACAGGTGGTGCCAGCGGTCACCGCTGCCAGCTGGCCGAAACTGCGCGAGGTCTGCCAGCAGGCGCCCGGGCTGTACCCGGCCTTCGGCCTGCACCCGATGTTCCTGGCCGATCACCAGCCTGGGCACCTGCCACTGCTGCGCCAGTGGATCGAGCGCGAACGCCCTTGCGCGATCGGCGAATGCGGGCTGGACTTCTTCGTCGAAGGACTGGATGCCGAGGCTCAACAGGCATATTTCATCGGCCAGTTGGAACTGGCCCGTGAGTTCGAGCTGCCGGTGATCGTGCACGCGCGACGCGCGGTGGATGCGGTGATCGCCGCGATCCGCCGCATCGGCGGCCTGCGCGGCGTGGTGCACAGTTTTTCCGGCAGCCCCGAACAGGCCGCGCAACTGCACAGGCACGGCTTCCTGCTGGGCCTTGGCGGTCCGCTGACCTACGAGCGGGCGCAGCGCCTGCAACGGCTGGTACGCGGAATGCCGCTGGAGCAGCTGCTGCTGGAAACCGACGCGCCCGACCAGCCCGACGCAGGGGTCCGCGGCCAGCGCAACGAACCGGCACGGTTGGCAACCATTGCCCGGCACGTGGCCGCGCTGCGCGGAATGGAGCTGGAGGCCCTGGCACAGGCCACGACAGAGAATGCGCGGCGGCTGTTCGCGCTGCCGGCGAACTGAGGGTAGTGCCGGCCGCCGGCCGGCAACTCCGGAATGATTCGATCAGCGCGGATGCCGGCCAGCGGCCGCCACTACCGTCACGCGTCGGCGTGATCCTCGACCACTTCGGCCTTCACCTTCTTCGGCTCCAGCAGCATCTCCAGCGCCTTGCCGACCGCCGCGAAGGCGAAGGCACCGGTGATGTGGGTTGCCGCACCGAGGCCTGCGCCACAGTCCAGTTTCAATGCAGCATCCGCACCCAGGTTCGGACGAATGCCGCAGACGCTGCCATCGGCCTGCGGGTACTTCACATTCTCCAGCGAATACACCGCCGGCACGCCGAAATAGCGCTTGGCGTTCTTCGGGAAGTTGAACTCGCTGCGCAGCTTCTTGCGGATCAGCGCCAGCATGGCGTCATGCTCGGTGCGCGAGACATCGCGGATACGTACCAGGGTCGGGTCGGTGCGGCCACCGGCAGCGCCGACGGTCAGCAGCGGCAGCTTGCGGCGGCGACACCAGGCGATCGTCTCGACCTTGACCCGGAAGCTGTCGCAGGCGTCGATCACCAGATCGAACCCGCGGTCCAGCAGCTCAGCCATGTTGGACATCGTCAAGAATGCCTGCACGGCGTCGACGTCGATCCCCGGGTTGATCGCACGGCAGCGCTCGGCCATCGCCTGGGCCTTGTTGCGCCCGTAATTGCCTTCCATCGCCGGCAGCTGCCGGTTGGTGTTGGACACGCAGATGTCGTCGGCATCGATCAGGGTCAGATGACCGACCGCCGAACGGGCCAGCGCCTCCACCACCCACGAGCCGACGCCGCCCATGCCGACCACCGCCACGCGACTGCCCTGCAGGCGCTCGAGCGCACCCACGCCATACAGCCGTTCGATGCCGGCGAAGCGTTGTTTGACCTGTTCGTTCATCGGGCTATTTTAACGTGCAGGTGCCAGCGCCCAAAGCACGCCGGCGTCGAACCCACCGTTGCACGCCCGGAGAGCCCGCATGAACGCCAGCCCGCCCCGCCGCCTGTCCCCTGCCCATCGCTACCTGTTCGTACTGTGCCTGGGCCTGCTGATCGGCCTGGTCGCCACGGTGATGGTAGGCCGCGCCCTGCAGGCGCGTCGCGACCCGTTCCCGGACAGCCTGATGCAGGTGATGCAGCGGCAGTCGCAGCTGCTGCAGCGGGCCCAGCAGCAGAACCGCTGCAGCCTGGCCGACAGCGTGCCGCGGCTGCAGGCGCTACGCCTGTTGTCCAATGACCTGGACCTGGCGTTTCCCGGGCTGAAGGACAGCACGCAGTTCCAGCAGCACGCCAGCCGACTTCGCGGCAACCTCAACACGGCGCTGGCTGCACCGCCAGGCGACTGCAGGGCCTTGGCCCAGCTCGTGGAAACGCTGCAGGCCGATTGCCGGGCCTGCCACCAGGATTTCCGCTGAGGCGCGTTCATCCTGCAGCCGGACATCGGGTGCGTGGTTGGCGCGTTGTTCACGTTCAAAGGGAGAGGATTCGTCCACCCTGCTGCATGACGCAGTACCACCCAACATACCCGCCTTCACGGCCAGGAGACGCCCCATGAAGATCCAGCTCATCGCCGCCAGCGCCATCGCTACCCTCGCGCTGGCCGGTTGTGCCACCTCGCCCGGTTACAGTGGCGGTGGTTACAACAACGGCTACAACAACGGCGGCTACGGCAACAACGGCGGCTACAACCAGGGCCGCTGCGCGGACTGTGGCATCGTCACCCGCATCAACACCGTGCCCTCGGGCCGCACCGCGCCCAGCGCGACCGGCGCGATCCTCGGCGGCATCGTTGGCGCCGTGGCCGGCCATGAAATCTCCGACCACACCGGTGGCAGCCGTGGCAACAAGAACATTGCCGCCGCTGCAGGCGCAGTCGGTGGCGCCCTGGCTGGCAACCAGATCCAGAAGAATGTGACCAGCGATACCTACGACATCAGCGTGCGCATGGATGATGGCCGCACCATCGTGGTCAACCAGCGTGACCTGGGTGGCATCCGTGAGAACACCTATGTGCGCGTGGTCAACGGCAAGGTCATCCTGCGCTGACCTGCAGCGGGCCAAAGGCAAAGAAAAAGGCCCGCTTGCGCGGGCCTTTTTTCATGCCGACGGACGGCAGGTGTTACATCGGCTGGACCTTGTCAGCCTGCAGGCCCTTCTGGCCCTGCACGACTTCAAAGCTCACACTCTGGCCTTCCTTGAGGCTCTTGAAGCCCTGGGTCTCGATGGCGCGGAAGTGCACGAACACGTCCTCGCCATTCTGCCGGCTGATGAAGCCGAAGCCCTTCGCATCATTGAACCACTTTACGGTACCGGTCTCGCGATCAGCCATCTCACTAACTCCCTTTGACTCTCTCTTGTTGTTGGAAACGCCTGGTGGGCGGCTGACAAGCAAGGGGGAAGCGAGGTGCATCGATGCAGCGGATCGGGAAGATCTTGCTTCATCAGGCCACGATCCACGGTGACCTTGCCAAGCTCAGCGACTGCAACTTAACCCGGCCAAAACGAAAAAGCAACTGGCAAAATCTTTCACTGTCAACCCCAAAACGGACTCCATACGGGACAGCATGGGACTCTCATTCATCTTGTATCTGCTAGCGGTCATTTTTGTCCTGATAGGCATCGCCGGCATCATCCTGCCGGCCCTCCCGGGCATCCCGCTGGTGTTCATCGGACTGCTGCTGGCCGCCTGGGCCGACGGCTTCGCCCACGTCGGCTGGCCCACCCTGGTCGCGCTCGGGGTACTGACCCTGCTTTCGCTGCTGGTGGACGTGCTGGCCACGGTGGTCGGCGCGCAGCGTGTCGGCGCCAGCCGCAAGGCGCTGTGGGGAACCTTCGTCGGCAGCATCGTCGGCCTGTTCTTCATGCCCATCGGCCTGTTCGCGGGACCGCTGGTCGGTGCCCTGCTCGGCGAGTACTGGCACACCCGCGAACTCAGCCGCTCAACCAAGGTCGGCGTGGCCACCTGGCTCGGCATCCTGCTTGGCCTGGCACTGAAACTGGCGGTTGTGATCGCG
The DNA here is from genome assembly GCF_047520985.2 of Stenotrophomonas sp. BR163. Taxonomy (NCBI): domain Bacteria; kingdom Pseudomonadati; phylum Pseudomonadota; class Gammaproteobacteria; order Lysobacterales; family Lysobacteraceae; genus Stenotrophomonas; species Stenotrophomonas sp. BR163. Next base: position 183,077 of record NZ_JAXBRE020000001.1, read on the forward strand.
ATGCTGGGCCTGTTCGCGTTCGCCTGGTTCTTCTGAGCCACCGGGCCTTCACGCCACGCGCACGCTGTGACCGTGCATAAACCGTGGGGCTGGCCGCGATCCGGCACAGCCGCCACACTGTGTGACTCCCGAATTCATCGAAGGGCCTGCTGCAATGACCCTCCCCACGCTGTTTCCCCGTCTGGCGCCGCTGGCGCTTGCCCTGGCCAGTGCACCGCTGGCTGCGCAGGAGTTCGCGCCTACCGCCGATGCCTCACCGGCCGCCTGCGCGGCAATTACCACCGACGCGGCCCGGCTGGCCTGCTATGACCGCCTGTTCGGGCATACCCCGGAGGCTACCGCCGCCGCTGATGCTGCCGCCGAAGCGGCTGCGCAGGCCCGCCGCGAAGAACGGCAGACCGCGCGCGTGAGCCAGGGCGAGGAAAAGCTGCGCGAGCGGGTGAGCGACCTGTTCCGCCCGGCGACGCCGGACAGCGCGCTGGCCAACGCCGGCCGCGGTTCGCTGCTGGACAGCCGCTGGGAACTGGCCGAGGACTCCAAGCTGGGGCCGTTCCAACTGCGCGCCTACAAGCCGGTGTACCTGCTGCCCGCCTTCTGGACCAGCGATCGCAACACCATGCCGCACTCGCCGAACCCGGCCAACAGCGTGACCACTCCGCAGGTACTCGACAGTGCCGAGCTGAAGTTCCAGATCAGCTTCAAGACCAAGATCGTCGAGAACCTGTTCGGCGACAACGGCGACATCTGGGCCGGCTACACCCAGAGTTCGCGCTGGCAGGCTTACAACGGCGAGGATTCGCGCCCGTTCCGCGAAACCAATTACGAGCCGGAAGTGATGATGGTGTTCCGCAACGGCTACTCGATCGGTGGCTGGCGCGGGCGCATGACCGGCATCGCGCTGAACCACCAGTCCAATGGCCGCGCCGACCCGCTGTCACGCAGCTGGAACCGGGTCATGCTCAACATCGGCCTGGACCGCGAGAACTGGGCGCTGGTGCTGCGTCCCTGGTACCGCATTCCCGAAAGCCGCAGCGAAGACAACAATCCGGACATCGAGGATTACATGGGCCGCGGCGACGCCACCCTGACCTGGAACCGCAATGGGCATGAGGTCTCGCTGATGGCGCGCCATTCACTGCGCACCGGAAGCCGTTCGCACGGTGCGCTGCAGCTGGACTACGGCTTCCCGATCAGCAACCTGCTGCGTGGCCATGTGCAGGTCTTCGACGGCTACGGCGAAAGCCTGATCGACTACAACCACAAGGCCACCTATGTGGGTGTGGGCGTGTCTCTGCTGGAGTGGTTCTGATGGACGTGACGATCTGGCACAACCCGGCCTGCAGCAATTCGCGCGGCGCACTGAAGCTGATCCGCGATGCGGGCTTCGAGCCGGTGGTGATCGACTACCTGGGCAACCCGCCGGACGCAGCCACGCTGCGCCAGGTACTGGCCGAATCCCGGCTGCACGCACAGGAACTGGTACGCAGCAAGGAGGCGCTGTTCACCGAACTGGGCCTGGACGGCGCCGACGACGCCACGCTGCTGGCGGCGATGAGCGAACACCCCCGTTTGATCAATCGCCCCGTGGTGCGTACGGCCAAGGGCACGCGGCTGTGCCGCCCACCGGAAACAGTGCTGGAGATCCTGTAACCCGAAAAAGGGACGGAGGGAATTAAGTCGTTTGTGCACAAACGACTTAATTCCCTCCGTCCCCTTTTTTGGTCACCGCCAGTCGGTGATGCCTTCGCGTCGGTAGACCTCGGCGAACGCCGGGCGCGCCTTCATCGAGGTGGCATGCGCCTTGAGCACCGGCCAGGTGTCACTGGGCCTGGGCATGTTGCGCGACCAGCGCATCAGCATCACCAGCATGTAGTCGACCACGCAGGGCCTGGCGCCCAGCAGGTACGGGCCGTGCGCCTGCAGGTGAGCGGCAACGTGCTGCCAGGCCGCTTCGAGCCGCTGACGCGCCCTCTCGCGGCTGGCCTCGACGTTCGCCTCGCCGGCCATTTCATGCGGATAGAACCAGGCCCGATAGGCCGGCTGCAGCGTATTGGCACACCAGAACATCCAGCGGTAGGCATCGCCACGCTGCGGCGTGCCCGGCACCGGGAGCAGGCCGGCCTCCGGGTGGCGATCGGCCAGGTACAGGGCGATGGCCGCCGCTTCCGTCAGTACCAGGCCATCGATCAACAGTGTCGGCACCACACCGGCCGGATTGAGCGCCAGGTACTGCGCCGCCTTGTGCTCGCGCGCGTCGAAATCCAGCAGCACCAGTTCATGCTCGATGCCGAGCTCGATCAGCAGCCAGTGCACGACCAGCGCGGCGGTACTGGTCGAACCATACAGCGTGGTGCTCATGCGGAAGATCCTGTGCGGGTGGATCAGCCGATTATGCGCCCACGCGCGCGATCATTGCTCAGCCGCAGCTGCTCATGCAGGAATCCCGGCGCTCGCCACAGGACATCATCGGCGCGCGCATCGCGCAGTCGTGCGTCTTCAGTTCGCAGGCACGGCGCAGGTCCGGATTGTCCACGTCCTTGCAGCGCTTGTCCGGCGCCGGCACCACCTGCTGCTCGCAGTTGCTCTGGCGGCTGCCGAGGGAGTCATTCTGCGCCATGCAGCTGCGATAGCCGGCCTGGCACTGCACGCGGCATTGCGCCGATGCGGGGAAATCCGCGCCTTCGTACGACGCCGGGGTGCTGCAACCGGCCAGGGCCAGCAGCACGCCTACCACGATGAACCGATGCAGGGCCATGGACACGTCCTGTGCGAGGGTGTTCCGACCGTAGCAGATCAACCGCTACCGGAACATCAATATTTTTGCCCACACAACAACGGCGCCACAGGGGCGCCGTTGTCTGGTCCGGGATGGAGGGCTTACTCCACCACCACCGGAATCTTGCCGATGCGGGCCTGCCATTCGCGCGGGCCGGTCTTGTGCACCGATTCGCCGGTGGAATCCACCGCCACGGTCACGGGCATGTCTTGCACGGTGAACTCGTAGATCGCTTCCATGCCCAGGTCGGCGAAGCCAACGACCTTGGCCGCCTTGATCGCCTTCGACACGAGGTAGGCCGAACCACCAACGGCCATCAGGTAGGCCGACTTGTGCTTCCTGATCGCCTCGATGGCGGCCGGGCCGCGCTCGGCCTTGCCGACCATGCCCAGCAGGCCGGTCTGTGCCAGTACCTGCTCGGTGAACTTGTCCATGCGGGTCGCCGTGGTCGGGCCGGCCGGGCCCACCACTTCGTCGCGCACCGGATCGACCGGGCCGACGTAATAGATGAAGCGGCCCTTCAGGTCGACCGGCAGTTCCTCGCCCTTGTTGAGCATGTCGACCATGCGCTTGTGCGCGGCATCGCGGCCGGTCAGCAGCTTGCCGTTGAGCAGCAGGGTCTGGCCCGGCTTCCAGCTGGCCACGTCTTCCGGGGTGATCGTGTCCAGGTCCACCCGGGTGCCCTTGGACGCGTCATAGGTCAGCTTCGGCCAGTCTTCCAGCGACGGCGGGTCCAGCATCACCGGGCCACTGCCATCCAGGGTGAAGTGCGCATGGCGGGTGGCGGCGCAGTTCGGGATCATCGCCACCGGCAGGTTGGCCGCATGGGTCGGATAGTCGTTGATCTTGATGTCCAGCACAGTGGTCAGGCCGCCCAGGCCCTGCGCGCCGATGCCCAGCGCATTGACCTTCTCATACAACTCCAGGCGCAGCTCCTCGATGCGGTTGGAGGCACCACGGGCCTGCAGCTCGGTGATGTCGATCGGTTCCATCAGCGCCTCCTTGGCCAGCAGCATCGCCTTCTCGGCGGTGCCACCGATGCCGATGCCGAGCATGCCCGGCGGGCACCAGCCGGCGCCCATGGTGGGCACGGTCTTCAGCACCCAGTCGACGATGGAGTCGGACGGGTTGAGCATGGCGAACTTGGTCTTCGCTTCCGAACCACCGCCCTTGGCGGCAACGATGACGTCGACCTTGTTGCCCGGCACCACCTTGACGTTGACCACGCCCGGGGTGTTGTCCTTGGTATTGATCCGCTTGCCGGCCGGATCAGCCAGCACCGAGGCGCGCAGCTTGTTGTCCGGATGCATGTAGGCGCGGCGAACGCCCTCATTGGCCATGTCTTCCACGCCCATGGTGGCGTCATCCCAACGCACGTCCATGCCGATTTCCAGGAACACGGTGACGATGCCGGTGTCCTGGCAGATCGGACGGTGGCCTTCGGCGCACATCCGCGAATTGATCAGGATCTGGGCCATCGCTTCCTTCGCGGCCGGCGACTCCTCGCGCTCGTAGGCGGCGGCGAGGTTCTTGATGTAGTCGACCGGGTGGTAGTACGAGATGTACTGCAGCGCGTCGGCGATGGACTGGATGAGGTCTTCCTGCTTGATCGATGTCACGGCTTGCTCGCTTGCTCGAGGCTGGCGGGGGTAATCCGCCCATTTTACCCCCTCCCCCGGCTCCGGGGTGGTCGTGCCGGCCGCTGGCCGGCAAGATTCCCCCGACGCTCTGTCACGCCACGCGCCACTGCGGCGTCCTTGCCCACATGAACGCCGAAACCGTTTTCCAGACCCACCGCCCGCGCCTGATGGCGCTGGCCTATCGCCTGCTCGGCAGCCGCGCCGACGCCGAAGACGTGGTCCAGGACGCCTGGCTGCGCTGGTCCGGCGCCGATCCTGCCGGCGTCCGCGATGCTGAGGCCTGGCTGGTCACCACCACCACCCGGCTCGGCCTGGACCGGCTGCGAGCGGCCAGGCGCGAGCGCGCGCACTATGTCGGCCCATGGCTGGCCGAACCGCTGGCGGTCACCCTGGAGCCGGACCCGGCGCCCGGTCCGGCCCAGCTGCATGCGCTGGCCAACGACGTCTCGGTCGCCTTCCTGACCCTGCTCGAACAGCTCGGCCCCGAGGAACGCGCCGCGTTCCTGCTGAAGGAGGCCTTTGACCACGACTACCGCGAAATCGCCGACCTGATCGGGCACAGCGAAGCCAACTGCCGGCAACTGGTGCATCGCGCCCGGCAGCGGTTGCAGGCCGGGCGGCCGCGCTTCAACGCCGACGCCAGCCAGCACCGGCAGCTGCTGGCGCGCTTCATGGATGCCTCGCAGCGCGGCGACAGCGAGGCGATCCAGGCCCTGCTGCACGCCAACGCGCTGCTGGTCTCCGACGGCGGCGGCGTGGTTACCGCCGCGATCCGCCCGCTGCTGGGCGCCGAGCGCATCGGCCGCCTGTTCTGGGCCATCGCGCGCCGCGGCGCGGTGCATCCGGCCCAGCTGGGCTACGTCAACGGCGAACCGGCGATCCTGCGCTTCCAGGGCGACCGCCTGCACTCGATCACCACCATCGAGGTGGTCGATGGCCGCATCGCCAACGTGTACAGCGTGCTGAATCCAGAAAAATTGCCGAAGGTTGTCACGCACCACAACGCTGCGGCGTCCTTGTGATGAAAGGCGGCCATCGTGGCCGCAGTGGAGCCCACGATGTCCGATCACACCTCCCCCCGCGTCCCCTACACCCGCCTGGCCGCCGAGGCCTTCAAGGGCCTGCTGGCCACCAGCCAGGCGGTGCATGACAGCTCGATTGATCCGACCCTGATGGAACTGGTGTTCCTGCGCGTGTCGCAGCTCAACGGCTGCGGCTACTGCATGGACATGCACGGCACGGCGCTGCGCAAGGGCGGCATCGAGCTGCGCAAGCTGGACACCCTGCCCGCCTGGCACGAAAGCCGCTTCTTCGATGCGCGCGAACGTGCGGCGCTGGGCTGGGCCGAGGCGCTGACCCGGCTGACCGACGGTGCGCCGTCGCAGGCGACGTTCGATGCATTGGCGCCGCACTTCGATGAGAAGGGCATCAGTGACCTGAGCATGGGCATTGCGGTGATCAATGCCTGGAACCGGCTGGGTGCGGGGCTGCTGCCGCCGCTGCCGTAACGGGGGGCTGGCCGGGCTGCCGCCCGGCACCCGCAGAGGCAACAACCAGAGCAACATCAAAAGCCGGCGCTACTGTGGGTTGGCGGGGTGGATCAGGTCGCAGGGGCGCTGCAAGTACGTCCATGTAAGCTCGGTCGCCGCATCCATGCGGCTCACGCCTCTGCGACCTGACCCACCCCGCCTTCGATAGTTCACTGGAGCTGCTGGTAGGTGTCGACCGTGGTCGACACGGTCGATCCACGCCGTGCATGGATACGGGAGGGTCAGATCCCTTTGTGTGGCAAAGGGATCTGACCCCGGTGCCGGCCACACGGCTGCACTGACCCCATCTGCACGGTCAGGCGCGCACAATACGCGCATGCCTGCTTCCCCCACCGCTGGCGCTGCCGCCGCGAAGAAACCCAGCCTGCGCCAGCGCTTCAGGGCGATGCGCAATCTGCCGCCGTTCCTGCGCATGGTCTGGAAGACCAGTCCGGCGCTCACCCTGGCCAGCCTGGGGCTGCGCCTGATCCGTGCCCTGCTGCCGGTGGCGATGCTGTACGTCGGCAAGTTGATCATCGACAGCGCCCTGCACCTGAGCCAGCACGATGCCGGCTACCCGCCGCTGGGCGAGGCGCTGTCCAGCGGCCTGCTCAATCCACTGCTGGGCCTGCTGGCACTGGAATTCGGCCTGGCCATCGCCTCGGACCTGCTCGGCCGACTGGTCAGCTACGCCGACGCTCTGCTTTCCGAACTCTTCGCCAACGCCACCAGCATCCGCCTGATGGAACACGCCGCGACGCTGGACCTGGAGGATTTCGAAGACCCGGACCTGCAGGACAAGCTGGACCGTGCGCGGCGCCAGACCATGGGCCGGATGAACCTGATGAGCCAGCTGTTCGGCCAGGTGCAGGACGCGATCACCGTGGCCAGCCTCGCCGTCGGCCTGCTGGTCTACGCGCCGTGGCTGATCCTGCTGCTGGCGCTGGCACTGGTGCCGGCCTTCATTGGCGAATCGCACTTCAACGCGGCCGGCTACAGCCTCAACTTCCAGTGGACGCCCGAGCGCCGCCAGCTCGACTACCTGCGCCAGCTGGGCGCCAGCGTGGAAACGGCCAAGGAAGTGAAGATCTACAACCTGCACCGCTTCCTGGTGGAGCGCTACCGGCGCCTGTCGGTGGCATTGTTCCAGGCCAACCGCGCCCTGGCACGGCGCCGCGCGTTCTGGGGCACGCTGCTGGCTGCGCTGGGCACGCTGGGGTATTACACCGCCTACGCCTACATCGCATGGCGCACGGTGCGTGGGGACTTCTCGATCGGCGACCTGACCTTCCTAGCCGGCAGCTTCCTGCGCCTGCGCCAGCTGCTGGAAGGCCTGCTGATCGGCTTCTCGCAGGTGGCCAGCCAGGCGCTGTACCTGGATGACCTGTTCTCGTTCTTCCAGATCCAGCCGGAAATCCACTCGCGCGATGGGGCCGTGCGCGTGCCGCAACCGATCCGCCAGGGCTTCGTATTCGAGAACGTCGGCTTCCGCTACCCCGATGCCGAACAGTGGGCGGTGCGCCACCTGGATTTCCAGCTGCGCGCCGGCGAAGTGCTGGCCCTGGTCGGCGAGAACGGTGCCGGCAAGACCACCCTGGTGAAACTGCTGGCACGGCTTTACGAGCCGGACGAAGGCCGCATCCTGCTCGACGGCCGCGACCTGCGCGATTACGACCTGGATGACCTGCGCGCCAACCTCGGGGTGATCTTCCAGGACTTCGTGCGCTACAACCTCAGCGCCGGCGAGAACATCGGCGTCGGCCAGGTCGAGGCGATGGACGACCAGGCACGCATCGCTGACGCGGCGCGACGCGGCATGGCCGAGGAAGTCATCGACGACCTGCCCGGCGGCTACGACCAGCAGATCGGCCGCCGCTTCAAGCAGGGCGTGGACCTGTCCGGTGGCCAATGGCAGAAGATCGCCATTGCCCGCGCATGGATGCGCAATGCGCAGGTGATGATCCTGGATGAGCCAACGGCAGCGCTGGATGCCCGCAGTGAGTTCGAGGTGTTCCAGCGGTTCAGGGAACTGGCGGATAATCGCACCGCAGTACTGATTTCCCACCGCTTTTCCTCGGTACGCATGGCCGACCGCATCCTGGTGCTGGCCGATGGCCGGATCGAGGCCAGCGGCACCCATGCGCAGCTGATGGCGCAGGGCGGCCGCTATGCCGAGCTGTTCGAGCTGCAGGCGGCGGGTTACCGCTGAGAACGCCTCTCGTTCCGCCCAATGAGAACTTGTCTCATTTGAGATAGAATCACCCCCGACGACTTTCGATAGATACGCCCATGTCCTCCGCTTTCGGCGCCGAAACGGTGCTTGAGGTCCGTCACTGGACCGATGCCTACTTCAGCTTCACCACCACCCGCGACAGCGGTTTCCGCTTCGAGAACGGCCAGTTCGTGATGATCGGCCTGGAAACCGAGGCGCGACCGCTGCTGCGCGCCTATTCCATTGCCAGTGCCAACTGGGAAGAACAGCTGGAGTTCTTCAGCATCAAGGTGCAGGACGGCCCGCTGACCTCGCGCCTGCAGCACATCAAGCCGGGCGACAAGGTACTGGTCGGCAAGAAGCCCACCGGCACCCTGCTGATCAGCGACCTGCATCCCGGCAGGAACCTGTACCTGCTGGGCACCGGCACCGGCCTGGCGCCGTGGCTGTCGGTCATCAAGGACCCGGAAACCTACGAGCGCTTCGAGAAGGTGATCCTGTGCCACGGCGTGCGCTACGAAAAGGACCTGGCCTACCGCGATTACTTCGAGAAGGAACTGCGTGAGCACGAGTTCCTCGGCGAGATGATCGGCGACAAGCTGCTGTACTACCCGGCCGTCACCCGCGAGCCGTTCGCCAACCAGGGCCGCCTGACCCAGCTGATGGAGAGCGGCGAGATGCAGCGCACCCTCGGCCTGCCGGAACTGAGCCCGGAAAACGACCGCGCGATGATCTGCGGCAGCCCGCAGATGCTGGCCGATCTTCGCACCGTGCTCGATGCCCGGGGTTTCCAGGTTTCGTCGCGCATCGGCCAACCGGGCCACTACGTGTTCGAACGCGCGTTCGTCGAAAAATAACCCGTCGCATCTGTAGAGCCGAGCCCGCGCTCGGCTTGCGCGCGGCGCGCGCCCTCGAAGTCGCCGGAAAAGCAGCCGAGCGTGGGCTCGGCTCTACAGCAGCGCTTCGATCGCGCTGCGCAACTGCTCCGGCCGGGTGGTGGGCGCATGCCGCGACACCACCTGCCCCTGGCGATCGACCAGGAACTTGCTGAAATTCCACTTGATGCGGGCACTGCCGAGCAGGCCACGCTTTTCCTGCGTCATCCAGGCCCACAACGGATCAGCGCCCTCGCCGTTGACCTCGATCTTCTCCGACAGCGGAAAGCTGACCGGATAGTCCAGCGAACAGAACTGGCGGATCTGCGCCGCGTCCCCCGGCTCCTGCGCGCCGAACTGGTTGCACGGGAAGCCGATCACCAGCAGGCCGCGTTCGCGGTAGTCCTGCCACAGCTGTTCCAGCCCGGTGTACTGCGGGGTGAACCCACAGCGGCTGGCAACGTTCACCAGCAGCAACGGGTGGCCCTGATAACGGGCCAGCGCCTGCGGCTGGCCGTCGAGGTCACGGAAGCTGAAATCGTAGGCGCTGGTCATGAGGGCGGGCCGTGGGCGGTGAATGCATGGTACCCGCGCCCGGAGCCGGCAACATGCCTTTTGACACAAGTGCGGGCGCCGCCGGCCGGGTTACCCTCGGGCCCTTGTTTGCCTTACCGGAGTTCCTGCCTTGACCACCCGCCTTGCCCTTGCCGTGGCCATGTCCCTCGGCCTTGCCCTGCCCGCCTTCTCGGCCGGCGCCGCCACCCCGGCTGCCAGCACCCATGCCCAGCAGGCCAATCCGTTCTTCGCCGAAAGCCCGCTGCCCCTGCATTATCCGCAGTTCGACAGGATCAAGGACAGCGACTTCGCCCCGGCCTTCGACGCCGGCATGGCGCAGCAGCTGAAGGAAGTGGAAGCGATCGCCAACAACAAGGCCAAGCCGACCTTCGACAACACCATCATCGCCCTGGAAAAGAGCGGTGACATCCTCGACCGTGCGACCACCGTGTTCTTCAGCCTGGTCGGTGCCGATACAAATGACACCCGCAAGAAGCTGCAGGCCGACTACTCGGCGAAGTTCGCCGCGCACAGCGATGCGATCGCGCTGAACGGCAAGCTGTTCGCCCGCATCCAGGCGCTGTACGACACCCGCGGCCAGCTGGGACTGGACGCCGAAGGCGTACGCCTGGTCGAGAAGTACTACGACAACTACGTGCGCGCCGGTGCCAAGCTGTCCGAAGCCGACAAGGCCAAGCTGAAGGAGATGAACGCCGAGCTGGCCAACCTGGGTACCAAGTTCAGCCAGAACGTGCAGTCGGAAGTGAACGCTTCGGCGATCACCGTCGACGACGTCAAGGAGCTGGACGGCCTGTCCAAGGAGCAGATCGCCGCCGCCGCCGAAGCTGCCAAGGCCCGCGGCCAGGACGGCAAGTACGTGATCACCCTGCTCAACACCACCGGCCAGCCGCCGCTGACCAACCTGGCCAACCGCGCCCTGCGCCAGAAGATCTACGAAGCGTCGGTCAGCCGTGGCAGCCGTGGCGGTGAGTTCGACAACACCGCGCTGGTCTCGCGCATCATGCAGCTGCGTGCCGACAAGGCCAAGCTGATGGGCTTCCCGAACTTCGCCGCCTACAACCTGACCAACCAGACCGCCAAGACCCCCGAAGCGGTCAACGCGATGCTGGGCAAGCTGGCTCCGGCCGCCGTGGCCAACGCCAAGCGCGAAGCTGCCGACCTGCAGGCGATGATCGACCAGGAACAGAAGGCGGCCGGCAAGCCGACGTTCAAGCTGGAACCGTGGGACTGGGCCTTCTACAGCGAGAAGGTGCGCCAGGCCAAGTACAACTTCGACGAGTCGCAGCTGAAGCCGTACTTCGAAATGAAGAACGTGCTGGAGAACGGCGTGTTCCATGCCGCCAACCTGGAATTCGGCCTGACCTTCAAGCAGCGCACCGACCTGCCGGTCTATCACGATGACGTCACCGTCTACGACGTGTTCGATGCCGACGGCAGCCAGCTGGCGATCTTCATCTTCGACCCGTATGCACGCGCCTCCAAGCGCGGTGGTGCGTGGATGAACTCCTACGTCTCGCAGTCCAAGCTGACCGGCTTCAAGCCGGTGGTCGCCAACCACCTGAACATCCCGAAGCCGCCGGCCGGCCAGCCGACCCTGCTGACCTGGGATGAGGTGAACACCACCTTCCACGAGTTCGGCCACGCCCTGCACGGCATGTTCTCCAACGTGAAGTACCCGTACTTCTCGGGTACCTCGGTGCCGCGTGACTTCGTCGAGTTCCCCTCGCAGGTCAACGAGATGTGGGCTGACAACCCGGTCATCCTGAAGAACTACGCCAAGCACTACCAGAACGGTTCGGCGATGCCGCAGGCGCTGCTGGACAAGGTACTGGCGGCGGCCAAGTTCAACCAGGGCTTCGCCACCACCGAGTACCTGGGCGCGGCCATGCTGGATCAGCGCTGGCACCAGATCGGCCCGGACCAGGTGCCGGCGGCCAAGGACGTGATGGCCTTCGAGCGCGCCGCACTGGAGAAGGACGGCATCTACTACGCGCCGGTTCCGCCGCGTTACAGGACCCCGTACTTCAGCCACATCATGGGCGGCTATTCGGCCGGCTACTACGCCTACATCTGGTCGGAAGTGCTTGATGCCAACACCCAGAAGTGGTTCAAGGACAATGGCGGCCTGAGCCGCAAGAACGGCGACCACTTCCGTGCCACCCTGCTGTCCAAGGGCGGCAGCGTCGACGCGATGCAGCTGTTCCGCGATTTCGCCGGCCACGAGCCGCAGATCGAACCGCTGCTGGAAAAGCGTGGCCTGACCGGCGCCGGCAACTGATCGCCTGCGCGGTAGCGTGAAACGAAAACCGCCCGGCAGACCGGGCGGTTTTTTTAGTTGAGGTCATCGCCGGAACAATCGTTCCCACCATCGTTTCTGCGTGTTTGCCGCCGGAGCCGTATCCGTATCCGTATCCGTATCCGTATCCGTATCCGGAGTTTCCGGCATGAACTGCGCCAGCTGCGCCGCGACGGCCTCTGCGTACAGCAACGCGCCATCGGGGGCGCAGTTGAGCAGATTGCTCATGCTGGTCGATGCGTTGAGGTCCATCGGATTCGGCTCGACCACCTCGCTTGCTTCCAGCAATCCGCATCCCTTGCCGATGGCATCATCGACAACGCTCCAGAACACGGCCAGTCGACCGTCGGAAAACAGCTCGTCCAGACGCGCGCGCAGGTCATTGTGCCCGACGTAGTCCGCGCGCATCTGCTTCAGCCGGTCATGCGTGATGAACACACCACCACTGTAGTTTTCGCGCAGGTGGTTGCCTGAAGCGGCGTCCGCCCACTGTGGCGGCACCAGTTGACGCCAGTCCGCGAAATAGCGGGCCACCACCGGATCGTCGATGAAGAACGAAAGGGCGCTCCCGCGAAGATAGTGATACCTGCGCAGGTGACCGGCCACGATCGCCAGGTACAAAGCATGCCCCTTCTCGAAGGGCACGTCTGCGCTGATCGAGCGTGCCTCGTCGATGCGTTCCTGCAGCTGCTCCATGTAGAACGGTTCGATCCGGAACTGCTGTTGCAGCGGCTCAACCAGCGTCGCGTCCTCCAGCGCACGGAAATAGAGGTCGCGGATTTCCGAGTCCGCGACTGGATGGTAGGTGATGTCCCAACCCATGCTGCAACGCCTTCAGGAATGCGGTAATGCCGCCGACCCGACAGCTTAGCGTCGTCGACACCCTTGCGGAGAGCAGACCGTGCAATACCCGTAGCCAACGTCAATGAGTGTCGTATCAGGCCCGATCTATCCCTCTCTCCCGACGCAACACTACCGTGGCGCCACGTACCCGCCCGGCACGCCTTCCGGCGACAGCACCAGCTGCCACAGCTGCGCATGCCGGCAGCGGAAGGTGGCCATCGACCCGGCCAGGTAGAAGCGCCACATTCGCCGGAAGTGCTCTTCGTAGTGCGCATCCAGCCGCGGCCACGCTGCTTCCACGTTGCGCCGCCAGGCCTGCAGGGTCAGGTCGTAGTCGGTGCCGAAGTTGTGCCAGTCTTCCAGCACGAAACGGCCTTCGAACGCCCGGGTGATCTGCGCCGCCGACGGCAGCATCGAGTTGGGAAAGATGTAGCGCGCGATCCACGGATCGGTGCGATGCCGGGAGATGTTGGTGCCGATGGTGTGCAACAGCAGCAGGCCGCGCGGCGACAGGCAACGCTTGACCACCTCGAAAAAGCCCGCGTAGTTCTTGTCACCGACGTGCTCGAACATGCCGATCGAGAAAATCGCATCGAACGGTTCGTCCAGCTCACGGTAGTCCTGCAATCGGATCTCGATCGGCAGGCCCGCGCACAGGTTCCGCGCGAACTCGGCCTGCTCCTGCGAAATCGTCACGCCGACGCCACTCACACCGTAGCGCTCAGCGGCGAACTTCAGCGCTTCGCCCCAACCGCAGCCGATGTCCAGCACGCGCTGGCCCGGGCGCAGGCCCAGCTTTCGGCAGACCAGGTCGAGCTTGGCTTCCTGTGCGGCGTCGAGATCATCGGCGTTGCGCCAATAGCCGCAGCTGTAGACCAGGCGCTGGCCCAGCATGGCCTGGTAGAGATCGTTGCCCAGGTCGTAATGACGGCGCCCGACCTCGTAGCTGCCCTGCCCCGCCTGCAGGTTGAACAGGCGCGCCTTCAGCGCATCGGCCACTTCGCGCCAGCCGTGCACCCGTTCATCCAGGTGCGCCTGCATCAGGTGGGCGAGGAATTCATCCAGGACGTTCGCATCCCACCACCCTTCCATGTAGCTCTCGCCCAGGCCGAGCGAGCCTTGGCCCATGACCCGCGCGAAGAAGCGCGGGTCATGCACCTGGATGTCCTGTGGCTGGGTACCGCCGATGCGGACCCCGGCTTCGTGGAGCAGGCCGGCGACCCGCTCCTGCAACCCTGTATCCACGTCACCTCCTCGACTGCGGTCAACCGCGTGCGAACAGCTCCACGTAGTCCTTGGCCACGTGCGGCAACAGCACCGCCGCCGGTACATCGGCGGTCTGGGTGCCGTCCGAGTATGGACCCACCTGGTACGGAGGGAAAACAAAGCGCAGCGCGGTGATCTGCCCCTTGTCGTCGGTCAGTGGCTGGAACTGGCTGAAATTGTCGGCCTGCGGGCCAGTACCGTCGGCGATCATGCGCGATGCGTTGCGCAGCGATTCCTGCAGTTGGGCCGGGTCCATGTCCTCGCCGCTGAGCCGCGTGGCCACGCGTTCGCGCAGCTGGTCGGCGACGAACTCACTGATCACCTTCCAGCCCTTGGCATCGGCCACCAGCTTGTCGGCGCTGAGCATCTGCTGCTGCTGCGGCAGCCACACGAAGCGCGCCACCAGTGGTTCGCCATGGGCGCCACCGGTATAGCGGCTGCCATCGGCACTGACCACCACCAGCTGCGGCGTTTCCAGCAGCTTCTCGAAGCTCAGCGACAGCTCGTAGGGCATGGTCGGCTTGTCGTTGCCCAGCCCGTCCAGCGCCTGCTGCAGGTCGCTGCGTGCGCTGGTGGCATAGTCCTGCAGCGCGCGCGCCAGGCCGGGGTAGCGGTCGATACCCGCCGGGTAGCTGATGCCCACCACCTCACGCTCGTTGTTTTCGATCACGTCGCGCAGGTCCAGCGGCGCTTCCGTGGCCGGCGTCTCGCCGGCGGCGGTGGCTTCGGCGGCGGGCGCCGCGTCGGTCGCCGGTGCCGGCTCGCTTTCACGCTGGCAACCGGCCAGCAACAGCACGCCCACCACGCCGGCCAGCACGCTGCCGTGCAGTGGCCGGTTGTTTCCAATCTTCATCGGGATCCCCTGTTCATGTTTGTACATCATCGCCTGCCATGGCTGAAGCGTGGCCCGCTGGCACTCAGCCAACGAGCAGGTCGTGGTACTCCTCGTGCCGCTGCAGGAAAGCCTCGGCGTAGGAACATGCCGGCACCACCTTGTACTTCTGCTCGCGGGCGAAACGCAGTGCCACGCGGGTCAACTCACCGGCGATGCCACGGCCGGCGATCGGCTCGGGCACCTCGGTGTGGGTGATCACCATGCGCTTGCGCTTGATCTGGTAGTCCAGCACCGCCAGCTGTCCTCGCACACGGGCGGTGAAGCGGTGGTTGGCCAGGTCGTGTTCGACCTCGTAGGCCAGACCGGGGGGCGTGACCGAAGCCATGGAACTGTCTCCTGCGGCGACTGCGTGGATGGTGCGCAGCCGGGCGCCATGATCGCGTGAAGCCTGAACAGGGGCAAGTCCAGTCCATTCACGTCAGTTTTCGCCCTCAAGCTGGAGGCGGGCCGGCCGCTATCGCCTATGGAGGGGTACGGCCAGGCTGGCACGACCCTTGCGACCGTTGACCATGCGCACCACCGTGGAGGCTCCCATGCACGCCAGCAATTCCCATTCCGATACCGACCGCGCCCTGCTGGAGGGCCTGCTGCAACTGGCGGTGGAAGGGCAGACCGAGGATCAGGATTTCCAGCGCATCGGCGAGGAAGTGTTCGCCCGCCTGCTGGATACCTACGGCCACACGACCCAGGCCTGAAACCGGATACGCCGGGGTCGGATCCGCAGGATCCGACCCTGGCACGCTTCAGCCGCCCAGGCGGAAGGTCGGGTTGGAGAGTTCGCGCAGGAAGTGGTTGAAGATGCTCGGCTGCATGGCCAGCATGAAGATCACGCCGAACGCCGCACCTGCCAGGTGCGCGCTGTGGTTGATGCGATCGCCGCCGCGCTTGTCCATCCAGATGCTGTAGCCGACGTAGAACGCGGCATAGATGATCGCCGGTGCCGGGATGAAGAACACCAGGATGATCGACCACGGCTTGATCAGGATGAAGGCGAACAGGACCGCCGACACCGCACCGGATGCCCCGAGGCTGAGGTAGTTCGGATTCTTCTGGTTCTTCAGGTAGCTGGGCAGGATCGAGACCAGCAGCGCGCCGATGTAGAACGCCGGGTAGGTCAGGTAGCTGCCGGTCAGCTGCACCATCACGCTCTCGATGAATCCCCCGAAGAAGAACAGGGTGATCATGTTGAAGATCAGGTGCGACCAGTCGGCGTGGATGAAGCCATAGGTCACCAGCCGGTCGTACTGGCGATGGCGGTCGACGGCCGGCGGCCACAGGATCAGGCGATCGGCCAGCTTGCGGTTGTTGAACGCCATCCACGACAGGATGGCGGTGATGGCGATCAACAGCAGATTGACGGGGGTCATGTCAGGCTCAGGCGCTACGGTAGTTGTCGACCATACGATAGCGTTTCGCGTACCAACCGAAGGCCAACGCCGCGACGAAGGCGAAACCGGCGAAGAAGAACATCAGGAACGCCGCTTCGCTCAGGCCCGTACTGGCGATCCTGTGGGTCACGGCATCGTTGCGCACGGCAGCGTTCGACAGCAGCACCCACAGGTTGCCGATGGTGGTGGTCAGGTTCCAGAAGCTCATCACCACGCCCTTCATCGCCTGCGGCGCCTGGCTGTAGGCGAACTCCAGGCCGGTGGCCGAGACCAGCACCTCACCGAAGGTCAGCAGCGCATACGGCAGCATCTGCCAGAAGATCGACATGGCGTTGCCGCCGTCCATCACCACCTGGATGCCGCCGACCACGATCCAGGCCAGGCCGCTGAAGGCGATGCCGGCGGTCATGCGGCGCAGCGCGGTCGGCTCAAAGCCGAAGCGGCGCAGGGCCGGGTACAGCACCAGGTTGTTGAACGGAATCAGGATCATCACCAGCAGCGGGTTCAGCGCCTGCATCTGCGAGGCGGTGAACCAGCTCGGCATCTGCATCTGCTGGCCCTGCAGGACCCAGGTCGAGGCCTTCTGGTCGAACAGCGAGAAGAACGGCGTGGTCAGCGCGAAGATCACCAGCACGCGCAGCACCGAGCGCACGCCTTCCACGGCTTCGGCCGGATGCTGGCCGCGGGCGCGGTCCAGCTGCAACCAGGTACCGCCACCGATGCCGGCGAGGATGGCCACCAGCGCCAGGCACAGGCAGATCACGATGCCCAGCGAACCGACCAGACCGAACGAGGCCGCCGCCAGCGCCAGGCCGAGCACGGCGATCACCAGGCCCGGACGGCCCTGGCCGGCCACGCGCGTGGTCAGCGCGGTCCGCACCACGTTGGCGAACGAATGCGGATCCTTCGGCGGCAGCGGCACCAGCACGTAGCGCTTGCGGCCCAGCCAGAACACGAAGGTAGCAATGAACATCAGGATGCCCGGGATACCGAACGCCCACTGCGGACCCCAGTTCTTCAGTGCCAGCGGGATCAGCAGCGAGGCGAACAGCGAGCCGAAGTTGATGATCCAGTAGAAGGCGTCGAAGACGATCTTGGCCAGGTGCTTGTTGCTCTGGTCGAACTGGTCGCCCATGAACGAGGCCACCAGCGGCTTGATGCCACCGGCACCCAGCGCGATCAGGCCCAGGCCGAGGAAGAAGCCCTCGCGGCTGTTCTCGAACAGCGCCAGGCACAGGTGGCCGGCGCAGTAGACCAGGCTGAACCAGAGGATGGTGTGGTATTTGCCGAAGAACCTGTCGGCCAGCCAGCCACCGAGCAGCGGGAAGAAATACACGCCGATCATGAAGCTGTGCATGATGTCCTTGGCTTCACCGGCACGGCCTTCCGCAGTGATTTCCTGCAGCAGCAGCGAGGTGATCAGGAACTGCACCAGGATGTTGCGCATCCCGTAGAAACTGAACCGTTCGCAGGCCTCATTGCCGATGATGTACGGAATCTGGCGCGGCATCTTTCCTTGGCCGGCGATGGGGGCGACTGCGTCCTGGCTCATCCTGTAAGGCATTCCTGCAAAGCGAAAGGCGCAAGGTTACCGGAACCGGGGCTTGCGAAGCACGCTGCAGGGCTGCATGACAACGGTGCCAATCCGTGGCAGGCCGTGCAGGCCCTGCCGGAAGTCACGGCACCTGCACGACAAAAGCGTAAACTTATCGTTATGCGCCCCCTCGCCCCCGCCCGCCTCCTGCTCAGCTGCCTTGCGCTGTTGCTGGCATTGCAGGCGCAGGCACGACCACAGGCGCCGGCCGCCGTTGCCAGTGAGAGCGAACCTCGGCAGCTGACGGTAGCCGCGCTGGAGCTGCCCAGCCGCGATGACGCGCAATGGAAGCAGCGCCGCGAGCAGGTCGCACAACTGCTGACCGACCTGCAGCCGGACGTGATCTCGGTGCAGCAGGTGCTGCAGCAGCAAGGCCGCAACCCGGCCTGCTGGCTGGCCAGCCGGCTGCGCTACAGCTGCGACTTCGTCACTGCCGACCCACCCAGCCAGCCACTGCGCCATGGCAACGCCATGCTGACCCGGCTGCCGGTGAGCGAGGACGGCGTGACCCTGCTGCATCCTCCCGGCACCTTCAGTGCGGCCGGCATGATGCGGCTGAAGCTGGGCGAGGCGCTGGTCAACATCTATGTGGCGCGGCTGCGCCCGGACCCGGACGAGGCCACCGCCCGCCAACACCAGACCAGCGACCTGATGACCTGGATCGGCGCCACCGCCGAAGGCATGCCCAGCCTGATCGCGGGCGACTTTTCGGCCAGCACGGTGGAGCTGGTGCGGAGCACGCCCGGCTTCCAGCCGGCACGGCGCAATCCCGGCGGCCGCGCCGAGCCGCCTGCAGCCAGTGGTGGCGGCGCCAGTGGCCACGGCTTGGACGTGCTGTTCCAGGTCAAGCACTTCGGCGGCATCCGCCAGCAGCCGATCCTGCTGCCCGCCGACGGCGACCTGCCCGGACTGCGCCTGGGCGTGTTGGCAACCCTGCGCCTGCAGGACGCTACGGCCACGGCGGAATAGGTCGTGCCGGGATCCTGCAACAGAAAAGGCCGGGGTCTCCCCCGGCCTTTCCACTCATCCCGTCACCGCGATCAGGCGATCGCTTCCTGGTAACGGCGCTCGACTTCATTCCAGTCGATGACGTTGAAGAACGCGCCGATGTACTCCGGGCGGCGGTTCTGGTACTTCAGGTAGTACGCGTGTTCCCACACGTCCAGGCCGAGGATGGGAGTGTTGCCTTCCATCAGCGGGCTGTCCTGGTTGCCGGTGCTCTCGACCACGACCTTCTTGTCCGGGGTCACGCTCAGCCACGCCCAGCCACTGCCGAAACGGGTCAGCGCCGCCTTGGTGAAGGCGTCCTTGAACTTGTCGAAACCGCCCAGGTCCTTGTCGATGGCCTTGGCCACGTCACCCACCGGGTTGCCGCCCGCGTTCGGGGCCATCACGGTCCAGAACAGCGAGTGATTGGCATGGCCACCACCGTTGTTGCGCACCGGACCCTGCAGGTTCTCCGGCAACGACTTGAGCTTCTTCACCAGCTCTTCGACCGGCAGGTCAGCGTATTCGGTGCCTTCCAGCGCCGCGTTGACGTTGTTGATGTAGGTCTGGTGATGCTTGGTGTGATGGATTTCCATCGTCGCCGCATCGATATGCGGCTCCAGCGCGTCGTAGGCGTAGGACAGCTTGGGCAGGGTGTAGGCCATGATGCATCTCCTGATTGCGAGGGCACCCGACGATGTCGGGCGGTGCGCCGTGAATGATGGGGACAGACCCGCAGATTACCAAGGGGGATGTAAAGGAAATTGCGTCCTGCCAGTGAGCACGACGGCAATTGTTACGCAGCAGTGACGCGGCGCCCTCCTCATGCGCCATGCAGCGCGCAGGCGCTACAGTGCGTGTACCACCCTCGCCCGCCCCTGCCCATGCGCAACCCCCGGCTGCTGATCACCGCCATCGCCCTGCTGCTGCTCGGCCTGGTCGCCAACCATTTCCTGCAGCGGCCGCCGGCGCCACAGTTCGCACCGGACCTGCAGGGAACACCCACCGCACGGGCGCCTGCCACGGCCACGCCCGGACGGGACAACGGCCTGCCCGCGTTCCTGCCCACCGAAGCACGCCAGACCATTGCCCTGATCCAGCGAGGCGGTCCATTCCCGCACCGCCAGGACGGCACCACCTTCGGCAACCGCGAGCAGCAGCTGCCGCAACGTCCGCGTGGCTACTACCGCGAGTACACCGTCGACACCCCCGGTGCACGCACGCGTGGCACGCGCCGCATCGTCACCGGCGGCGATCCGCCGGAGGCGTGGTACTACACCGACGACCACTACGAATCGTTCCGCAGCTTCACCGTACCGGCCCAGGGAGCGCAGTGATGAGCCACGATGATTTCGGCCTCGGCCTGCATGACATCAACAATGCCGGCGTCTATGCCATCGACAGCGATGACATCGGCGCACTGGCCGCAGCAATGCGCGATGCCAGCCTCAAGGTGATCCGCATCGATCTGGAGGGCGTGGCGGACAAGCGCACCCTGCTCGCCCGGCTCGCCGCGCAACTGGATTTCCCGGCCGGTTTCGGCGGCAACTGGGATGCACTGTCGGACAACCTGCGTGATCTGCAATGGCTGCCGGCCAACGGCTACGCGCTGTTCCTGTGCGATGTGGACGCGCTGCGCGCCGCCGCACAGAAGGACTTCGACACCCTGCTGGACGTGATGGATGAAGCCAGCCGCGATTGGGTCGGTCGCGATGTGCCGTTCTGGGTGTTCCTGCCGCAGAGCGCGTAAGGGCAACGCCCTGATAGAGGCTGACCTTGGTCGGCATGGGCGTGCCCCCATGGATCATCCACGCATGGTGTGGATCTACCCGGCCCAGCTGGATGCACAGTAGATCCACGCCATGCGTGGATGCGCCGTCCTAGCGGCTCCCGTTATCTTCCTGCAGTTCCTTCTTGAACGGGATGTCCGGCGGCGGCCGTGCCACGGCCGGCTGGTCCTGCATGTTGGGGTTGGTCAGGCCACAGCCACCGCCGGCCTGCAGGATCGAAATGACGCAGGAAATCCTCGTGTTGGTGCCCGGCAGTGGAATCTCCATCGCCTTGACGCCCTTGCGCACCCATTCGGCCAGCAGCGATTCCTGTGGCACCCAGTACTTGTCGAACGACGTCGGCGTGTAGTCGTACGGCGGACGTTTCAGCCATGTGCCCGATTGCGCGATGCGCTCCTTGCTCCAGCCGTCGTTGGCGCCACCGGGCGCACCGCGCTCGGCATGGCCATCGCCGTCCTGGCCTGGCACGCGCACGCTGCCATCGGCATTGAACAGGCCATTGCCCTTGCCGGCAGTGCTGGCCTGGCGGGCGCCACTGCTGGCACCGTCACGGTTACGGCTGGATGAACCCCAGTCGTCGCCCTTGGCAGGCGTGGCCCAGTTGCCTGGATTGGGCGCCGGGCGCGCTCCGGCGTTTGCCGTGCTGCTGGAGGCCGACGGACGCGTGCTGCTGCTCGTCTGCGCCGCACTGCCTTGGGCCGCAGCCGCAGGCGTCACGGTGGCACTGCCACTGGAGGATGCCGGTGCCGCCGCCGGTGCCGGGGCCACTTCACGCTCCCGCACCTGTACATCACGGCCGGTGGGCGCGCGTACGGCGGGCTCACGCCCGGCCACCGCCGCCATCCGCACCTGCGGATCGGCCACGGCCTGCACTTCACGTTCACGCACCTGCACGTCCTGCTGTGGCACGCGCACCTGCATTTCAGGGCTGCGCAGCGGTTTGGGTGCGACGGGCGCTTCGACGATGCTGACTTCGCGTTCGCGCACCTGGATGTCACGCACCTGCGGCGTGCGCACGGCCAGTTCCGGGCTGCGCATCTGGCTTGGCGTCGGCGGCGCCTGCACCGGCTGCACGCTGCGCTCGCGCACAACGGGCGTGCTGTCACGCGGTACGACGCTGACTTCGGTTCGAGGCACGCTGACCGGCGGCACCACGAAATCCGTGCTGGCCTGCGCCACCTCGGTGGCCTGGACCGGTGAAGGCGGCGGCGCGGCAACCGGCGCCGGCTCGGCTTCGGCTGGCGGCGGAGGAACACTGGCGGTCAGCGCGGATGCAGGGGAAGATGCGGCGGCTTCGGCAGCCGCCGGACGCGGGGCAGGAGCTGTGGCGGCGTCCGCCTGCTGCCCCGTCGCAACCCGACCTGCCGCAGCGGCCGCAGCGACTTCGGCGCCGGGCTGATCGCCCCCGCCTTCCTGGGTCGCGCGGCCGACGAACTCCACCTGCACGCGCTCGCCCTCGGCGCCCTCTTCGTCTGGCGCAGTGGTGCGGATCACCGCCACCCACAGCAGCAGCATGAAGAACAGCAGGTGCAGCAGTGCGCTGATCAGCGCCGAGGTCCAACGCATCCAGCGCTGGTCGCGCGGCGCAGCGTCCCAGTCCTGCCAGAACAGACGGCGCAACGCCTGCCACGGTGACAACTGCGGCGATTGGCCTGGCCGGCCGGGCAGCGGACGCGGCAGCAATACCGCAATCACTTCGCGGGCATGCAACGGCCGCGGCAGCGGCCCCAGCGAGCGCAGCCACAGCGCCCAGCCATAAGGCAGGCGCGTGGTCTTCTCAAGGACGGCGCGGGGCTGCTGGCGGGCCAGCAGCAGATCGATGAGTTGCTCGGCCCGGGTCAGAGGCACGCGTCAGCGATCAGGCGACGTTGTCGCGCGGGATGTACGGCGCGTGGCCGCTGTCGTGGTCGGTCGCGTCGCGCACGGCGGTCACGCCCGGCACACGGCCCATCAGGGTCTTTTCGATGCCCTGCTTGAGCGTCACGTCGGCCATGCCGCAGCCCTGGCAGCCACCACCGAAGCGCAGCAGCACCACGCCGTCGGCAGAGACTTCCTGCACGGCCACCTTGCCGCCATGCGAGGCCAGCTGCGGATTGACTTCGTTCTCCACCACCCAGTGCACGCGCTCGACCAGCGAGGCCGCATCACCGGGCGCTTCACCCTTGATGCGCGGCGCCTTGATGGTCAACTGCTGGGCACCGGCGGTGCCGGCGACGATGTCGATCTCGGCACCGTCGAGCCAGCCAACGCTGCCGGCATCGACATAGAGGGTGAAGCCATCGCAGTCCACCGCCCACTCGTCGCCCAGCAGGTCGGTGGGTTCGGCGAATTCCAGCCGGGCGTCGGCGCGCGGGGTACCGGGGTCGACCGCGCTCAGGCGCACGCCCATGCCAGGCACGCCCTCGCGTTCGATCAGCTTGCGGAAATGGGTCTGGGCAGTGTCGGAGATCTGGATCATCAGGCTATTCTAGCCAAGTAAGCGTCAGCCGCTCATTCGGTTTATACACCGTCCGGCGCATTGTTCAGTCAACACGAGGTGGAGATTCCCATGGCCGACCTGATTCCACTGGCCCAGGCCCGTTGCGTGCCACGCAAAGGCAGCGACCACAAGCTCGGCGAAGCCCGCTTGGCCGAACTGCTGCCGCAGGTTCCCGGCTGGGAGCTGAGCGAGGGCGGGCAGGCCCTGACGCGCACCTTCCGCTTCAAGGATTACTACGCCACCA
Organism: Stenotrophomonas sp. BR163; assembly: GCF_047520985.2. Taxonomy (NCBI): domain Bacteria; kingdom Pseudomonadati; phylum Pseudomonadota; class Gammaproteobacteria; order Lysobacterales; family Lysobacteraceae; genus Stenotrophomonas; species Stenotrophomonas sp. BR163. Next base: position 206,467 of record NZ_JAXBRE020000001.1, read on the forward strand.
TGGCCTTCGTGAACGCGCTGGCCTGGATTGCCCATCGCGAGGACCACCATCCGGACCTGGGCGTGCACTACGACCGCGCGGTCGTGCGCTTTTCCACCCATGACGTGGGCGGTCTGAGCGAGAACGACTTCATCTGCGCGGCCAAGACTTCGGCCCTGACGGAGCAACTGCCATGAACGTACGCTTGCTGAGCCTGTCCCTGATCGCTGCGGCCGGCCTGGCCGGCTGCGGCTCGTCCGAACCGCCGGCACCACCGCCGCCACCGCCGACCGAAGTCGCAGCAGTGAAGACGCCGCCGCCGCAGTACCCGCTTGAACTGGCCTGCATGGGCGTGGGCGGCACCAGTACGTTCAAGGTGACCATCGGCACCGACGGCAAGCCGAGCGAGGTCGCCCTGCTGACTGGCGCGGGCAACCCGCAGCTGGACGAACTCGCCAAAACCGCCGTGCAGGGCTGGCAGTTCAAGGCCGCGACACGCAATGGCCAGCCGGTGCCGGCCACCATCCAGGTGCCGGTCAGCTTCAACCCGCCGCAGCCGAAGCCGGACCAGTGCTTCGCCATTGAAGAGCGCCTGCGCCGCGGCGGCTGATCGCACGCCCCCGACGAGGCCAGCCGGCGCCCGCCTCGCCCTCGCCGCCCCGGCCCTGTCCGGGGCGGTTGTCTGTTGACCAGGACTGCGTCGGTAGATGCTGCAGATTCCCCCCGAAAACATCTGGATTGCGCTGGCGGTCACCCTCGCGGCCGGCCTCGCCACTGCGATCGGCAGCCTGCTGGTGCTGTTCTCGCGCCGCCCCAACCCGCGCCTGCTGGCGTTCGGCCTGGCCTTCGCCGGCGGCGCGATGGTCTATGTGTCGCTGTCGGAAATCCTCAACAAATCCATTGCTTCGTTCGCACTGGCCCATGGCGAGCGCACCGGCTTCACCTACGGCACCCTGGCGTTCCTGCTGGGCGTGATCGTGATCGTGCTGATCGACCACTTCATTCCCAACCCGCATGACAGCCTGGACAAGCAGGATCCCGCGTTCCGCGAAAACAGCCGCGAGTACCTGAAGCGGGTCGCGCTGCTGACCTCGGTCGCGATCACCGCGCACAATTTCCCGGAAGGGCTGGCGACCTTCTTCGCCACGCTGGAAAGCCCGTCGGTGGGCATGCCACTGGCCTTTGCGATTGCCATCCACAACATCCCCGAGGGCATCGCGATCGCGGTGCCGGTGTACTTCGCCACCCAGAACAAGGCCTATGCGTTCAGCGCCAGCCTGCTGTCGGGCCTGGCCGAGCCGGTGGGCGCCGCGCTCGGCTACTGGTTGCTGTCCGGGTCGCTGTCGCACGCCACCTTCGGCTGGGTGTTCGGGCTGATTGCCGGCGTGATGGTGTTCCTGGCACTGGACGAGCTGCTGCCGGCCGCCAAGCGCTATGCCAAGGGTCACGAGACCGTGTACGGGCTGGTGGCCGGCATGGGCACGCTGGCGATCAGCCTGGTGCTGTTCAAATGGTGAGGGGTTTGCGGTTCGCCCTGTAGAGTCGAGCCATGCTCGACTGGCTCTCGCGCAACACGGCCGAGCCGCCGTCAGCGCAGGCGGTCCAGCGCCTCGGCCAGCTCATCCGCCAGCGGCGCGTTCAGCACATACGGGCTCTTGCCGTCGTCCAGTGCAAACTCCAACGAGGCTGCGTGCAGAAACAGGCGCTTCAGCCCGATCTGCTCACGAAGCCGCTTGTTGACCGCAGGATCGCCGTATTTGTCGTCACCGGCCACCGGATGACCCAGATGCTGGGCATGCACGCGGATCTGATGGGTGCGGCCGGTTTCGATGCGCACCTCGCAGTACGACTGGCCGCCGCGGCGCTCCAGCACCCGGAAGTGACTGATCGATTCCTTGCCGATCGCATTGACCTGTACATGGCGCTCGCCACCCTGACGCAGGCCCACGTGCAGCGGCGCGTCGACGGTCATCACGCCGTCCGGCATGCGGCCGGCCAGCAGGGTCAGGTAGCGCTTGCGGATGCCGGCGCCGTGGTCTTCACGCAACAGCGCCTGCAGTTCGCTCAGCGCCGAACGCTTCTTGGCCACGATCAGCAGGCCCGAGGTGTCGCGATCCAGCCGATGGACCAACTCCAGTGTCTGTCCCGGCCGCAACGCGCGCAGGGTCTCGATGGCACCGAAGCTGATGCCGCTGCCGCCATGGCTGGCCACGCCGGAGGGCTTGTTCAGGGCCAGCAGCCGGGCGTCCTCGAAGACGATGGCCTGCTCCAGGCGGCGCATGAACGCCTCTGGCGGGCCGGCCTTGTCTCCCTCCTCACTGAGACGGACCGGCGGCACACGCACCTCATCGCCCGCCTCCAGCTTGCGCTCGGCCTTGGCGCGGCCGCCGTTCACCCGAACCTGCCCGCTGCGCACCAGCTTGTACACCAGGCTGCGCGGGGCTCCCTTCAGCTGGCCGAGCAGGAAGTTGTCCAGGCGCTGGCCGGCGCGGTCGGCGGGAACGGTGATCATGCGCACGGAAGGCTTGTCGCCAGCGGGTTTGGTCGGGTCTTGGGCGGTCATCAGGCTGTTTATTCTGTTACACTCGGGGGGCGAGATAAGGGATTGATTTCGTTGGAAGTTACTCAGGGCCAGAAGCCCAGCTTCCGACGAATCCGGCACAGTGCGCGACCACCGCCCGCGGGGCGGCCATGTTAGCGGCTCACCGGCCTTCCCGGCCATCGCCGGATGCCTGACACGCAACCGTGCTGAACATGTCCCGCGTGGCGCTCCAGCCTGGCTGACAGCTGCCTGCGGCCCTGCAACACCCAAAACCCATAAGAGTGAAGCGCTCCCGCGGCCTGCCGTGGTGTCGTAGCGCTGGAAACCCAAGCCGCCCTCCCCGCGCTTGCGCGAATGGGCGGCGAGCCGTGTCCAGAGGCGAAACCCCATGGCGTTCCGCGCGGTAGCCGCTTGCGAGGAACGCAACAATGAAGCGAATGCTGATCAACGCCACGCAGGCTGAAGAGCTGCGTGTTGCCATCGTGGATGGCCAGTCGTTGTATGACATCGACATCGAACAGCCGTCGAAGGAACAGAAGAAGTCCAACATCTACAAGGGCCGGATCTTCCGCATCGAGCCCTCGCTGGAAGCCGCCTTCGTCGAGTATGGCGGTGGCCGCCATGGCTTCCTGCCGCTGAAGGAAATCTCCCGCGACTACTTCCAGGCCGGTGTCGACCACAACAAGGCCGGCATCCGCGAGCTGCTGAAGGAAGGACAGGAGATCGTTGTCCAGGTCGACAAGGAAGAGCGTGGCAACAAGGGCGCTGCCCTGACCACGTTCATCTCGCTGGCCGGCCGTTACATGGTGCTGATGCCGAACTCGCCCAGCGCCGGCGGCGTGTCCCGCCGCATCGAGGGCGAAGACCGTGCCGCGCTGAAGGAGGCCCTGGACAAGCTGAACATTCCCGACGACATGGGAGTGATCATCCGTACCGCCGGCGTCGGTCGCGATGCGGAAGAGCTGCAGTGGGACCTGGACTACCTGCTCAACGTCTGGCGCGCCATCGCCGAAGCCGCACTGAGCAAGCCGGCCCCGTTCCTGATCTACCAGGAATCGCGCCTGATCGTGCGCGCCCTGCGTGACTACCTGCGCGCCGACATCGGCGAGATCCTGGTGGACACCGAGGAGATGTACGAGCACGCCCGCGAGTTCATGCAGCAGGTGATGCCGCAGACCCTGCGCAAGCTCAAGCACTACAAGGACGACATCCCGCTGTTCAACCGCTTCCAGATCGAGTCGCAGATCGAAGGTGCCTACGAGCGCAACGTGCGCCTGCCGTCGGGTGGCTCGATCGTGGTCGACCAGACCGAAGCACTGACCGCAGTCGACGTGAACTCCTCGCGCGCCACCAAGGGCAGCGACATCGAGGACACCGCGTTCCAGACCAACCTGGAAGCGGCCGAGGAAGTGGCCCGCCAGCTGCGCCTGCGCGACCTGGGCGGCCTGGTGGTGATCGACTTCATCGACATGGCCTCCAACAAGCACCAGCGCGAGGTCGAGAATCGCCTGGCCAACGCGCTGAAGTACGACCGTGCCCGCGTGCAGGTCGGCCGCATCTCGCGCTTCGGCCTGCTGGAAATGAGCCGCCAGCGCCTGCGCCCGAGCCTGGGCGAATCCAGCCAGATCGTCTGCCCGCGTTGCGACGGCCACGGCCGCATGCGCAGCGTGGAGTCGCTGTCGCTGTCGATCATCCGCGTCGCCGAAGAGCACGCGATGAAGGAGAACACCGGGCAGGTGCTGGTCCAGGCGCCGGTGGAGATCGCCAACTACCTGTTGAACGAGAAGCGCAGCGCCCTGCGCGAGATCGAGCAGCGCCACGAAGCGCCGATCGTGATCGTCGCCGACGAGCAGCTGCACACCCCGCACTATGCGGTCACCCGCCTGCGTGAGAACGAGCTGGGTGAAGAGAGCAGCAAGCCCAGCTACCAGCGCGGCACCCCGCGCAAGCTGCCGGTGCACGCCCTGACCAAGGGCCAGCTGAACATCCCGCCGCCGGCAGTGACCCAGGTCAAGCACACCTCTCCCGCCCCGGTGCGCGAGGAAGCGGCTCCGGCTGCAGCCGCTCCGGCTCCGGTCGTGGCAGCGCCCGTGGCGCCGGCTTCGAGCGGCGGCGTGATCGGTTGGCTCAAGCGCGTGTTCGGTGGCGAGCCGGCGCCGGCGCCGGCGCCGGCCGCCCCGGCTCCGCGCCAGCAGCAGGACGGTGGTCGCAAGGACCGCAACAAGGATCGCAACAAGGATCGCAAGGACCGTCGCGACGAAAACCGTGGCAACGGTGGCAACGGCAACGCGCAGCAGCAGAAGGATGGCGGCAACCGCAAGGACCGCGCTGAGCAGCGCAACAAGGACGGCCGCAACGGCAACAACGGCAATGCCCAGCAGCAGCCGCAGCAGGGCAGGCAGAAAGAGCCGCAGCAGAAGGATGGCCAGCAGCAGCCGCAGCAGCAGAACAAGCCGCGCAACGAGCAGCAGGGCCAGGGCCAGAACCAGCCGAAGCTGAAGCAGCCCAAGCAGCCGCGCCAGCAGCAGGACGGTGACAAGCCGGCCGAGAAGCCGCAGCGCAACGTCGCCGAAGCCCCGGTTGAAGGTGTGACCGCGGCAGCAGCTGTGGCCGCCAACGCCGTCGCCGCCAACGTGGTGACCGCGCAGGAAGCCAGTGCACCGGTCGCCCCGGTTGCCCCGGTGGCCGCCGCCCCGGTGGACGCAGTACCGGTCGAGACCGCTGCCGGCGAGGCCGAGGTGGTTGCGGTTGCCGCTGAAGAGACTGCAGCCGACGCCCATGGCGAGCAGGCTGGCGAAGGTGCAACCCGCCGCCGTCGCGGCCGTCGTGGCGGCCGTCGTCGTCGTCGCGGTGGCGCCGAGAACGCTGCCGGTGGTGACGGCCTGGGCGATGACCAGGACGAGGGTGACGAGGGTGATGACGCCGAGGGCGTCGAGCCGAACGTCGACAGTGCCGCCCCGGCCACTCCGGTCGCCGCCGCACAGCCGACCCGTGCGCAGCCGGAATTCGATTTCGATGACGAAGCCGAACCGGTTGCTGTCGAAGCCGAGAAGCCGGTCCGTGCTGCCGCCGCTGCTGTCGCCGCACCGGTGGCGGTGGTGAGCAGCGCCGTGGTCGAGACTGCCGCACCGATCACCGCCGAAGTGCCGGCGGCGGTTGAAACCGCAGCCAAGGCAGAGCCGGTGTCCTCGCCGGTGCAGACCAGCATGCTCGATGCCATCGACGCAGCAACCCCGGCGCAGCCGGTGGCTGTTGCCGCACCGGCAGTCGAAGCAAAGCCGATCGCGGTGGAAGCAGCCCCGGTGGCTGAAGTCGCTCAGGCGATCGAAGCGAAGCCGGCGGCAGTCGAGGCTGCACCGGTGGCTGAAGCCAAGCCGGCCGCTACCGAAGCCGCTCCGGTGGTAGAAGCCAAGCCGGAGATCGTTGACGCTGCTCCGGTGGTTGAAGCCAAGCCGGTCGTCGAGCCGGTCGTGGTCGCCGAACAGCCGGTCGCGCCGGTGGCGGTGGAAGCCGCACCGGTGGAAGCTGCGGCCCCGGTCGCCGATGCAGTGGTGACACCGTCGATCGATCCGGTCGCCGATGGCCACGCCGATGCGGCAGCCCAGGCGGCCGAAGCCAAGGCGGCCGAAGCCAAGGCCGACGAAGAAGACGAAGAAAGCGCCAAGCGCACGCCGCCGGCGAACTGATCGCGCTTTGATCGCGTGAAAAAACGGCGGGGATCGATGATCCCCGCCGTTTCTGTTTGTGCGCCGGGCGCGTGCAGCGCTCTGGTAGAGGCCCACCCTGGTCGGCGCCGTTGTTGGAGCGAACGCGGACACGTCCGTGCCAACCAAGGGTGGCACCTACCAGGACATCAGTGCGCCGGAGCGAATTGCAGGCGGGTCCAGACGCCATAATGGTCCGAGGCCCAGCGACCGCTGTCATCGGGCTGGTCGAACAGGAGCTTGGCCTCACGTGCGACCATCGCGTCCTGCTGGAAGAAGATGTGGTCGATCCGCGAGGCCACCGGGTAGTAGTGCCTGTTCAGCGTACTGACCCCGGCCAGGTCGGTGTTGACGTGCACGCTGCCGTAGCTGTCACCGTAATGGCTGCGCAGCTCGCTCAGGTCACTGGCATCGACCAGCGCGTTGAAGTCGCCCGCGATCACCACCGGTGCGCCGGCCGAGGTGCTGGCGATGAAGCGCAGCAGGTCCTCGACCTGGGTGCGACGGATGCGCTGGCCATTTTCGTCGCTGCGCTCGTTGAAGTGGGTGGCATAGACGTTGACCGCCTTGCCGTCCACACTGATGCGCAGATGGGCGACCGTCCGGTAGTCGTCCAGCGGCTCTAGCAGGTGCTCACCCTGGGCGAGGATCGGCCGCCGGGTCAGCAGCGCATTGCCGTAACGTTTCGGCGCACCCACCGGATCGGTGGACACGAACACGTACTTGTAGCCGAGTTGGCTGGCCAGCCACTGCGCCTGGTTGCGCACGTTGCGGCGCTGGATCACCTCCTGCAGGGCAACCGCATCCGGCTGCAGGCGCTTGAGTTCGGCCAGGATGGTGCGGCGGCGGCTCGGCCAGTCCTCGCGGTCGTGATGCAGGTTGAAGGTCACCATGCTCATGCCTGGTGCGCTGGCGATGTCAGCCGCTGTCGCGGCGGTTGGCACGGCTGCCATCACGGCACCCGGCAATGCCAATGCAATGGCCAGTCCCAGGGCACGCACGGCCGTGCGCACCCTTCCCCCCTGCTGCTTCATCGTTACTGCCCCTTGCGCTCGGCGCGGCGCACCGCGCCCGGTACATCGATCTCGACCCGCGCCGGCAGCTGGTGCACGTGCAGTTCCCTGTCGGTCCATTCGGCCGCTTCGCCGTTGATGGTCGCCTCGCCCGGATCACCGGCGTACGGCCACGGCAAGACTACGCCACCGACCGGTGGCACCAGGCCCGGCTGCACCTCCAGCACCAGCTGCTTGTCGCTGCGCTGCAGGCGGTAGTTGAGCTGGCCCTGCGGCGTGCGCAGGCCCTGCACAGCGATGCCGTCGCCCTGCAGCCAGGCGGTCGGAATGCCGGCGGCCAACACCAGCGCATCGTCCATGTCACGGCTGTAGGCGAACATGTCCAGGGCCGAGCGCACGAAGTCCGAAGCGACCCAGGCATGCGGCAGGTCACCGACGAAGAACGGCTTGCGCGGCGTGCGCGAGACCACTTCGGCCCACTGGTTCCAGGCTTGCGGCGCACGGTCCTTGAAGAAGAACTCAGTCGCCTGCCAGGCGCGATCGCGCCAGCCAAGGCGGACGAAGGCGGCCACGTTGCGCCACTCGTAGGGCGTGTAGTCCTTCCACTCGCGCTTGCCGTCCCGACGGGCCACGAATTCCTTCCAGTAGCGCTCGAAAGTGGCATCGAGCGCCTGCTGCGGAAGGCGCCCCTGTTCACCGCCCGGAGCCAGCGCGATGGTGGTCGAGGTCGCATCGAAATCGCCCAGCTCGGCCGAGCCCGGCAGGTAATCGATGTTGTGCTGCTGCATCGCCGACAGCAGCGAGGCCTGCAGGTCATCACGGAACTGGTCACGCGATTCGGCAATCTGCATGGCTTCGACCTTGCCCAGCTGGGCCGCCAGCGATGCCGCATCCTTGTAGCCGCGCAACGCCCAGAAATTGTCCCAGTACGAATGCATCGGCTTGGCCGAATAGCCTTCATGGCTGATCGAGGCCGGCATCATCCCGTAGAACGCCGGATTGCGCGCCCGATTCTCGTCCGTGCGCTCGCTGGCGCGAAGCTGCTCCATGTAGTTGTAGGCGCCCTGCACATGCGGCCACATCAGTTCGGCGAAGGTGCTGTCACCGGTATAGCGCCCATACTCGGCAATGCTGTAGATCAGCTCGCCATGGCTGTCGTTCTCGGGCACCGGATCGCTGCCACGTGCATCGACACAGCACGGCACCTTGCCATTCTCGAACTGATAGGGCGCATACCAGTTGATGTAATCACGCACCGCATCACTGCGCCCCATGCGCAGAAGGCCCTCTGAAATCATCGCGCCATCGCGGATCCAGCTGCGCGCGTACGAGCGCGTGCCCGGCTGCAGGCGCGGGCCGACCCGCGAGATCAGCATGTGCGCCACGGCGGTGCGCAGGGTATCGACCAGCGCCTGGCCCGCAGCCGGTACTTGCAACGAGACCACCCCCAGCTTCTGCCGCCACTGCTCTGCGACCTGTGCCTGCGCCTTGGCCACATCCAGCGCCTGCGGCGCCCAGCCTCCGGTCTGTGGCAACACCACCGCCACTTCTCGGCTCTGGCCAGGGTCCAGCTTGATCGTATACAGCAGCGCACCGGACGCCATGCCGGTGCTGTCCTTCACCGCCGTGCTGGCCGGGTATTTCCCGGAGGCCAGATGCATCGCGTCGAGCTTGCCATCGAACGTGCTGGCAAAGCGCGCATCCGGCACCTGCAACGGATAGATGCGCGGCTCACCGTTGATGCGCACCAGCTGTTCGCCCACATCCAGCGCATCGATGCGACTGAAGCCGCCGACGGTATTGAGGAACTGGGTCGGCGGGTTCACCTGCCACGGCCGGATCGCCAGCGCCAAGGTGTACTCGTGCGCCACCTTGTCCGGATTGCTCAACCGGTAGCGGCCGATCAGCTGCGCGCGCTCCGGCGTGCCCTGCACGAAGCTGGTTACCGCCAGGCCGGCCTTCTCATGCACCCAGTCGACATTGGCGATGGGCAGGTAGCGATCCTGCAGCGACTGGGTGATGGCCACCGTCGACCAGTCCAGCAACTTGCCGTCCACGCGGATGAACGGCTCGATGCTGAAACTGCCCTTGGCCGGTTCCAGCGCACCGTCCTCGCTGATCAGTGCCTGCTCCTGGCCGCCATCGAGGCCGAGCAGGGTCCAGTACGGCTGTTCGCCCACATATGCACGCGGCAGCGAGCCGCGCGGCAGGTCGGCCGCCACCGAGGACAGGAATGCGTTCGGCGTGGCCGCGAACGCCAGCGGCTTGAGCGTGATGTCACGGATGCCATAGCGCCAGTTCGGGCCATCGTGCAGATCGAAGCGCACGTAGCGCGCGTCGGTATCCGGCAGCGCCAGCCAGTCGCGGCCGCCCGCACCGCCGGTCACCTCGCGCACGGTGCGCCAGTCCCGGCCATCCTCGGACGTCCGCACGGTGTAGCGATTGGCTTCCAGGTTCGGCAGCCAGTCAATCACCGCACCGCCGATCTCGCGGCTCTTGTGCAGGTCCAGGCTGATGGTCTGCTGCTTGACCCCGCCACTGATCCAGAACGTATCGCTCTTTCCGTCAATCATCCGGTCCTGCAGCGCGGTGGCGGTGTCGGCGATCACCGATGGCACCAGCGCCGAATCATCCTGCGGCGGCAGGCCCTGCAGGGTCAGCTTGTCGAAGCACACCGTGCCGCGGCCGCCGACCTTGCTGTAGATCGTGAACTCGACCGCAGCGCTGCGCGCCATCTCCTTCTCCGGCGACGGCCCCCATGCCTTGTCGATCTGGCGACGGCGGTATTCGGCCGGCGTCCACGCCTTGGGGAAGCTGTAGCCCGGACGATTGACCCACCAGACATTGTCGCCGCTGGCATCGATCAGCTTGAACTGCAGGTCGTTGCCCGGCGAATCCCCCCGCAGCTGGAAGCCGAAACGGTAGTTGGCCGGGTACTCGATGCCCAGCGCGCGGCGGATGCCGACGTAGCCCGACACCTTGTGGAAATCGTAGTCCAGGCACAGCGCGCGGCCGCCACCGGCACCGCTCACCGGACGCAGCGAACCGCTGACCTGGTCGGACAGCACCAGCTTCCAGGCGCCGATGTCGTCGAAATCGTCCAGTACCTTCGGCGCCGGCAGTGCCGGTGGTGCGGCGATCGCCAGGGAAGTCCACAACAGGCCCAGTCCAACGGCGATCGCTCGCTTCATCCCTTGACGCTCCCCAGCAACAGACCTTGGATGTAGTACCGCTGCAGCACCAGGAACAGTGCCAGCACCGGAACCACGGTGACCACCGCGCCAGCCATCATCATTTCCACGTCCATGATGTGCTCGCGCGAGAGGGTGGCCAGCGCCACCGGCAAAGTGTAGTGCTCCTGGTCGGTCAACACGATCAGCGGCCACATGAAATCGTTCCATGCCCCCATGAAGGTGAAGATCGCCAGGGTCACCAGTACCGGCTTGAGCATCGGCAGCACGATCTGGAAGAAGATGCGCAGCTCACCCGCGCCGTCGATGCGCGCCGCTTCAAGCAGCTCGTCCGGGATCGAACGCGCGTACTGGCGCACCAGGAAGATGCCGAACACGCTGGCCAGCGCCGGCACGATCACGCCGCCAAAGCTGTTGACCAGGCCCAGCTGCTTCATCAGCAGGAACAGCGGCAGCATCGCCACCTGCGCCGGGATCACCAGCGCTGCCATCAGCACCTGGAACAGGCGTTCGCGGCCAACGAAGTTGAGCTTGGCGAAGGCGTAGCCAGCCATGGTGTTGAGCAGCAGCGAACCCAGCGTGATAGCCAGCGACACCAGCAGGCTGTTGGCGAAGTTGCCGCCCATGCCGGTGCGCGCGAACAGCTCGTGGTAGTTGTGCGTGGTGATGCTCGAAGGCAGCAGTGGCGGCGGGAAATGACTGGCCTCGCCCTGCGGCATGAACGAGACCGAGAGCATCCACAGCAGCGGTGCAAGGCTGACCAGGGCCAGCACCAGCAACGCAGCATTGATCATCCACGGATACCAGCGCGACTGGCCGATTTCACGACTCATACCAACTGCCTCTTGCGGCCGAAACGCAGCATCACGGTGGTCACCGCCAGGATGATCAGGAACAGCAGGAACGCCACCGCGGAGGCGCGCCCCAGGTTCCACCACTTGAAGCCTTCCTCGAACATGAAATACAGCACGCTGACGGTGCTCTGCAGCGGATCGCCGCGGGTCATGACATACGGCTCGGCGAACAGCTGGAAATAGCCGGACACGGTGATCACGCCGACCACCAGCAGTACCGGGCCGAGCATCGGCAGGGTGATGTGCAGGAACTGCTTCCAGCGCGAAGCGCCGTCGATGCGCGCGGCTTCGTACAGGTCATGCGGGATCGCCTGCAGGCCGGCGAGGAAGATCACCATGTTGTAGCCGAAGTTCTTCCACACCGCGAACAGCATGATGGTCGGCATCGCCCAGTTGGGATCACCCAGCCAGTCGATCGGACTGATGCCCAGGTGGCCCAGCCCGTAGTTCACCAGTCCATAGCTGGTATGGAACAGGTAGCGCCAGATCACCGCCACCGCCACCAGCGTGGTCACCACCGGCGCGAACAGTGCCGTACGGAACAGGGCCTTGAAGCGTGCGGCCGGTGCGTTGAGCAGCATGGCCGCGCCCAGCGACACACCGATCGACAACGGAACGCCGATCAGCACGAAGTAGGCGGTATTCCACAGCGACTTCCAGAACATCGGCGTCTGCAGCAGGTCGATGTAGTTGCCCAGGCCGACGAAGCGCAGGTTGCTGCTGTCGGCCAGTGCATAGAGGTCGAAGTCGGTCACGCTCAGCGCCAGCGCCGAGGCGACCGGCAGGCCGAAGAACACGCCCAGCACGATCAGCGAGGGGCCGGCGAAGATCCAGCCGGCCAGCGAAGTACGTTTCATTGCGCGCTCCCGGCGGCCACTGCGCTGCTCGATTGCGGCGACGGCGCGCGCTCCTGCAGGCGTTGTTGTTCATGCATCCAGCGGCGCTTGGCCAGCACCTTGTCCACGCGCTGGTCCAGTTCGGCCACGGCCTTGTCCTGCGGCAGGCCACCGCGCACCACCTTCTCGGTGACAATGCGCATTTCCTGCACGATGCGCTCCCATTCAAGCACCTTCGGCGTCGGCTTGACCCGCTCCAGCTGATCGCGGAACGCGGCGGCCAGCGGATCGTTGGCCAGCGACGGCGCGTTCCAGGCGCTGCGGCGTGGCGGCAGGTCGCCGATGATCGAATGGAAGCGTGCCTGGATCTGCGGGCGCGACAGGAATTCGATCAGCTTCCAGGACGCCTCCTTCTGCTGCGACTTGCGGAAGATCACCAGGCTGGTGCCACCGGCGATGCCCGCGCCCGGACCGTTGGGCCCCGGCAGCGCAGCGGTGCCCCACTGTCCTTCCAGTTCCTTCGGCTGCAGTTTCTTGAACTCGCGGATGTTCCAGGGGCCGGAGATGTAGAACACGTTGAAGCCGCGGAAGAATTCATCCCAGACGTTGGAGATCTGCGTCTCGGACATCTTCGGCGCCCAGCCCTGCTCGAACATGTTGGCGTAGAAGGACAGCGTGCGGCGGAACCCCGGGCTGGCAAAATTGCCGCGGGTATCGTCGTCGCGCAGCAGCGGGTCGGGCTGCTGCAGGGCCAGCGACAGCTGCTGCTCGAACTCGTTGATCGGCATCAGCACCGCGTAGCGGTTCGGGCCCTGCATGCGCTTGATCGCCGCCATCTGCTCCTCCCACTCCGGCCACGTGCGCGGCGGGTGGTCGTAGCCGGCCTTGGCCAGCAGGTCCTTGCGGTAGTAGATCAGGCGCGTATCGACGTACCACGGCACGCCGACCAGCTCGCCGTGGATCACGTTGGTATCCCAGATGCCCTGGAAGTAATCTTTCGGATCGACCACAGTGGAGCGCTGCACGAACGGCTGCAGCGGGGTCAATGCATCGAGTTCGGCGAACTCCGGCACCCAGGTGTTGCCGAGCTGGCACACGTCCGGCAGGCCATCGGCGGCGAACGCGGTCAGCAGCTTTTCGTGCGCGGCGGTCCACGGGATGTTCTGCACATCCACCTTGATGCCGGGATTCTCGGCCTCGAACTCGTGGATCAGCTCGCTGACCACCTCGGCTTCGCGGCCCATCGCCCAGAAGCGCACGGTGGTGGTGCCCGGTTCGGTGCGGGCGCAGCCGGCCACGGCCAGGGTGGCCAGGGCAGGCAGCGCCCAGCGGCGCAGGCGGTCGATCCAGTTCGGCATCGGATTACTTGCCCTGGCCTGTGGTGCGGTTGGCATTGTTCTTCTGTTCCTGCGCGGCAGCCGCGCGTGATTCGGCGATACCCACCGCGCGTGCTGCCGCGGCCTTTTCGTCCTTCTGCAGTTCCAGCGGCTGGAACGACCCTTCCGGTGCCAGCCAGCCGCCGCTGAATCCGGCCCGCTCCAGGCCCTTGCGGATGTACGGATTCTTCTTCATCACTTCCCAGACGAAGTCGTTGCGGTAGTTGGCGATCATGGTCAGGATCGGCCCCTGGTCGATGGCGATGTAGTCGCTGGCGACCCAGCCGCGATCCGGCACCAGGCGACCGGTCTTGATCGGGATGTCGTAGTTGAAGCTGGGATTGAACGAATCCAGGAAGCCGTAGCTGGAATAGATGTAGTCGCCGTAGCGCTTGTGCATTTCCAGCGTCGCCGGGATCACCTGCTCGGGCGCGAACACCACCGAGGCGATCGCCGCAGTCGGGGCAATGGTGCCGTCATCGAAGTTCTCGCGCAGGCCGGCGCCGCGCGAGGAGTAGTGGCGGAACTGGCGCTGTTCGCCGCGGTACTCCTGCGTGGTGTTCTGCGGGCCATCGCTGGCGGTCAGGCCCCATACGTTCTCGCCATAGTCCTTCCACTGCATCGGGTTGGCGATGGCGTACTCGCGCTGGGCCAGCGCGGCCGAGCGGCTGTTGAGGAAATAGGTGCTGCCGCGCTCGCGCATGTACGCGTCCTGGATATCGCGGAAATCGATCCAGACGTGGCTGTACTGGTGGCCGAACAGCGGGCCGAAGGACAGGTATTCCTGGCCCTGGTAGACACCCCAGTCGTTGTCATAGGTGCGCGTCCACACCGTCCACGCGTCCGGGCTGACCGGGTGCGTGGGCGAGCCCAGGGCGAGGATGTAGACCATCATCGCCTCGTTGTAGCCCATCCAGTCGTGGTCGATGAAGCCGCTCTCCGGGAACCAGCCCATCGAGATCAGCGGTGCACGCTGCTGCAGCCACGGCCAGTCGACCTTCTTGTACAAGGTGTCGGCGATCTGGCGGATTTCCTTTTCGCGCGGATCGTCACCGTCGTAGTACGACTGCGCGAACAGCACGCCCATCATCAGCAGTGCGGTATCCACCGAGGACAGTTCGACCCAGCTGTCGTAGCGACGGCCTTCCTGCATGTCCAGGAAGTGATAGTAGAAACCCTTGTAGCCCGCCTTGCCGGTGCGCTGTGGGCCCATCGGCACGTCGCGGAAGAATTTCAGGGTGGTCAGGGTCCGGTCGATCGCCTGGTTGCGGCTGACCCAACCGTTCTCGATACCGATGGGATAGGCGGTCAGCGCGAAACCCACCGACGCGATGCTGGCGAACGGCCGCGACGGATAGCGGTCCGGGGTCAGCCCGTTGATCTCGTTGGTGGTGTCCCAGAAGAACTGGAAGGTGCGGCGCTCGATGTCATCGAACAGCGGCGGCAGCTCCGGCTTCATCGGCCGCGGCGGTGCATCGGCCTCGATCAGGATCACCGGCGGACGCGGCTTGGCAGGCTCCTGCTGGGCCGGCTGGCAGGCGGCGACGGCCAGGCTCAACGCTGCCGCGGACAACAGATGGCGTGCCTGCATGGCGCGGTTCCTCCGGTGGTCTGATCGATGGGAAAGCATACCGTCCAATGATCTGAAATCGTTTACAAGATGCGCTCTTAAAAAACCACGAAAAACGTGGTTTGACACCGCGATCATTGCCCACGCCGCTGCCCCCTGCCCGGCAGCGGCGTGGGCAA
>NZ_JAXBRE020000001.1:221720-288624 GCF_047520985.2 Stenotrophomonas sp. BR163
GCCCCCCGCCGCGCCCCCGGCCCCGCCAGGGGGGGGGCCACTGGACCGGCACGGGGCCGGCCATTGCCGTTCTCACACAATCGATGCCGCCGGCGGACCGGCGGCATCGGATACAGCAGCAGGCGGCGCCGCTTAGAAGCGGAAGCCCACCTCGGCCTTCACCTGGCGCGGCGTGCCGATGATGTCGCCGGTCTCGTTGTAGCTGGCCTGCAGCTTGCCGTTGGTCTTGACGTAGTTGTAGGTGGAGAAGTTGTCGAAGTTGAACACGTTGATGATGTCCAGACGGGCGTACAGCTCGGTGTTGCCCGCCAGCTTGAACGTCTTCGTCGCCTGCAGGTCGACCGAACGGTAGCCGAAGATCTTGCCACCCACCAGGAACTTGCCGGTTGCGTTGGGCACGGCCGCCTGCGGGGTCGGCAGGGTGTAGCCGCTGGCCTGCATCACCGGGTACCAGTCGTTGACGGCGGTCGGGGTGGCCAGGGTGATCTTGCCGCCGAAGGTGATGCCCCAGAAGCCCGCGTACGAACCGGTCACCACCAGGCGGTGGCGCGGTGCGCCGTTGGAGCGGATGGTCGGGTAGTCACCGATCAGGCCGCGGTCAAAGGCGTACTTCTCGTTGATGTCGCGGTTATGGCGCGCGGTGGTCCAGGTGTAGGCGATCGAGGTGCCCCAGCCGCTTTCCTTGGTGAACGGCTTCTGTGCCGACAACAGGACCTGGGTGGCACGGGTCTTGATGCCCTGCTGGCCGATGATCAGGCTGCCGAAGCCCGGCACGTTGCAGCTCCAGGCCTGGCTCAGGCCCGGGGAGGTGCCACCACACAGGCGCGGATCATCGAAGAACTGGCCGGTCGGGTAGCGGTTGCCCAGGGTGAAGGCGAAGCCGTCGTAACTCAGGGTACGGGCAATGGTGGCGTCGGTCAGCCAGTCGCCGATCTGGTTGCTCATGCCCAGGCTGAACTGATCCGAGTACGGCGCCTTCAGCTTGTTGTTCAGCAGGTCCACTTCCAGGCCGGCATTGCTGGTCGCGCCGACCAGGGCCTGCAGGTTGCCGATCCCGTTGAGCAGGTTCGGGTTCCAGTCATAGCAGGCGGCCTGGCCGTTGATGCAGGCGCCGGTAGCCGGGTTGCGGAAGTAGATGGTCGGCTGCGGCAGGGCCAGCTTGGTGGTTTCCAGCTGCAGGTTGTCGAACAGGTCACGGTCGTAGGAACGGCCGGCACCACCGTGGATCACGTGCTGCTCGTCGGCGTTGATGTCATACGAGAAGCCCAGGCGCGGCTGCCAGGCGTCCTTGAACGCCTTGCGGTTGTGGCCGTTGCTGATGTAGTCGCTGATGTCCAGGCCGCCCAGTGCCAGCGAATCGGCATAGGTCTGGCCAGCGGGGGCGCGCGGATCCTGCGAATAGATGGCGTCGACCACCTGCTGCGGGGTCACGAAGTCCAGGTAGGACGGGGTCTTCTCGTAGTCCCAGCGCAGGCCGATGTTCAGCTGCAGGTGGTCGTTGACCTGCCAGTCGTCCTGGATGAACACGCCGTACTGCTTGGACTTCGAACGCACTTCGCCGGACACGCCGGTCACGCCGGTCACCGGCTTGACGAACTGCGCCTTGTACGGAATGGAATCGGGGAAGTCCGGATCGCCCAGCGAGTAGGTGAAGGTCGGATTGATCTGCGCCGCATCGGATGCGTACAGATCGATCGCCTTGTACTTCACGCCCATCTTGATGGTGTGGTCACCGGCCCACTGGATGCCATCCAGGGTCAGGTTGTCTTCGATCGACCAGCCCTTCTGGCCCTTCACCTGCGAATCCAGTGCCGAGGCGCCACCGATCTTCACGATGGTGCGGTCTTCGGGGCCGTCCGGTGCGGTGTAGGTGATGCCGTTGGCCAGCGTCAGCGGGGTCGGGTTGTTGAACGAGTCTTCGTGGGTGACCATCAACTCGTTGTAGTAGCGCTCACCACTGTGGTTCCAGCGCAGGGCATAACGACGGTCGGTGTTGACCACTTCACGGCCGGCTTCCGGCGAGGTCTGGCCACTGAACTGCGACTGGGTTTCGTCGCGGTCCTGGAAGGTCAGCTCGATGCGGTCGTTGTCGGTCGGCTCGAAGTCGATCTTGCCGAAGATCAGATCCTGCTGGAACGGCTGGCTGGCCGGGCCGAGGCCGGCGGCACCGGCGGGCGGCAGCAGGCCGGCAGCGCCGGTGACCGCGCCATCCGGCGCGATGGTGACCGGCAGGTCGAAGCGCTTGGCTTCGTAGGTCACGAAGAAGTGCGCCTTGTCCTGGATGATCGGACCGCCCAGGGCGAAGCCGTATTCCTTCTCGGCCGAGACCATCTTCTCCTTGCCGCCCTGGCGCTCGGCCGGGGTCTTGGCACGCATGTCTTCATCGGTGTAGCGGTAGAACGCCTCACCCTTGAACTCATTGGTACCGGACTTGGTTGCAGCCGTCACTGCGGCGCTCGACACCTGGCCATACTCGGCCTTGTAGTTGCCGCTGATGACCTTGTATTCGCCGATGGCCAGCTGCGGGAACGGGTTACCGGCGCTGCCGGACTGGCCGGCCACGCCACCGCCCTTGACGTAGCTCTTCTGGCCCACGCCGTCGATGTAGACGTTGGTGCCATCTGCATTGGTGGCGCCGCCGCGCAGCGAGGTGTTGCCCTTGGCATCGCGGGTGAAGATCAGGCCCGGCACCGCGTCGGCGAACTCCAGGAAGTTGCGCGACACCTGCGGGGTGGTCTGGATCTGCTGCAGGCTGACGGTCTTGCCAACTTCGGAGGTGCGCACTTCCTGCAGCAGGGTCGGCGCAACAACGTTGACGGTGTCCAGGTTGGTGGCCGCGGTCGAGCCCGGGGTGCTGCTGGCTGCGCCAGCGAAGTTCAGCGTCGCGGTCGAAGCCACGGTGACGGTGACCTTCTGGGTCTGGCCGTTGGCGACCACGTTGTACGTGCCCGGATCCAGGCCCATCAGCGAGTAGCTGCCGTCGGCGCGGATGGTGCCACGGCGGACGGTACCGGTGGCCACGTTGGTGGCGGTCACTTCGGTGCCGGCCTGGGCACCGGCAACCTGGCCGCGCAGGCTGGCGTTGGCCGACTGCGCCATGACGTTCGGGGCGGCAGCCAGCATCAGGCAGCTGACCAGAGCGGTGCTCAGCAGCCGGCGCGCCGGCATGCGGAAGGTGGTATGCATCATCAACTCAATCTCCGGGTGGCGGTAACCGCTTGCGCGGTCCCTGCGATCAGTCAAAAAAAAGAAGAAACGCCTCTGGCTTCAACGGCCGGATGGCGGAGTGGTGGAATCGCGAACAATCAAGCGGGGAACCAGGGTCTGCTTGTCCCCTGCCCCATCCGTGGAGGTGCCGTCCATCAACTGCATCAGACGCGTCATGGCCCGGTCGCCGAGCTCGGCGATGCTGACCTGCATGGTGGTCAGCGACGGGTGGACGAAACGCGCCAGTGGAATGTCATCGAAACCCGCCAGGGCCACATCGGCCGGCACACGGACCCCTGCCTGCGTAAACGCATACAGGCAGCCCAGGGCCATCATGTCGTTGGCGGCGAATACGGCATCGGGCAGCGCTCCGGCTGCCAGCAACTCCTGACCGGCACGATGGCCGGAAGCTTCGTCGAAATCACCGGGCAACTCGATGCCTTCGGCGCCACCGCCAGAAGCCGCCAGCGCGTCACGGAAGCCGCGCAGGCGCTCGCGCGCGTCGAAGTTGAGGTCCGGACCAGAAATGAAGGCAATGCGGCGGTGGCCGGCATCCAGCAGGTGGCGGGTCATCGCCATTGCGCCGGCGTGGTCGTCGATGCTCAGCACCGGGTGGTCCTGCCCGGGCAGATAGGTGTTGATCAACACCGTCGGCAACGACTGCGGCAGGTTGTCGGTCAGGAAGCCCGGACTCTCGGCATAGGGCGAAAGCACCAGCAGGCCGTCGACGCGGCCGCGCATGGCACGCAGGGCGGCGCCCTGCTGTTCCTGGTCACCGTGGTAGCTGGACACCAGCAGGTGCTGGCGGCGGTTGCGGGCCACCCCGTCAATGCCGCGCATCAGCTCGGAGAAGAACTCGCCGTAAAGGTCAGGCAGCACCACGCCCACCGTATTGGTGCGGCGGCTGCTCAGGCTGCGGGCGGCGGCGTGCGGGGTGTAACGCAGCCGTGCGGCCACCTCCAGCACAAGCTGGCGGACCGGTTCGGCGACATTTTCATGCCCGTTGAGCGCGCGGGAAACCGTGGCCACGGAGACCCGGGCTTCGCGTGCGACGTCTTTGATTGTGATAGCTGCCTTGTTCACGAAGCCGCCCTCCACGGCTTGGACCTACCAGCATTGGCGCGGAATGTAAGCGTTTCCATCCAGACTTGTAAACAGTCCGTTAGGCGAATGTCCCTAAATGGACATGAAAACCTGTCCGTGGCGAGGCCATGAAGGACCCGCCAGGACAGCGTGGGACAAGGGCTCAGCCCTGTTCTGACGGGGTCTGCGCGCGGATGGACAACGCGTGGATATCGGTCTCCATCATCGACCCCAGCGCGGCATAGACCGCGCGGTGCCGGGCAAGCGGCCCCAGCCCGGCGAAGCGCTCACTGACCACATGCACGTTGAAATGGCCGCGCCCGTCGCGCGCACCGGCATGGCCGGCGTGACGATGGCTGTCGTCCTCGATCACCAGCACGCTCGGCGCCAGCGCCTGCTGCAGCGCATCACGGATCCGCTCGATCCGTTCCGCGTTCACGGCAGCACCTTGCGGAACGGGCGGACCTGCACGCGGGTGTAGACGCCTGCAGCCACGTACGGGTCGGCATCGGCCCAGGCCTGGGCCTGCGGCAGCGACTCGAACTGCGCGATCACCACCGAACCGCTGAAACCGGCCGGGCCCGGGTCTTCACTGTCCACCGCCGGGCATGGCCCGGCCAGCAGCAGGCGTCCCGCGTCGCGCAGCGCATGCAGCCGCGCCAGATGCTCCGGCCGCGCCTGCAGCCGCTGCGCCAGCACATCCCGGCCGTCATACCCTTCGATCACATACCACACCGGCATTTCCTCGCTTGCGTTGTCGGGTCCGCCGACTCTAGCCAATGCAGCCCCTGCCCCGGTCCGGCTGGACACTGGCGCAGCAAAGGCTTACCCTAGACTCCATTGCACGTGGCTGGATGCAGCAGCCCGTCGGATTCTGCGGCCACGCAGCCCCCGACGACAGATCCGCTGCTTCAAACCGGACCACCTGGCCGGGCCACGTAGACGACCTCCCCGTAGTTCTGTCGCTGCCGTTTACTGCGGCGCGTCCTGCTGTTTGATATGTGTGGAATCGCGCCGATCCCGGCGTGTCTGGTGCCCTGGGGCTCCGTGGCGTTGGCCCGGCGAACCCGGTGCCGCGACTGGTCCGTTGCAATCCTGATGTCCATTAGATGACTTCCGAACTCGCGCTCGACGCGAACCCGCCAACCCGGCCGCCCGCCCCCCAGCAGCAGGAAATGCCGCTGGCCGTGGTGCATGGGCAACCGGTCCTGCAGATCCCGCAGGACCTGTACATCCCGCCGGACGCGCTGGAAGTCATCCTGGACGCTTTCGAAGGCCCGCTGGACCTGCTGCTGTACCTGATCCGCCGCCAGAACCTGGATGTGCTGGACATTCCCGTGGCCGAAATCACCCGGCAGTACGTGGAATACATCACCGTGATGCGCGAGCTGCGCTTCGAGCTGGCGGCCGAGTACCTGGTGATGGCCGCGATCCTGGCCGAGGTGAAGTCGCGGATGCTGCTGCCGCGCCCGGTCAGCGAGGAAGGCGATGAGGCCGACCCGCGCGCCGAGCTGGTGCGCCGGCTGCAGGAGTACGAACGTTTCAAGCAGGCCGCCGAGGACATCGACGCCCTGCCCCGCCAGGACCGCGACACCACGGTGGCGCATGCCTTCATGCCCGAGCGCGCCACGGTGAAGCTGCCGCCGCCGGTGGACCTGAAGGAAATGCTGCTGGCCCTGCACGACGTGCTCAAGCGCGCCGAGCTGTTCAGCGGCCACGCCATCAAGCGCGAAGCACTGAGCGTGCGGCAACGCATGGGCGAAGTACTGGGACGCCTGGAAGACGGCAAGTTCTATCGTTTTGAAGGGCTGTTCACCGCCGAAGAAGGCAAGCTGGGCGTGCTTGTCACGTTCCTGGCAGTGCTGGAACTGGCCAAGGAACAGTTGCTGGACATCGTCCAGGAAGAACCGCTGGCGCCGATCTACGTGAAGTCGCTGGCTGCTGGCAACACCAACGCGCCGCTGCAGTTCAGCAGCGAGTTTGACGACAACGACGCCGCCAATGCCAACGAGTGAGCGCTGACTGCCGATGGATCAATCGCTGATCGACCGCATTGTCGAGGGTGCCCTGCTGGCCTCCAGCCAGCCACTCACCCTGGCCCAGCTGAAGGACCTGTTTCCGGAAGAGGAACCGGCACCGCCGGGCAGCGTCGAACGTGCGCTGGAGCGCCTGCGCGAGGCCTGCGAAGGTCGTGGCGTGGAACTGGTCGAGGTCGCCTCCGGCTTCCGCTACCAGGTCACCAGCGAAGTACATGGCTGGATCAGCCGGCTGTGGACCGAACGCAAGACCCGCTACACCCGCGCCACCCTGGAAACCCTGGCGCTGATCGCCTACCGGCAGCCGATCACCCGCGGCGAGATCGAGCAGGTGCGCGGCGTGGCGGTCAGCAGCAACATCATCCAGGCGCTGGAAGAACGCGAATGGATCCGCGTGGTCGGCCACCGCGACGTGCCCGGCAAGCCGGCGCTGTTCGGCACCACCAAGGGCTTCCTGGACTACTTCGGGCTGAAGCGACTGGACGAACTGCCGCCGCTGTCGGAACTGAAGGACCTGGGCGAGCTGGAACCGCAGCTGGCCCTGGACCGTGATGCACCGGCCGTGGCCGGTGCCGAGGGTCCGGACATCTCGGCCAGCGCCGATGGCGTTGCCGCGAACGATGACGCCGGCCTGGCCGGCAGTGACACCCCCGATTCCGCCAATGCAGCCCCTGCATCGGCCTCCGATGAGCAAGCACCTTCGCCCCTCGATGATGGGCACCCCGATTCCGCGCCGGGCGAGCGCGCGGTGCCAGTGAACGAACGCGAAGACAACGCCGTCGCGATGACGACCGTGGCTGTTGACCAAGCCGATTCCGAACCAGAGGCCGACCTCGAAACCGTCGGCCGGAGCAAAACTGATGAGTGACACCCCCCGTAACAAGCTCTCGCTGAAGCGCGAAGCCACCTCCGAACAGTTCAAGCTGGAAGAGCGCCTGCACAAGGTGCTGGCCCAGGCCGGCCTCGGCTCGCGCCGCGCGCTGGAACAGCGCATCGCCGAAGGCCTGGTCAAGGTCAACGGTGAAGTCGCGCAGACCGGCATGTCGGTCAAGAGCGGCGACAGGATCGAACTGGATGGCCGTGGCTTCGTCGCCACTGCCCTGGCCGAGCCGTCGCGCGTGCTGGTCTACAACAAGCCGGAAGGCCAGGTGACCACCCGCGAAGATCCCGAAGGCCGCCCGACCGTGTTCGAGTCGCTGCCGCCGCTGAAGGGCGCGCGCTGGATCGCCATCGGCCGCCTGGACATCAACACCACCGGCCTGCTGCTGGCCACCACCGACGGTGAGCTGGCCAACGCCATGATGCACCCGTCGTTCGAGGTCGAGCGCGAGTACGTGGTGCGCGTGCGTGCACCGGAAGGCGAGGAAAAGGTCTCCGACGCCATCGTCGACCGCCTCAGCCGTGGCGTCGCACTGGAAGACGGTCCGGCCAAGTTCGATGAGATCGAACGCATCGGCGGCACCGATTCTCACGACTGGTTCCGCGTCGTGGTGAAGGAAGGCCGCAACCGCGAAGTGCGCCGCCTGTGGGAATCGCAGGGCTGCCAGGTCAGCCGCCTGAAGCGCACCCGCTATGGCAAGGTGAGCCTGCCGCGCGAACTGGCCCGTGGCCATTCGGTGGAACTGGGCACCGCTCAGGTGGAAGCGCTGCGCGCGCAGCTGAAGCTGGAAGAAGGCGCTCCGTCGGCATTGACGCTGCAGCCGGTGATCGGCCAGCGCCGCGCCGCAAAGACCACTGTGCGCGTGCGCGAAGGTGGCCGCGGCAATGCCTATGTCAATGGCCACAACACCGCTGACGAAGGTCGCGAGCTGCGCCGTTTCGACAACGTCCGCGAAGACCGCGGCCGTGGTCGCGGCGGCAAGGGTGGCGGCTTCAAGGGCGGCCTGACGGTCAGCGGTGAAGCAGCGGCCAAGCAGTCGCAGAAGCCGTTCAAGCAGCGCGCGCCGAAGAATGACCGTTCGCTGCCGGAAGGCAATCCGGCCGCGTTCCGCACCTGGTACGTGCCCGATGGCGTGAGCACTGGCCCGAGCGGGCACCGCAATGCCGGCCCGGGCGCACGTGGCCCGGGTGCCCGTGGACCGGGCGCGGGCGGCCAGGGCCGTCCGTACGGCAAGCCGAAGGGCCCGGGCGCCGCCGGCGGCCAGGGCCGTGGCGGTTTCGGTGGTGAAGGCCGTGGCGGCGCAGGCGGCCAGGGTCGTCCGGCCGGTGCCGGCAACCGCTCGCAGGGCCAGGGCAACAAGCACCCGTACGGTCATCCGGGCAACGCCCCGAGCTTCCCGTCCGACCATGCAACCCCGGGTTTCAACCCGTATGGCAGCCCGAAGCCGGCACAGGGCGCCCGTCCGGGCGGTCGTGGTCCGGGTGGTGGCAACCGTGGCCCCGGAGGTAACCGCGGCCCCGGCGGTCCGGGTGGCAACCGTGGTCCCGGCGGCAACCGCGGCCCGGGCGGCCCGCGCCGTAGCGGCCCACGCGGCGGCTGATCACAGGCCACGCTGAAATGAGAAACCCCGGCCCAGGCCGGGGTTTTTCTTTAAAAAGGGGACGGAGGGGATTAAGTCGTTTTCGCCACGCCATGTGTCGAAGGGGCGAAAACGACTTAATCCCCTCCGTCCCCTTTTGCGTGGCGCTGGAAAGCGGCGGGCGTGGTGCCGGCCATGCTGCGGAAGAAGGCGATGAACGGGCTCTCGGCGGAGAAGCCAGTGTCCTGCGCCACATGCGCGACGCGATGCCCGAGCAGCAGCAGCTCCATGGCCCGCATCAGGCGCCATTGCTGGCGCCAGGCCTGATAGCCCATGCCGGTATCACGTTGCATCAGCCGGCCAATGGTGCGCACGCTCAAACCCGCGCGCTCGGCCAGCTCGCCCAGTTCGGGCGGCAGCTGTTCGGCCAGCGGCAGGCAACGTGCAATGCGTGGATCACGCGGCAAAGGCAGGTCCATCGGCGCCACCGGTGCAGCGGCGATTTCCAGCACGCACAACGCCAGTTGATGGTGCGCGCGCGGCAATTGCCAGTCATGGTCGAACGGTGCCTCCGCGATCGGCTCCAGCAAGGCCTGCAGCAGCGGACCTACGCCGATGATCGCCGGTTGCCGGGGCAGCTGGGCCGACAGGGTGGCGTCGAAGTACAACGAACGGTAGTCGACCGCCTGGCGCATCTGCGCGCGATGGCGCAGCCCGCCCGGAATCCACGCCGCGCGCGCAGGCGGCAGCAGGCTGATGCGATCACCGTAGGTCAGGCGCGTACAGCCCTGCCGGGTGTAGAGCAGCTGCGCGCGTGCATGCTGGTGCCAACCCGAATCGTGATCCGCCAGTGACGCCGCGATCCCCAGCACCGGAGCGCTCCAGGCATCAGCGTCGAAGGGCGCGTCCGGCTGCAACCAGGCCATGTCCGATTTCATATATCCAATGACAGGATGGAGAGAGTGCGCCATTGCAGGCGCGACCACAATGCGCGGCCCTGTTCGTGGAGCGCCCGCATGTCGCGTCGCCTGTTGTTGCTCACCATCGCGCTGCTGATGTTTCCCCAGCTGGCGCAGACCCTGTACAGCCCGGCCCTGGCCGATCTGGCCAAACGCTTCGCCCTGCCGCCGGGTACCGCCAGCCAGGCGATGAGCCTGTATCTGTTCGGCTTCGCTGCAGGCGTGCTGTTGTGGGGGCGCCTGGCCGATCGTATCGGTCGTCGCCCGGCCCTTCTCTGTGGCCTCGGCGTCTTTGCCGTGGCTGCACTGTGCGGCCTGTTGGCTGGCAGCTTCGGCCCGGTGTTGCTGGCCCAAGCGCTGGCTGCGGTCGGCGCCGCCGCCGCTTCGGTGGTCACCCAGACCGTGCTGCGCGACCATCTGCAGGGGCCGGCGTTGGCGCAGGCATTCTCCTGGATCGGCATGGCCCTGGCCCTGAGCCCGGCCATCGGCCTTGCACTGGGCACGCTGCTGGTCGCCGCCCATGGCTACGTCGGCGTACAGTCCGGCCTGCTGCTGATCGCTGCCCTGCTGGCAGTCGCATGCCTGGCGGGCCTGCGTGAAAGCCGCCCTGCACATATCCCCCACACGCCCATGCTGCCGCTGCTGTGGCAACTGCTGCGCGATCGCTGGATCTGGTCGCACGCGCTGCTGGTGGTGGCTTTCAACGTAGCGATGTACAGCTGGTACGCGCTCGGTCCTTTCGTATTTGCGCGCCTGCACTGGCCCGCCGCCTGGTTCGGCGCTAGCGGCGCGTTGCTGGCACTGGGCTCGGCACTGGGCGCATGGGGCAATGGCCGCCTGCTGCGTGCGGACGTTGCCGCGGCCACGCGCATCCGCATCGCCGCAGGCCTGGTTCTGACGGGAGGCCTGCTGGCTGCGCTGCTGCATGATCACCCTGCCCTGGTCGCGGCGATGGTGCCGGTGGTGACGGGCTTCGGCCTGGCCATTCCCAATGTGCTCGGCCAGGCCCTGCGCAGCTATCCACACTGTCTCGGCAGCGCAGGCGCGCTGTTCGGCCTGCTCTACTACCTGTTGATCGGTGCGGCAATGGCGCTGGTCGGTGCAGTGCAGATGCTGGCACCGACCGTTATCGTGTGTGGCCTGCTGGCCTTGTGGCTGCAACGGCGGCGTCCCGCTGCGACCTAGGAATGGCTGCAAATGGAGCGCACTGTGCGCGGCTTCCGGGAAGGACTTTGATTCGCTGGCTATCGTGCGCGCTGTCCCACCCAAGGCAGATGCCCATGATCACCATCACCGCCGAACAGGCCCGCGCCAATGCTGACGCCGCCAAGCGTCCGATCGAGTTGTTCTACCGCGACCTCGACAACGCCATCCAGGCCGGCTCGGAAAATGGCCGTCGCTACATCGTGTTCGGCTTCAGCCAGGTAATGGCCAGCGAGCAGCTCGTCGAAGACGCGGTCGCACAATTGCTGAAAAATGGTTTCGTTGTCGAACGGCTGTTGAGCGACTCCGAACAGCACTACATCCGCATCAGCTGGGCAATTGCCGAGCCGACGCGCCTCAGCGCCGGCTGATGGTGAAGGCGGCGCCGTCCACGCCCAGGTCCCAGCCCTTGCCAGTACCGGACAGGGCCAGCGAGATGTCGCCCTTGGTCATCACCTGCGCGTTGCTGGACTTCACGGCACCCGCATGCGCGCCAACCGAGGCGTAGGTGCCCAGCAGTTCGTTGACGCTGACGGCGCCAGTGAAGCTGCCACGGCCATTGGTGATCTTCGACTTGCCCACGGTCAGGCCGCCGCCCTTCACTTCGATGCGCACTGGCAGGCTGGCGCCGTTGCTGCAACTGACCGTGCCGTTGCCGGAGGCGGTCTTGTAGATCAGCGACCAGCCGGACAGGTTGTAGCGCAGCTGGCAATCGAGATTGCCGGCAGCGTGCGCAGCCGGGGCCAGCGTTGCAGCAGACAGGGCCAGAAGGACGGCGAAAGGTTTGTTCATGGCAGGACTTCCAGTTCGGTCGGACTGACGGCGAATCTAGCAGCGCGCGCGTGCACGTTGGATGCAGGCGCGCGCGCTGGTGCGGTGGTGTTCAGGCCGTGGCTCAGGCCTGTTCGTCCAGGTGGAAGGCATCGGCATCGAGCATCGCCGGGAAGCGCGCGCGATGTGCGGCCAGGGCATCGGCCGAGATGGTGGTGGTCACCACCTGTTCGCGTTCGCGGATCTCCACCTGCGGCTGGCCGAGGAAATCCAGCACCGCGCTGTCGCCGGCGTAGTGCAGCTGGTTGCCGTCCACGCCGACGCGGTTCACCGCCGCCACGAAGCACAGGTTCTCGATTGCCCGCGCACGCAGCAGGGTCTTCCACGCATAGGCGCGCGCCGACGGCCAGTTGGCCACGAAGATCTGCAGGTCGAAATCCAGCTGCTGCGGGCGTTCGACGTTGTAGCGGTTGCGGCAGAACACCGGGAAGCGCAGGTCGTAGCAGACCTGCGGATTGATCCGCCAGCCCTTCCATTCCACGCTCAGGCGCTCACGGCCGGCGGCATAACGCTCGTGCTCGCCGCCGTAACGGAACAGGTGGCGCTTGTCGTAGTACTCCAGCGTGCCATCGGGCGTGGCGAACAGCAGGCGGTTGTAGACGCCTTCGCCATCACGCAGCTGCACGCTGCCGATCACCGCCGCGTTCAAGGCCCTGGCCTGCTCACGCACCCAGGCCACGGTCGGGCCGTCCATGCCTTCGGCCTGGGCAATGGCCTCGTTGGAGAAACCACTGGTGAAGGTCTCCGGCAGGATCACCAGGTCGGTGGTGCCGGCCAGCGGTGCCAGCAGCGCGCCGTAGTAGGCGCGGTTGCCGGCCGGGTCGTGCCAGCGGGTGTCGCCCTGGACGAGGGAAATGCGCAGATCCTGCATGTCCACGCCTCCGCTCACAGCAGGCGCAGGCGTTCGATCGCCGCGTCCATGGTCGCTTCGTTCTTGGCGAAGCACAGGCGCACCAGGCGCTGGCCGGCCGGAGGAGTCTCATAGAATGGCGACAGCGGGATGGCGGTCACGCCCTTCTCGATGGTCAGCCACTTCACGAACTCATGGTCCGGCAGGTCGCTGATGGCCGAGTAGTCGACCAGCTGGAAGTAGCCGCCCGGTACCGGCAGCGCCTTCAGGCGGGTGCTGGCCAGCTGCTCGCGGAAGCGGTCGCGCTTGGCCTGGTAGAACGCGCCCAGTTCCAGGTGGTGTTCCGGCTCATCGCGGATCATCGCGGCGAAACCGTACTGCGCCGGGCCGAAGCTGGTGAAGGTGTTGTACTGGTGCACCTTGCGGAACTCGGCGGTCAGCGCCGGCGGGGCGATCGCATAGCCGATCTTCCAGCCGGTGCAGTGGTAGGTCTTGCCGAAGCTGGAGATCACGAACGCGCGCTCGCGCAGCTCCGGGTAGCGCAGCGCCGACTCGTGGCGACGGCCGTCGTAGATGATGTGCTCATACACTTCATCGGAAATCAGGTAGATCTGCGTGCCGCGCAGCAGCTCGGCCAGCGCCTGCATGTCCTGCGCCGACAGCATCGCGCCGGACGGATTGTGCGGGGTGTTGACGATCAACATGCGGGTGCGCGGGGAGATCGCTGCACGCACGCGATCCCAATCGACGGCGAAGGTCTGCGGATCGAGCGACACATGCACCGCCTTGGCGCCGGCCAGGTCGATCGCCGGCTCGTAGCAATCGTAGGCCGGGTCGAGCACGATCACTTCCTCGCCCGCACGCACCACGGCGTGGATGGCGTTGAAGATGGCCTCGGTGCCGCCGCTGGTGACGGTGATCTCGCTGTCCGCATCGACCTGTGCGCCGTAGCAGTCCAGCGCCTTCTGGGCGATGGCCTGGCGCAGCGGGGCTACGCCGGTCATCGGCGGGTACTGGTTCAGCCCGGCGGCCATCGCCCTGGCCGTCTCATCGATCAGGCGCTGCGGCGCGGAAAAGTCCGGGAAACCCTGGCCCAGGTTGACCGCGCCGTGTTCGGCGGCGAGCTGGGACATCACGGTGAAGATCGTGGTACCGACCTTGGGCAGCTTGGTGGTGGGTTGCATCGGCCTGGACTGTGCGGAACAAGGCCTCCGAGTTTACGCAATCCGCGCGTCGGTAGTGCCGGCCGCTGGCCGGCAACCTCGGCTGGCAGATGGCGAAATTGCCGGCCAGCGGCCGGCACTACCCTGTGAATTCACCGCTACAATTGCCACCGCACTCCGGCATGAAGACCCCTGCCCCTTGGACACCCCTGCATTGCTGGCCGCCAGCGGCCTGAGCTTCTCCCGCAATGACGAGCCGGTGTTCGGCCCGCTGGACTTCCACGTGGACGCCGGCGAAGCCCTGCTGGTGCAGGGTGGCAATGGCGCCGGCAAGACCACCCTGCTGCGCGTGCTGGCCGGCCTGGCCCGGCCCGGGGCCGGCCAGGTGCGGATCGACGGCAAGCCGGCCAGCAACGCCGAGCGTGCGCGCTATGTCGCCTATCTCAGCCACCTGCCGGCGCTGAAGCCGGACCTCGGCACGCTGGAGAACCTGCACTTCCTGTGCGGCCTGCACGGCCGCCGTGCGCGGCAGATGCCCGGCAACGCGCTGGCCAT
Organism: Stenotrophomonas sp. BR163; assembly: GCF_047520985.2. Lineage (NCBI taxonomy): Bacteria > Pseudomonadati > Pseudomonadota > Gammaproteobacteria > Lysobacterales > Lysobacteraceae > Stenotrophomonas > Stenotrophomonas sp. BR163. Next base: position 236,067 of record NZ_JAXBRE020000001.1, read on the forward strand.
CGTCGGCCTGGCCGGTTACGAGGACACTCTGGTACGCCACCTGTCGGCCGGGCAGAAGCGGCGGCTGGCACTGGCGCGCATCTGGCTGTCGCCGGCGCCACTGTGGCTGCTCGACGAACCCTACGCCAACCTCGACCTGGAGGGCATCACTCTGGTCAACCGGATGATTTCGGCGCACCTGCGCGCCGGTGGCGCTGCGCTGGTCACCACCCACGGCGCCTATGCCGCACCGCCGGTGCGCACCCGCCAGCTCGACCTCGGCGGTGCCGCATGATCGCGCCGGGCACCGAACCGGGCCTGTGGCAGACCGCAGGCGCCCTGCTCAAGCGCGACCTGCGCCTGCTCTGGCGCCGCCGCGGCGACGCGCTGCAACCGCTGCTGTTCGCGGTGCTGGTGGTGGTGCTGTTCGCGCTGGCCCAGGGTCGTGAGCCACAACTGCTGGCCGCTACCGCCGGCGCGGTGCTGTGGCTGGCCGTGCTGCTGGCGGGACAGCTATCGCTGGATTCGCTGTTCCGCTCCGACGCCGAAGATGGCTCGCTGGAACAGTGGCTGCTGGCGCCGGTGCCGCTGGCCTGGCTGGTACTGGTGCGCGTGCTGCTGCATTGGGCGACCACCGCGCTGCCGCTGATCGTGGTCAGCCCGCTGCTGGCCGAAATGCTGCATCTGCCGCATGACCAGCTGCCGATGTTGCTGGCATCGTTGCTGCTGGGAACACCGTTGCTGAGCCTGATCGGTGGCGTGGTCGCTGCACTGACCGTTGGCATCCGGCGCTCTGGTATTCTCGTGGCGCTGCTGTCGTTGCCGCTGTACGTGCCGGTGCTGGTGTTCGGCGCAGGCAGCCTGGCGGCAGCCGGGCGCGGGCAGGATCCGGTCGGTGCGCTGCTGATGCTGGGCGCTGGCCTGCTGGTCGCGCTGGTGCTGGCGCCGCTGGCCACCGCCGCTGCAATACGTATTTCTCTGAGTTGACCGAGCTGAGAGCCAATCCACCCCTGCTGGATAGCCGCCACGCATGAATCCGATTGTCCGCTGGTTCCACCAACTCGGTTCGCCTCCCACGTTCGACCGTTTCGCTGCCCGCTGGTCGCGGGTGTTCTACCTCGCCGCAGTGCCGGTGCTGCTGGTCGGCATGTGGCAGGCGCTGCTGGTGGTGCCGCCGGAAGCCAAGCAGCTGGACAGCTTCCGCATCCTCTACATCCACGTGCCCAGTGCCTGGATGAGCCTGTTCGTGTTCGCGCTGATGGCGCTGTATGCCGCGATCGCGCTGATCTGGCGGATCAAGGTCTGCGAGATCCTGGCCATGGCCTGCGCGCCGATGGGCGCCGGCTTCACCCTCATCACCCTGCTGACCGGCAGCATCTGGGGCAAGGGCACCTGGGGCACCTGGTGGGACTGGGACCCGCGCATGACCAGCGAACTGGTACTGCTGTTCCTGTACCTGGGCGTGATCGGCCTGTACCACGCCATCGAAGACCGCCGCAGCGCCGCGCGCGCCGCTGGCCTGCTGGCCATTGTAGGTGTCAGCCTGCTGCCGGTGATCCGCTATTCGGTGGACTGGTGGGGTGGCCTGCACCAGCGCCAGTCGATCAACGTGTTCGGTGAATCGGCGATCAGCAGCGCGATGATCGCGCCGCTGTGGTGGATGGTGATCGGCACCAAGTTCTGGTTCGCCGGTTCGGTGCTGGCCAAGGCCCGCGCCGACAATCTCGACCGCGAGGCCGGCAAGGCCTGGGTCGGCGGCCGTGTCGATGCCGCGCGCGCCACCCGGGAGGCCCAGCCATGACACACCTGCCCTATGTGATCGGCGCCTACGCCGTATTCGTGCTGGTGCTCAGCGCCGATGCCCTCGGTTCGTGGCTGCGCCTGCGCGTGGCGCGCCGGCTGGCACTGGCCCGCCAGCAGCGGCAGCAGACCCGCGCTGGCAGGCAGGACGCGGCGACGCCGCTGTCGACGGAGCTGGAACGATGACCCCGGTGCAGCGTCGCCGCCTGGTGTGGGTGCTGCTGGCCCTGCTCGCCTCCGGCCTGGCCACCGCGCTGGTGGCGATGGCGCTGGAGCGCAACATCGCCTACCTGTACACCCCTTCGGAAGTGCTGCGCGGCGATGTCGATGCACAGTCGCGTTTCCGCTTGGGCGGCATGGTGGTGAAGGGCTCCTTCAACCGCCCGGTCGGCTCGCTGGAGGCGCGCTTCGAGGTGACCGACGGCGATGCACAGCTGGCGGTGACCACCTCGCGGATCCTGCCGGACATGTTCGCCGAAGGCACCGCGGTGGTCGCCAGTGGCCGCCTGCAGGACGGTGTCTTCGTCGCCGACGAAGTGCTGGCCAAGCACGATGAGAAGTACGTGCCGAAGGAAGTGGCCGACAAGATGGGCGATGCCCATCGCAAGCACGACGTGCCGGTGACGGCCCCCGAGGTGCGCTGAGTGCTGCCCGAACTGGGTCAGATCCTGCTGTTGTGTGCGTTGCTGGCCTCGCTGCTGCAGGCCGGCCTGCCGCTGGTCGGTGCGCATCGCAACAACGCGGCATGGATGGCAGTGGCGCGGCCTGCCGCCTTCGCGCAGCTGCTGCTGTTGGCCGGCGCCTTCGCGGTGCTGACCGCCGCGTTCGTGCAGCAGGATTTCTCGGTGCGCTATGTGGCCGAGAACTCCAATTCGCTGCTGCCGCTGATCTACCGCTATTCGGCGGTGTGGGGCGCGCACGAGGGCTCGCTGCTGATGTGGGCGCTGGTGCTGGCATTGTGGACCGGCGCGGTGGCGCTGTTCTCGCGGCACCTGCCGGCACCGGTGCAGGCGCGCGTACTGGCGGTGATGGGCATTGTCAGCGTCGGCTTCCTCGCCTTCCTGATCTTCACATCCAACCCGTTCCTGCGCCTGAACCCGGCACCGCTGGAAGGCCGCGACCTCAATCCGCTGCTGCAGGATCCGGGGCTGATCATCCATCCACCGATGCTGTACCTGGGCTACGTAGGCTTCGCGGTGCCCTTCGCATTCGCAGTGGCCGCGCTGCTGGAAGGTCGCGTGGATGCACGCTGGCTGCGCTGGACGCGGCCGTGGACCAACGTCGCCTGGGGCTTTTTGACCCTGGGCATCGCACTGGGCAGCTGGTGGGCCTACTACGAGCTGGGTTGGGGCGGCTGGTGGTTCTGGGACCCGGTGGAAAATGCCAGCTTCATGCCGTGGCTGGTCGGTGCGGCACTGATCCATTCACAGGCCGTCACCGAAAAACGGGGCACCTTCGGCAGCTGGACCCTGCTGCTGGCCATCGCTGCGTTCGCGCTGTCGCTGCTGGGCACCTTCCTGGTGCGCTCGGGCGTGCTGACCAGCGTGCATTCGTTCGCTGCCGATCCCTCGCGCGGCCTGTTCATCCTGGTGTTCCTGTCGGTGCTGGTCGGCGGCAGCCTGCTGCTGTATGCGCTGCGCGCCAGCCAGCTGAGCGTGGACGCCGATGATCCGCGCCGTGGCTTCACCGCCACCTCGCGCGAGACCCTGCTGCTGGCGAACAACCTGCTGCTGGCCACCGCCTGCGCGATGGTGCTGCTCGGCACGCTGTACCCGCTGCTGGCCGATGCGCTGTCGCTGGGCAAGATCTCGGTCGGTCCGCCCTACTTCGGCAGCCTGTTCCTGCTGCTGATGGCACCGATGATCCTGTTGCTGCCGTTCGGCCCGCTGGTGAAATGGCAGCGTGACCAGCCCTCGCGCGCCTTCGCGCTGCTGGCACCCTGGCTGGGCCTGGCGGTATTGCTGGGCGCGCTGGCCTGGTGGCAGGCACCGCAGAATGGCTGGAAGGCCGGCATCGGCGTCGCCGCTGCGGCCTGGGTCGCACTCGGCACCGCGCGCTTCGTCTGGCAGCGCATGCGCGGCAATGGCCGCTTCACCGCCGAGATGCTCGGCATGATCGTCGCCCACGCCGGCATCGCCGTGTTCCTGGCCGGCGCCCTGCTGGTCGAAGCGCTGAACGTGCAGCGCGAAGTGGCGCTGGCACCGGGGCAGCAGCTGGTGGTCGGTCGCTACGAAGTCCGCTTCGAAGGCGTGGACCATCGCGAAGGGCCGAATTTCATCGCTGATCGGGGCCACCTGCGGGTGTTCCGCAACGGCCGCGAGCAGGCCCTGCTGCATCCCGAGAAACGCCAGTACGCCAGTGGCGGCCAGGTGATGACCGAGGCCGGCATCGATGCACGCTTCGACGGTGATGTCTACGTGGCATTGGGCGAGCCGCTGGGCAACAATGCATGGGCGGTCCGGGTGCACATCAAGCCGTTCGTGCGCTGGATCTGGCTCGGCGCGCTGCTGATGGCCCTGGGCGGATTCATCACCGCCGCCGACCGCCGTTTCCGTCGTCCGTAGGAGTTCCCATGTCCGAGTCCCCCGCCCCGCGCCCCTCCCGCCCGCTGCCGCCGGTAGCCATCGTGATCGGCGTGCTGTTCTTCTTCGGCCTGCTCGGGCTGATGATCTACGGGGTGATGAAATCGGGCGACCCGCAGCGCGACGTGCTGCCGTCGGCCCTGATCGACAAGCCGGCGCCGGCGTTCGCGCTGCCGGTATTGCATGACCCGGAAATGATCGTACACAGCGACGAGCTGCGCGGTGCGCCCTATCTGCTGAACGTCTGGGGCAGCTGGTGCGCGGCCTGCCGCGAAGAACATCCGGTGCTGACCCGCTTTGCCGAGAGCAAGCGCGTGCGCGTGATCGGCTACAACTGGAAGGATGATCCGACCGACGCGCTGCACTGGCTGGAACAGCTGGGCAACCCGTTCATGGTGGTGCTCAGTGACGTCGAGGGCCGCACCGCGATCGACTGGGGCGTAACCGCCGCACCGGAGACGTTCCTGGTCGATGGCAGTGGCATCGTGCGCTGGAAGTACAGTGGCGCGATGACCCAGCGCGTGGTCGACGAGAAGCTGATCCCGGCACTGCAGAAGATCGAGAAGGCCCAGGGCAGTGCCGGCAACACCCTGCATACGGCGCCCTGAGCCGATGCGCTGGCTGCTGGCGCTGCTGCTCCTGATGGTGCCGCTGGCCGCGCTGGCCCAGCAGCCGCTGCACGATCCGCAGCCGCTGCAGTTCCGCGATGATGCCGAGGAACGCCGCTTCCATGACCTGGCCGCGCAGCTGCGCTGCGTGCAGTGCCAGAACCAGTCGCTGGCCGATTCCAATGCGCAGATCGCCCAGGACCTGCGCCGCGAGGTGCTGCAGCTGATGCAGCAGGGCCACGACGACGCACAGATCAAGCAGTTCCTGGTCGCCCGCTACGGTGAGTTCGTGCTCTATCAACCACCGTTGCAGCCGGGCACCTGGCTGCTGTGGGGTGGCCCCCTGCTGGTGCTCGGCGCCGGTGCACTGGTGGTGCTGGGCATCGTCCGCCGACGTGGACGCACCGTCGGCGCGGCACCGGCCGGCAAGGCCGATGAAGGAGACGAATGGTGAACCATTGGCTGCCGGTGCTGGCCGGCCTGGTTGCTGCGCTGATGGCAGCACTGGTGCTGTGGCCGTTGCGCCACCAAGGTCGTCGCGGTTTCGTGGTCGGCGTGTTCGCACTGGGCGTGGCCGGTGCCTGCCTGTACCTGCTGGTCGGTGATCCGCGTGCAGCACAGGTGCAGCCGACGCCGTCGGTAGCCACCCTGCGCGATGGCGTGCAGGCCCTGCAGGATGCACTGAAGCGCGACCCTCAGCGTGCCGATGGCTGGGCATTGCTCGGGCGTTCGCAGGCCGAACTGGGCAATACCTCAGCTGCGGCAGACGCCTTCGCGAAGGCCGCCGAATTGGCACCGGATGATCCGGGCGTGCTGGTGGAAGCCGCGCAGGCGCGCGCGCAGGCTGATGCCGGCAAGCAGTTCGATGACACTGCGATGGCCTGGTTGCAGCAGGCACGTACTCGGGCCCCCGACGCCGAGCGCGCCAGCTGGCTGCTGGGCATCGCCCTGCGGCAGCGCGGAAAGAACGCCGAGGCTGCGGACGTGTGGAGCGGCCTGCTGCCGCGACTGGAACCGGGCGCCGCGCGGGCGCTGCAGGCGCAGATCGCGATTGCCCGCGAGGCCGCTGGCCAGGCGCCCGATGCTGGCGCTGCGGCGCCAGCGGCGCTGCTGCAGGTGCGCGTGCAGCTGCCGGCACTGAACAACGCCGACTGGCCAGCCAGCACCCAGGTGTTCGTACTGGCGCGCGCCGTGGATGGACCGCCGATGCCGGTGGCCGCTCGCAAGCTGCCGCTGGCCGGCTTCCCGGCCACGGTTGCGCTGGGCGACGCTGACAGTCCGATGCCAACCGCACCGCTGTCAGCCCATCGCGAAGTGGAAGTGCTGGCACGCATCTCGCGTACTGGTAGCGCCAATCGCAGCGAGGGCGACCTGCAGAGCGACGTGGTGCGGGTGACGCTGCCGCATGACGGCGTGGTTGAGCTGCGGTTTCCCTGACTTGTAGAGCCGAGCCCACGCTCGGCTGCGATTGGGTTGCCGGCGCCCGCCAGCCGAGCATCGGCTCGGCTCTACAGCAGATCCACGCCATGCGTGGATACGGCGGTCCGGTCCGCGTCCACCCGCTGCTGGAATCCAGCGTGTCGCCAGCTCCACATGCCGCCCCGCTAGAATGCGTGCATGACCGAATTCATCCCGCCCGGCACCCGCTTCCACGCCCTGCCTTCGCCGTTCCCGTTCAAGCGCGGTGGCGCCCTGCACGGCGCGCGCGTGGCCTACGAGACCTGGGGAACGCTGGCGGCCGATGCCAGCAATGCGATCCTGATCGTGACCGGCCTGTCCCCAGACGCGCATGCAGCGGCCAACGAGGCCAACCCGGCACCGGGCTGGTGGGAAGCGATGGTTGGCCCCGGCAAGCCGATCGATACCAACCGCTGGTTCGTGGTATGCGTGAATTCGCTGGGCAGCTGCAAGGGCTCGACCGGCCCCGCTTCGCTCAACCCGGCCAACGGTCAGCCCTACCGCCTGGACTTCCCCGAGCTGTCGATCGAAGACGGTGCCCGCGCCGCCGTCGACGTCGTGCGTGCACTCGGTATCGAGCGGCTGGCCTGCGTGGTCGGCAACTCGATGGGCGGCATGACGGGCCTTGCCATCCTGATGCTGCATCCGGGCATCGCGCGCAGCCACGTCAACATTTCCGGCAGCGCGCAGGCACTGCCGTTCTCGATTGCGATCCGCTCGCTGCAGCGCGAGGCGATCCGCCTTGACCCGCGCTGGAATGGCGGCCACTACGACGATGCCGAGTACCCCGAGTCCGGCATGCGCATGGCGCGCAAACTGGGCGTGATCACCTACCGCTCCGCGCTGGAGTGGGATGGCCGCTTCGGCCGCGTGCGGCTGGATTCGGACCAGACCGACGACGATCCGTTCGGCCTGGAATTCCAGGTGGAAAGCTATCTGGAAGGCCACGCACGGCGCTTCGTGCGTTTCTTCGATCCCAACTGCTACCTGTACCTGAGCCGCTCGATGGACTGGTTCGACCTGGCCGAGTATGCCGACGGCGACGTGCTGGCCGGGCTCGCGAAGATCCGCGTGGAGAAGGCGCTGGCGATCGGCGCCAACACCGATATCCTGTTCCCCGTGCAGCAGCAGCAACAGGTTGCCGATGGCCTGCGCGCCGGCGGTGCCGATGCGCACTTCATCGGCCTGGAATCGCCGCAGGGCCACGACGCCTTCCTCGTCGATTTCGAGCGTTTCGGCCCGGCCGTGCGCGGCTTCCTCGACGCGCTGTAAGTGGCGTGGCGGCGTAATCTCGCGCTGGCTGCCTTCGGCGCGTTGGCTGCATTGATGATCAGCAGTGTGCTGCCGCTGTGGCTGGGCGGCTGGTGCGTGCTGGCCAGCGCGGTGTCGTTCGGCCTCTATGGCCATGACAAGCGCGCGGCGCAGCGAAAGCAGTGGCGAATTCCCGAGCGCACCCTGCAGCTGCTGGCCTTTGCCGGTGGTTGGCCCGGCGCGCTGCTGGGCCAGGCGATGTTCCGCCACAAGCACCGCAAGGCCGCGTTCCAATGGGTATTCTGGCTGTGCGTGCTGGCCAACGTGGCCTCGATCGCGGTACTGCTGCGCGAATTTTCGCGATAACCCTCGCCATCGGTAGTGCCGGCCGCTGGCCGGCAACCTCAGACGCTTCAATTGCCGGCCAGCGGCCGGCACTACCGGACCATCGTCACGATTCGCGGATCAACACCCCATCACGCAACCGGTACTGCGCATCGACCACGCCTTCGGGCAGGTCGTCGTGGGTGATCATCAACAGGCTGCGCCCGTCCAGCAACCCGGAGAGATCCTGCAGCAGCGCACGTGCGGTATCCACGTCCAACCCTTCGGTTGGTTCGTCCAGCAGCAGGATCGGCGCGTTGCGCAGCAGTGCCCGCGCCAGCGCCAGCCGTCGCGCCTGGCCAGCCGACATCGTCGCGCCGTTCTCGCCCACCCAGGCCTGCAGGCCACCGTTGCGCTCGGCCCAGTCGCCCAGGCGCACGCGACGGAGGACCGCCCACAAGGCGGCGTCGCTGGCATCGGGATCGCCCAACCGCAGGTTTTCTGCCACGCTGCCGGCAAACACCGGTGCGTTCTGTGGCAGCCACGCCAGTTGCTGGTGCCACTCAGCCTGGTCGACGTCGCGCAGATCGCGGCCACCATAGGTGATTCGCCCCTGCTGCGGATCCCACAGCCGCAGCAGCAGGCTGGACAGCGTGGTCTTGCCACTGCCGCTGTCGCCGCGGATGGCAATGCGTTCGCCTGGCGCCAGGGTCAGCTGGAGACCGGACAGCACCGGCCGCGCCGCGCCCGGCCACTGGAAATGCACATCGTCCCAATGCACGCGCGCGGCTTGCGGCACCGGCTGTGGCACTTGCGGATCGTCCACCGTCGGCGGTTGCTCGACGATCGCCTGCAGGCGATCTGCGGCAATGCGCCCGGACTGCAGCGACTGCCAGGCCAAGCCCATGCCGGCCCACAGTTCGATCAACGCCACGGTCAGGAACACGAGGCCCGCCGCCATCTCCGGCGCGATGCGCTGCCGTTCGGCGGCGTGCAGGGCCAACGCCAGCATCGCCACCAGGCCCAGCCCGGCCACCAGGCCGTGCAGGGTCGAGGCCGCGATCAGGCGCCAACGGCGGCGGCGGTCGCGCGAAACCAGCTGCTTGGCTGCCACGCGTACCTTCAGCTGCCACGCGGCATCGGCATGCAGCGCGGCCAGATCTCCCGCCCCTTCCAACCCTTCAAAGGCCGCGGTGCGCAATGCGGCGCGATGCGCGGCGCGGTCGGCTTCTTCATCATCGTGGCCACGCACGCCCAGCCACGGCACACCGAAAGCGATCAGCAGCGCCAGCACCGCCAGCAGCACTGCCGCCGACGGCAGGATCAGCGCCGCCGATGCAACCGCCACCACCGACAGCGCACCCAGTGCCACCAGCGGCCCGATCGCCCGTACCAGCAGGCCATCCACCTCGCCGATGTCGCCCAGCAGTCGCGCCAGCAGCTCGCCGGTGCGCGTAGCGCCCAGCCGTGCCGGCGCCAGTGGCAGCGCGCGGCGGAAGAACCAGACGCGCAGATCGCGGGCGATGCGCAGGGTGGCATCGTGGCCCACCAGCTTTTCGAAGTAGCGCGACACGATGCGCGCCATGGTCAAGCCACGGATACCCGCAGACGGCGAGAAGAAATTGAATCCCTGCCCCAGGCCTGCGGCACCGGCCAGCGCGGCCGCGGTGAGGAAACCACCGGACAGGCCCAGCAATGCAGTGCCGGCCAGCATCGTGGTCCACAACAACAGGATCGTCAGCAACAGGCGCGGACGATGACGCAGGAACACCGCGCGCAGCGAATCAGGCGAAGGGCTCATGCGCGCACCGCCTGTGCCGGTTCCACCAGGCGGCCTTCCGGCAGCAGCAGGCAACGATCGGCCCAGGCGATCACCGCCGGGCTGTGGGTGGCGACCACCACGCTGCGGCCACGTGCATATGCGGCCAGGCTGCGCAGCAATGCCGCTTCGGTATCGGCATCCAGGAACGCGGTGGGTTCGTCCAGCAGCAGCACCTGCGGATCACGCAGCAGGAGGCGGGCCAGGCCGATGCGACGCGCCTCACCACCGGACAGGCCGAAGCCACGTTCGCCGATCACCGTATCCAGCCCCTGCGGCAGGCGCTGCGCAAACTGCAGTACCTGCGAAGCCTCGGCCACCGCGCGCAGGCGCGCATCGCTGGCGCCGGGATCGGCCAGGCGCAGGTTGTCGGCGATGCTGCCGTGGAACAGGTACGGACGCTGGCTGGCATAGGCCACCTGCACGCCGGGACGCACCTGCAGCTTGCCGGCACGCGGCGGCAGCCAACCGGCCAGCGCCTCCAGCAACGTACTCTTGCCGGACCCGCTGGGACCGACCAGGGCCAGGCGCTGGCCCGGTTCCAGCAGCACGTCCAGATCCTGCAGCACATCGTGCGGCGCGCCCAGCGGACGCAGCACCAGACCCTGTGCCCGCAGCGGCGGCAGCGCGGCCTCGGCCGGCTCCACCGCCAGCGGCGCAGCTTCGTTCTCGATCAGGAGCTGCTCATCGGGCAGCGACTGCAGCAGGCGCTCCACCTCGGCAGCGGCAGCCAGCGCATTGGCACGGTCGTGGTAGTGCGCGGCCAGCCGTCGCAGCGGCGCATAGAATTCCGGCGCCAGCAGCAGGCAGAACAGGCCCGCCCCCAGCGTCGGTACCGTTGCATGCAGCGACATCATGCCCAGATAGCTCAGCCCGAGGTACAGGGCGACCATCGCCACGCTGACCGAGGCGAAGAACTCCAGCACCGTGGACGACAGGAAAGCGATGCGCAGAACCTTCAGGGTGCGCACGCGCACGCCTTCGGCAGCCGCCTCGATCCCCTCCAGCTCAGCCTCGCCGCGGCCATACAGGCGCAGCAGGCCCAGGCCCTTGATGCGGTCGGCGAAATGGCCGCTCATCCGCGCCAGCTCACCCAGCTGCGCGCGGCCGGCCGCTTCGGCTCCCCAGCCCACCAGCATCATGAAGAACGGTACCAACGGTGCAGTGAACAGCAGGATCAGCGCCACCACCCAGTCGACCCAGGCTACGGCGGCCAGGATCAGCAGCGGCACCACCACCACTTCGGTGCGTACCGGCAGGAAACCGCTGTAATAGCTCTCGATCGCATCAGCGTGATGCAGCATCAGTTCGCCCAGTTCGCCGGTGCGGCGCTGGCGCAGCCACAGCGGCCCCAGGCCAAGCAGGCGTCCGAACACGCGTTCACGCAGGGCCAACCGCGCGGCATCGGCCACATCACCGGCGGCGGCCTGGGTGGCGCTGCCCAGCAGCGTGCGCGCCACCAGGATCGCCGCCAGACCGCCCAGCACCGGCAACCCCGAGGCCAGCGGCGCGCGCTCTACCAGCACCTGCTGCACCAGCCAGGCGATGGCGGCCGCCTGGCCGATCAACAGGGCACCGGACAGGCTGATGCACAGTGCCGCCAGCCGCTGGCGGCCTCGAGCAGGCCGCGCCAGATCGGCCAGCCACGCGCTGCGGGCGCGCCGCTGGCGGGCAGTTTCGGCCTCCGGGGACAGGCTGTCAGGGGTCGTTTCGGCAGCGCTCAAGGGGTCTTCACGGGCGATGGGGGAGACACGGCATTGTAGGCGCAGGCAATGGCCGGCCTCTGCGGCCAGCGGTCGCAGTCTTCATCGGGTTGGCATACGATCAACCGGGGCACCTGTTCATACATTGATCTGGATCAAGGCTGTTTGAAGTAGTCGGTCACATCATTCACGTCGTAGACCACCCTTCCCGCCACCTGCAACGGCACTATCCCACGAGGTAGCCAGGCCATGATTGATCAGACAGTCGTAGAACTGTCGCGGCTGCAATTCGCGCTGACCGCGATGTACCACTTCCTATTCGTACCGCTCACCCTCGGCCTGTCCTTCATGGTGGCCATCATGGAGAGCGTGTACGTGATGACCGGCAAGGAGATCTGGCGCAGGATGACCCTGTTCTGGGGCGTCCTGTTTGGCATCAACTTCGCCATGGGCGTCGCCACCGGCATCGTCATGGAATTCCAGTTCGGCATGAACTGGTCCTACTACAGCCACTACGTGGGTGACATCTTCGGTGCGCCGCTGGCGATCGAAGGCCTGATGGCGTTCTTCCTGGAAGCCACCTTCGTCGGCCTGTTCTTCTTCGGCTGGAATCGCCTGACCAAGGTCAAGCACCTGATGGTGACCTGGCTGATGGCGTTGGGCACCAACCTGTCGGCGATCTGGATCCTGGTGGCCAATGGCTGGATGCAGAACCCGACCGGTGCGGTGTTCAACCCGGAAACCATGCGCATGGAAGTGGTCGACTTCATGGCGGTGGTGTTCAACCCGGTGGCGCAGGCCAAGTTCGTGCACACCGTCAGCGCCGGCTACGTGACCGGTGCGGTGTTCGTGATGGCGATCAGTGCCCTGTTCCTGCTGCGCAACAAGCACAAGGACCTGGCCCGTCGTTCGTTCGCGGTGGCCGCAGCGTTCGGCCTGCTGTCATCGCTGTCGGTGGTGGTGCTGGGTGACGAGAGCGGTTACGCCGCCAGTGAACACCAGAAGATGAAGCTGGCCGCGATCGAAGCGATGTGGGAGACCGAGCGTGCGCCGGCCGACTTCACCGCCTTCGGCATCCCGAACCAGGACACCCACCAGAACGACTATGCGGTGAAGATCCCCTACCTGATGGGCCTGATCGCCACCCGTTCGTTGAACCAGCCGATTCCAGGCATCCTGGAACTGGTCGAGCGCGCCGAACACCGCGTGCGCGGCGGCCAGCTCGCCTACGGCGCGCTGGAACGCCTGCGTGCGAACAAGAACGACGTGGAAGCACGCGAGATGTTCGACCGCCACTGGCAGGACCTGGGCCACGGCCTGCTGCTCAAGCGCTATCGCGATGACATCCTCAACGCCACCCCGCAGGAAATCTCGCAGGCGGCGATGGACACGGTGCCGCGCGTGATGCCGCTGTTCTGGACCTTCCGCGTGATGGCCGGCCTGGGCTTCTACCTGATCGCCTTCTTCGCGCTGGCCTTCTACTACTCGTGCCGCAACAACTTCCAGGACAAGCGCTGGTTCCTCAAGCTGGCCCTGTGGACGCTGCCGGCACCGTGGATCGCGATCGAGTGCGGCTGGTTCGTGGCCGAGTATGGTCGCCAGCCGTGGGCGGTCGATGGCGTGCTGCCGACCTTCTATGCGGCATCGGGCCTGGCCCTGCATGAAATCGTGCTGACCCTGGCCGGCTTCACCGCGATCTACACCGCGCTGATCGTGGTCGAGATCAAGCTGATGCTCAAGGCGATCCGCAAGGGTCCGGACGAGTTGCTGCCTTCGCTGCAGTCGCCCCAGCCGCATGCTTCCCACAATGCCTCGGCGCCGGCCGCCGGCCAGGCCTGAGGCAGGAGAACCAAGATGGATTTCATTCTTCTGGACTACACCACGCTGCGCGTGATCTGGTGGCTGCTGCTCGGCATCCTGCTGATCGGTTTCGCCGTGATGGATGGTTTCGACCTGGGCGTGGGCACCCTGCTGCCCTTCGTCGCCCGCACTGATGCCGAACGCCGCCGGGTGATCAACACCATCGGCCCGGTCTGGGAAGGCAACCAGGTGTGGCTGATCCTGGGCGGTGGCGCGATCTTCGCCGCCTGGCCGCCGCTGTATGCGGTCAGCTTCTCTGGCTTCTACCTGGCGATGTTCGTGATCCTGTTCGCCCTGATCCTGCGTCCGGTCGGCTTCAAGTTCCGCAGCAAGATGCCCAGCGAACGCTGGCGCAACACCTGGGACTGGGCGCTGTTCATCGGTGGTTTCATTCCCGCACTGATCATGGGCGTGGCCGTGGGCAACGTGCTGTTGGGCGTTCCGTTCCATTTCGATGACAGCATGCGCATCTTCTACACCGGCTCGTTCTTCGGCCTGCTGATGCCCTTCGCGCTGCTGGCCGGCCTGCTCAGCGTTTCGATGCTGGTCGCCCACGGTGCGGCCATGCTGGTGATCAAGACCGACGGCCCGGTGGCCGAGCGTGCGGCCCGCTTCGGCAGCATCGCGGCAATCATCGCCTTCGTGCTGTTCGCAGTGGGTGGCGCCTGGGTGGCCTTCGGCCTGCCGGGTTACCAGATCACCTCGCAGGTGGTTACCGATGGCGCCACCAATCCGCTGCTGAAGACCGCCGAACTCGGCGCCGCCGGTGGCTGGATGCGCAACTACAGCGCGATGCCGGCCACGATCCTGGCCCCGCTGCTCGGCCTGGCGGGCCTGCTGGCCAGTGCGGTGCTGCTGCGTGCCCGTCGTGGTGGCCTGGCCTTCATCGCCTCCGGTGCGGCCATCGCCGGCATCATCCTGACCGTCGGCTTCGCCATCTTCCCGTTCCTGCTGCCGTCCTCGAGCCAGCCCACCTCCAGCCTGACCGTGTGGGATGCCTCGTCCAGCCACCTGACCCTGTGGATCATGCTGCTGGCCACGGCGGTGTTCCTGCCGATCATCCTCGCCTACACCACCTGGGTGTACCGGGTGCTGAAGGGCAAGACCACCACCGAAGAGATGGGCAACAACCCGAACGCGTATTGATTGCTTGCAAGTGTGCCGACCAACGGTCGGCACCTACCCGGAATGAAGGAGACTGATCATGTGGTATTTCGCCTGGATTCTCGGTGCCGGCCTCGCCTCGACGGTGGCCATCCTCAACGGCATGTGGTTCGAAGCCCGCGAGCAGAACCGCATCGAGAACGAAGATCGTCGCTGAGCTGTAAAAAAACCTTGCCGCCTTGGCCTTCACACGGTATCTTAGGCGGCTCCTTCGGGGTGTAGCTCAGTCTGGTAGAGCGCTACGTTCGGGACGTAGAGGTCGCAGGTTCGAATCCTGTCTCCCCGACCACTCACGTGGTCGCATTGAAGCCTGGTGAAGTCATCCAGGCTTTTTTGTTCCCTGAGGTGGCACTGCTTCGGCGGTGTGAAGAAAACAGCATTCCCCCCTTGCCGCCATCGGGGTGAATCGCTAGAATAGGCGGCTCCCTTCGGGGTGTAGCTCAGTCTGGTAGAGCGCTACGTTCGGGACGTAGAGGTCGCAGGTTCGAATCCTGTCTCCCCGACCACTTCGGTGGTCACCAAGAAGCCTGGAAGACATCACTGTCCTCCGGGTTTTTTTGTACCCCGCGCCAGGCCGCCCGCATGACGGGACCTTGCCGGAGCGCACACGTACAATGGCCGCGCTGCCGGCCCACCTGCAGCCCCCACCCCCACCTGCCGCTTCGGCGTAGACCGATGCCGGCGCTGCATGCCGTTGCTGCGGCGTGCGACACCTGCAAGGACCATCGATGAGTTCCTCCACTTCCGATTCGCCGTCGCTGCTGCACGGTCGCGTCCTCGCGTTTGCCGCGATCCTGCTGGCAGCAGTCAACCTGCGCACTGCGGTCACCTCGATCACCCCGCTGCTGGACGTGCTCGGCCAGCAGTTCGGCTTCGGCACCACCATGACCGGCGTGCTGGGCATGCTGCCGACCGCCTCGTTCGCGCTGTTCGGCGTGGCCACGCCGGCACTGGCGCGGCGCCTGGGCCTGGAACGCACTACGCTGCTGGCGATGCTGATGGCGATGGCCGGCCTGCTGCTGCGCTCCAGCGCCGGCAACGTCGGCACGCTGCTGCTGGGCTCGGTAATCGCGCTGGCCGGCATGGGCATCGGCAACGTGGTGGTGCCGCCGCTGGTGAAGCGTTACTTCGCCAACAAGGTCGGCACCATGAGCACGCTCTACATCAGCGTGCTGCAGCTGGGCACGATGCTGCCGGCGCTACTGGCAGTACCGGTGGCCAACGCTGCAGGCTGGCGCGTGTCGCTGGGCATGTGGGCGCTGCTTGCATTGGCCGCCGCGCTGCCGTGGCTGCTGCTGGCCAGGCGCGCACCGAAGCCGCTGGCCGACGCCGCCGATCCCACCGCGCAGCCGCACGGCAAGGTCTGGCGTACGTCGCTGGGCTGGAGCATGACGCTGATGTTCGGCATGACCTCGCTGATGACCTATTCGATGTTCACCTGGCTGCCGCGCATCGTGGTCGAGGCCGGTGGCACGCCCGCGTTCGGCGGCGTGATGGTGGCCGTGTTCTCGGCACTGGGCCTGCTGCCGTCACTGGTCATTCCGTCGATGGCGGTACGCATGCAGAACCCGTTCCCGCTGGTGCTGATCGGCTTCTTCTCGTTCGTGATCGCCTTCACCGGGCTGCTGCTGGCGCCGATGAAGGCGCCCCTGCTGTGGGCCTGCCTGCTCGGCGTCGGCCCGTCCACCTTCCCGCTGGCGCTGACCCTGATCAACCTGCGCACCCGCACCCCGGCCGGCTCGGCCGCGCTGTCGGGCTTCATGCAGGGCGTGGGCTACAGCTTCAGCTGCCTGGGCCCGTTCCTGGTCGGCTGGCTGCATACCGTCAGCAATGGCTGGAAGCTCCCGTTCAGCTTCCTGTTCGGCTGCGCCACCTTGATGCTGTGCGCCTCGTGGGTCGCCTGCAAGCCCCGCAAGCTGGAAGATCTCTGGTAGCCCGGCCGGGGCCGCCAGACGGCCCCGCCTACCGCTCGTCAGACACCGGGCAATCTTGACGCCGGACTGACAATTCCGGGCGGATAGTGCCCACGAATGCCCTTCCTTGCCGCGTGCCGGCATCGGGCATGGGGGCGGCAGCGCCGCCCAGGCCACCACTCGGTGTGCGGGGGACTCTCGTTTCAGACAAGACATTGCAGGTCGCTGTCCGGGTTGTATCCGTCTTCAATGGGCGGGAATGCACGAAGGGAGTGACGCGGGCCACGGCCACGCCAAACACTGGCATGTGATTTGCGTCACATTTTCACAGGTTGTCTGGTTCGGAAGCCAAGGGGGTCCCCAATGGTCGTCCACCGCCGGCTGGCGCTCTGCGTCGGCCTCGCATGCACCGCTCTCGCCTGGGCCAGCGGCGCGGCTCCGACCGACCGCGACGCGGCCCTGGCCGAGATCGGCCGCTACCGCGACCAGGCCCGTTGGCTGGATGCGCTCGGCGCAATCGAGCGCGCCAGCCAGCAGCAGCCCAACGACGATCTGCTGTTCAAGCTGCGCGTGCTGACCCTGGGCGACATCGGCAATGCCTGGCGCGCCTGGGAGCTGTACCAGCAGCGGCCGCAGCTGTTCGACAACGCCCAGAAGCAGCGCCTGGAAGGCGACTACCTGGCCAAACTCGTGGTCTGGAGCCTGGCCTACAGCAGCAGCGAGGACAGCCGCCTGGAAGAAGCCGAGTCGACCCTGGCGCGCATGCAGCGCTACGTTGGCGGCGAAGGCACCCCACCCTCGCAGGCGCCACTGCGCATCCGCATGGACCGGCTGATCCTGCTCAACCGGCTGGGCCGCCATGTACAGGTGCGTGAGGAAGCACGAGCCCTGCAGGCCGAAGGCCACACCCTGCCCGACTACGTGCTGCCTGCCGTGGGCGATTCGTTGATGGGCACCCTGCACCCGGAAGAAGCCATTCCGGTACTGCAGGCGGCCGTCGCTGGCGATCCGGCGCGCGACGCCTCGCATTCGGAACTGGCCTACGCCTACCTGGAAAGCGAGCAGCAGGAAAAGGCGATCGACCTGCTGCAGGCATGGCGCGACAAGGAGCCGGCGTGGCGCTGGAGCAATGGCAAATCACCGTACGCGAACTGGTCACGCTACGAGGCCGATCTCAACCTGGCAATGGTGCGCGCTTACAGCGGCGACCTGGTCACTGCGCAGCACGATCTGGAGTCGATGGTGGACATCGCACCCGGCAACGGAGGCCTGCAGAGTGCGCTGGGCAGCGTCTACATGATGCGCGGCTGGCCAGGCAGGGCACTGCAGCGACAGCAGATGGCACAGGCGCTGGACCCGCGTGACATCGAACCGCGGCTGGGCATGGAAGAGGCCTACGTCGCCCTGCAGCGCGACGACCTGGCGCGGCCGCTGCACGATGACCTGGTCGCACGCTATCCCACCCAACCGGCTGTCGAACGCATGGACCAGGCCTGGCGTGCGCATCGCGGCTGGCAGCTGAAGGCATGGACCGACATCGGCCGCAGCTCCGGTGGCGGTGGCACCTCCCCACTGGGCAGCAACGATCGCCACTACGGTGTGGAAGTGGAGACACCGATCCTTGATGACCGCTGGCGGTTGTTCGCCCTGGCCGACCGGCGCTCGACCGATTTCCAGGACCAGCGCATCGATCCCCTGTGGCTGGGTGCGGGCGTGCGCTACCGCTTCGGGCAGCTGGATGCGGAAGCGGCCGTCCTGCGCGCCAACGACCACATCGGCGATACCGGCCTGCGGGCCGCCGTCGGCTGGCAGTTCAACGATTACTGGCACGCCGGCCTGGTGGCCGCGCGCAATGATCCAGAAGCCTCGATGCAGGCGCGCGCGGCCGACATCACCGCCGACAGCGTGAGCGCACAGGTGGACTACCGGCGCAGCGAGCTCACCCACTGGACGTTCGGCGCCAGCCGCTTCCGCTATGACGATGGCAACCACCGCGAACTGTTCAGCACCCGCCTTGAACAGCGCCTGCTGACCCGCCCGCGCTGGCTGATCGATGGCCTCGCCAGTGCCTACACCAGTCGTGGCAGCCGCGACGATGCGCCCTACTTCAACCCGAAGCGCGACCGCATGGTCGAGATCGGGCTGCGCATCGACCAGCAGCTGTGGCGGCACTACGAACGCCACTTCCGCCACCGGCTGACGGTCTCGCTGGGCGACTACTGGCAGGACGGCTTCGGCAGTGCGCTGGTGCCGTCGGTGTCGTACATGCACGAATGGCAGCTGGGCCCGGGCCGCGTGTTCGAGTACGGCGTGCGCTGGTCGCGGCCGGTCTACGACGGCCACCGCGAGCGTCATATCGGCTTCGAAGCCGCACTGCGCTGGGGAGACTGACATGGCCTGCTTCCTGCGACTGATCGTGCTCCTGCTGCTGGCCATTACGCCACCGGCCTTCGCGCAGCAGGCCACGCATCTCGATGCGATCGACAATGGCCTGCTGATCCTCAGCTACCACGACATCCGCGACCAGGTCGCGGCCAAGGGCGATGCCGATACCTATGCGGTGAGCACGCAGAACTTCGCCGCACACCTGGACTGGCTCGGCGCGCATGGCTATCACCCGGTCTCGCTGTCGCAGGTGATCGATGCCTCGCAGGGGCGGGCCACGCTGCCGCCCAAGCCTGTGCTGCTGACCTTCGATGACGGCCTGCGCAGCGTCTACGACAAGGCCTTCCCGCTGCTGCGGGCCTACCGCTACCCGGCACTGGTGGCGGTAATCACCGACTACGTGGACATGGCTCCGGGCCGCACCATCGACTACGGCTACCGGCCGTTCGGCCGCGATGACTTCGTCACCTGGGCGCAGCTGAAGCAGATGCACGACAGCGGCCTGATCGAAGTGGCCAGCCACACCGACGACCTGCACCACGGCGTGCTCGCCAATCCGCAGGGCAATTCGACGCCAGCGGTGGTCACCCGCATCTACAGCCCGGCCACGCACAGGTACGAGACTGAAGCGCAGTATGAGCAGCGCCTGCGCACCGACCTCGCGCTCAGCGTGCAGCGCATCGAGCAGCACCTGGGCGTGCGCCCGCGCGCCATCGTCTGGCCGTACGCGGCCTACAACCGGTTGAGCAACGACATCGCCGAACAGCTGGGCATGCCGGTGTCCTTCGATCTGGAGGGCCGCAGCACGCCGGTGGCCAGCGACCTGCATGGCCTGGCGCGCTTCCTGGTCAGCGACAACCCGACCGTGGAAGGCCTGGCCTACGAGCTGCGCCGCGATGTCGCGCTCGATGGCATCCGTGCCCTGCAGATCGACCTGGATGATGTCTACGACGCCGACCCGGCGCAGCAGGCACGCAACCTCGATGCGCTGGTCGAACGGGTCAAGCGCATCGCGCCGACGCACGTCTACCTGCAGGCGTTCGCCGATCCGGACGGCAACAACACGGCCGATGCGCTGTACTTCCCCAACCGTCACATGCCGATGCGGGCGGACCTGTTCAGCCGCGTCGCCTGGCAACTGAAATCCCGCGCCGGCGTGAAGGTCTACGCATGGCTGCCGGTGCTTGGCTTCGAGCTGCCCGACCTGGCGCAGCGCAAGGCGCTGGCGATCCGCAACGGCGATCCCGATGGCATGTACCGGTTGGACTTCACCAACCCGAAGGCCCGCCAGATCATGCTCGACATCTACGAGGACCTGGCGGTCAATTCCTACTTTGAAGGCCTGCTGTTCCATGACGACGGCTACCTGCGCGACACTGAGCTGCCGGCACTGGCAGCCGGGGGCGATGGCAGCGCGCGCACGCAGGCGCTGATCAGCTTCACCCTGGCGCTGCGCGACAGCGCGCAACGCTGGCGCCCGAAACTGGCCACCGTGCGCAACCTGTACGCTGAGCCGGTGCTCCGCCCGCAGAGCGAGGCCTGGTTCGCGCAGCGCCTGGACCTGTTCAACAAGGCCTATGACCAGACCGCGCTGATGGCGATGCCGTGGATGGAAGGCAGCCAGCACCCCGAGCGCTGGCTGGACCAGCTGCTGGCCGCAGTACGCGCACACGACCCGCAGCTGCAGCACACCCTGTTCGAGCTGCAGACCGTCGATTGGCGCAACGGGCAACCGATTCCCGCCGAGCGCCTGCGCGCACAGATCCGCCAGCTGCAGGCACAGGGCGTGCACCACTTCGCCTGGTACCCGGACGATTTCATCGCCGACCAGCCCTCCACCCGCGATGCCCGCGCGGCGATGTCCGCCGGCACCTTCCCGTACCCGGAGAAGTGACATGGACATGCATCCGCTGCTGCAGGTCCTGTTCCAGTTCGCTTTCTACTACCCGATGGTGATGGCGTTCTTCTGGATGTCCGGCGGCCTCTACTACTACTACCGGCGCGAACGCCACTCGCGCCCGCGCAACGACCCTCCATTGATGGTCGATCCCCCCTTCGCGAGCCTGCTGGTGCCCTGCCACAACGAGGCAGAGAATCTGGATGACACACTCACTGCGGCGCTGGCCCAGCGTTACCCCGCCGACTACGAAGTGATCGCCATCGATGATGGCAGCAGCGATGACACCGGCGCGCGGCTGGATGGGCTGGCGGCAAGGCACCCGCGGCTGCGCGTATTGCACCTGGATCGTAACCTGGGCAAGGCCAATGCGCTGCGCATGGGCGCACTGGCCGCTCGCTCGGAGTACCTGGTGTGCATCGACGGCGATGCAATGCTGGAGGAACATGCGCTGCACTGGATGATCTGGCACCTGGTCAGCGGCAACCGGGTCGGTGCAGTCACCGGCAACCCGCGCATCCGCAACCGCTCCACCCTGCTCGGACGCCTGCAGGTGGCCGAGTTTTCCTCGATCATCGGCATGATCAAGCGCGCGCAGCGCGTATACGGGCGCATCTTCACCATCTCCGGGGTGATCGCCGGCTTCCGCCGTACCGCCCTGCATCAGGTCGGCTGGTGGTCGGATGACATGGTGACCGAGGACATCGACATCAGCTGGCGCCTGCAGCGCGCGCACTGGGACATCCGCTACGAACCCAATGCGCTGTGCTTCATCCTGATGCCGGAGACCCTCAAGGGCCTGTGGCGGCAGCGCCTGCGCTGGGCCCAGGGCGGCGTGGAGGTGATGCTGCGCCACGCGCGCTCGCTGCTGCACTGGAAAGAGCGGCGCATGTGGGGCGTGCTGCTGGAGTACGTGCTGAGCGTGATCTGGGCCTACACCATGTTGTTCATCGTGCTGCTGTGGGCACTGGGCAAGTTCATCGAGCTGCCGCCGCAGCTGCATATCGCCAGCCTGCTGCCGCAGTGGCATGGCGTGATCCTGGCGCTGGTCTGCCTGCTGCAGTTCGCCAGCAGCCTGATCATCGACCGGCGTTACGAAACACAGATTGGACGCAACTATTTCTGGGTCATCTGGTACCCGATGGCGTACTGGCTGATCAGCCTTTCCACCACCCTGGTGGCGCTGCCGAAGACACTGCTGCGCCGTCGCAGCAAGCGCGCCACCTGGACCAGCCCTGACCGGGGGATCCGATGAACGCGCAACGCCCGTCCAACCGCTTCGACTCACGGATGATCCGCAAGCCACACCGCCAGCCGCGCTTCCAGCGCACCGCCTGGGGATTCGTCACTTTGGCGTTCTGGGGCTTCTACTTCTACCTGTGGGCGCCCCTGGTGACCCTGTTCTCGTGGTTGGTTGGCGGCCAGCTGGCCTGGCAGCAGTTGTACGAACGGCAAAGCCAGTTCGATCCCTACGTGCTGGTGGCATTGCCGCTGATGCTGTTGTGCGCCAGCGTGCTGCTGATCGGTTGGGCCGAGTACAACCGTGCCCGCTTCCGTGGCCGCGAGCGCCGCCTGCCGCGGCCACTGGCCAGCCTCAACGAAGTAGCCGCCGATCTGGGTGCCAGCACCGGGCTGGCCGAACGCCTGATGAGCTGCAAGGCCGCCACGCTGCACATGGATGATCACGCACGCCCGGTCGGCATCCGCCGCGAGGTGTTGTAGCCCGACAACCCAGTGGGGTCCCGCCCCTGGTCGGCGCTTGCGCCTGATGGGTGCCGGCCTTGGTCGGCACCGGGGTCTGCCGCGAAGAACATCCACGCATGGCGTGGCTCCACTTATGTGCGCGTCTGCCCTTCGCCACGCACCACGAAACGTTCGACGGTGAGCGCTTCCAGACCCATCGGGCCATAGGCATGCAGGCGCGTGGTGGAAATGCCGATTTCGCTGCCCAGGCCCAGCTGGCCACCATCGGAGAAGCGCGATGAGGCGTTGACCATCACCACCGCCGAGCGCAGCGCAGTGACGAAGCGCTCGGCATGGCCGGCGTCTGCGGTCGCGATCACTTCGGTGTGGTCGGAGGTATAGCGGCGGATGTGCGCGATGGCCGCATCGAGGTCGTCCACCACGCGCACGGCCAGCACAAGGTCGAGGAACTCGGCGGCGTAGTCCTCCTCGGTCGCCGCCGTGCTGCCCGGCAGCAGCGGCTGCGACTGCGCATCGGCGCGCAGCTGTACGCCACGCTGGCCGAGCGCCTGCGCCACGCGCGGCAGGAAGGAATCGGCTACGTCACGGTGTACCAGCAGTGTCTCCAGCGAATTGCAGGCGGCTGGCCGGCTGCACTTGCCATCCACCAGCAGGTCGATGGCCTTGCCCAGGTCGGCGCTGGCATCCACGAACAGATGACAGACACCCTTGTAGTGCTTGATCACCGGCACCCGCGCATGCTCGGCAACGAAACGGATCAGGCCTTCGCCACCGCGCGGAATCGCCAGGTCGATCAGCTCATGCAGCTGCAGCAGTTCCAGCATCGCCTCACGGCGCAGGTCGGTCAGCACGGTCACGGCGGCCGGCGGTACGCCGTTGGCATTCAACGCACCGGCGAGTGCCTGCGCGATCGCGGTGTTGGAGTGAATTGCCTCGGAACCACCGCGCAGGATCACCCCGTTACCCGCCTTCAGGCACAGCGCCGCGGCTTCGGCGGTCACGTTCGGGCGCGCCTCGTAGATCATCGCGATCACGCCCAGCGGCACGCGCACCTTCTGCACGCGGATGCCATTCGGGCGCACGTCATCGCGGGTGACCTCGCCGACAGGATCTGGCAATCCGGCCACTTCGCGCACGGCTTCGGCCATCGCGAACAGGCGCGGCGGGTCCAGTGCCAGACGATCGAGCATGGCGCTGCCCACGCCCTTCTCGCGCGCGGCGGCGAGGTCACGTGCATTGCCGGCCAGGATCAACCCTGCATTCACTTCCAGCGCCCGCGCCATCGCCAGCAGCAGCGTGCGTCGTGCCGCGCCGTCGAGGCCGGCAACGATCTGCGCCGCATCACGGCAGGCACGCGCCTGCGCTTCGATCTCGCTCATCGGTGTGTCCTTCAATCCGGTCATGGCAGCACCAGGTCGTCGCGATGGACGACGCTGCCGCCGTAGTTGTAGCCGAGCACGGCCTGGATGTCGCGCGAATGGTGGCCGGCAATCCGGCGTACGTCGTCGGCAGCATACTGGCTGACGCCACGGGCCACGCAGACACGGCCCTGCGGCGCGTTCCAGCACACCTGTACCATATCGCCGCGGCGGAACACGCCCTCTGCACCGGTGATGCCACCGGGCAGCAGCGAGGCGCCCTTCTCGCGCATCGCCTGTGCCGCACCGGCATCGATGACGATCACGCCCTCGGCCAGCGGTGCATGCCGCAGCCAGTGCTTGCGGGCGGCCTCGCGGCTGCGTGCGGCATGGATGCGGGTGCCGAACAGGCGATCCTGCGCCAGCGCGCGCACCACGTCACCGCTGCGGCCATTGAACAGATAGGTTTCGATGCCCAGGCGCCCGGCCTTCGCCGCCGCCTCCAGCTTGGTGCGCATGCCGCCGGTACCGGCGCGCGAGCCGGCGCCGCCCGCCATCGCCAGCACCTCGTCACCCAGCTCCGGCACGTCGTGCAACGGCCGCGCATCGGCCACGGTGCGCGGGTCGGCGCTGTACAGGCCATCGATGTCGGTGGCGATGAACAGCGCATCGGCGTCGACCAGCGCCGCCACGGTGGCAGCCAGGTTGTCGTTGTCGCCGAGCTTGAGCTCATCCACCGACACGGTGTCGTTCTCGTTGACCACCGGCAACGCGCCCAGGCGCAACAGTTCACTCAACGTGGCGCGTGCATTGAGGTAGCGGCGGCGGTTGCGCAGGTCGTCATGGGTCAGCAGCACCTGCGCCACCGGGCGCTCGAAGAAGCGCTGCCAGAGCCCGATCAGCTGGGCCTGGCCAAGCGCCGCCAAGGCCTGCCGCGCCGCCATCGCCGCGCCCGGTTCATCGGCGCGCGGCAGGATCGCGCGCCCGGCAGCAACCGCGCCGGAGGAGACGATCACCACCTCGCGCCCGGCCAGGAGATTGGCCGAGACGAACTGGGCCAGGCCCAGCGCGTGGCGTGGCGACAGGCCGCCGCCATCGGCTGCCAGCAGGCTGCTGCCAACCTTGAGCACCGCACGCCGCCACGGCGGCAGCGCTTGTTCGGGGAACGGCGAGGCGACATGGGCAGCGTGCTGGATCATCGGTCAGGCTCTCAGCGGGTGTTCCATTCGTGCACGGTCAGGTCGGAGGCCTGCATCGTCACCAGTGGATCGGTGGCGACGATGGCCTGCGCCTGCGCCAGGTTGTCCACGTTGCACAGCACGTAGGCACCACCGCTGCCATCGGCGAAGCCGCCGGTCAGCTGCAGCTTGCCCTGCGCCTGCAACGCATCGAGGAAGTCACGATGCGGCTGCAAGGCGGCGGCATTGAAACCGGGCCGGCGCATGGCCAACACCAGGTAGACCGTGCCCGCCATCAGGACAGCGCCTGCCAGCGCGCGCGCAGTTCATCCAGGCGCAGGTCAGCGGCCGAGCCCGGCGATACACGCGCAGCCAGGCTGCCTTCCGGCGTGCGTCCCTGCCCTGCACTGTCGGCACCGGCCGCAGCGGCCTTGTAGGCCTCGCGGAACGGTACGCCAGCCACGGCCGCCTCCACGGCGACGTCGGTGGCATACATGCCCGAATCGATCGCCGCACGCAGCCTGTCGTCGCGCCATTCCAGGTTGGCCAGCAGCGCCGGCAGCAACTCCAGCGCGGCCAGGCCACGGCCGAAGCCGTGGAAGATGGCACCCTTGGACGACTGCAGGTCGCGATGGTAGCCGGACGGCAGCGACAGCAGCTGCTCGATCTCGGTGCGCGCAGCGGCGACGCTGGCGTGGGTGGCGCGCATCAGCTCGATCACATCCGGATTGCGCTTGTTGGGCATGATCGAACTGCCGGTGGTGTACTGCGCCGGCAGCGCGACGAAGCCGAACTCGGCGCTGGTGAACAGTGACAGGTCCCACGCAATGCGGCGCAGGTCCAGCGTGGCGCCACCGAGCGCTTCCAGTGCAGCCAGCTCGAACTTGCCACGCGACAGCTGCGCGTAGATCGGCGAGACCTGCATGCGCGCGAAGCCCAGCGCGGCGGTGGTGTGCTCGCGGTCCAGCGGCAGGTTCACGCCGTAGCCGGCGGCGGTGCCGAGCGGATTGGCATCGACCAGTGCATGGGTGTCACGGGCGCGGATGGCGTTGTCGATGAAGGCCTCGGCCCAGCCCGCCCACCACATGCCGGCCGAGGACACCACGGCACGCTGGATGTGGGTATAACCGGGAATCGGCAGGTCCTTCTCGGCCTGCGCGCGGTCCAGCGCGACCTTTGCCACTTCGGTGCTGAGCTGGGCAACGCGCTGCAGCTTCTCCTTCAGCCACAGGCGCGTGGCGACCAGGATCTGGTCGTTGCGGCTGCGGCCGGTGTGGATCTTGCGACCCGCATCACCAAGGCGTTCGGTCAGGCGCGCTTCGATCGCCGAGTGGCCATCCTCGTACTGCGTATCCAGCACGAAGCGGCCTTCGCGGAAGTCCTGCGCCAGGATCTCCAGTTCGCGCAGAAGTCCGGCAAGCTCATCGGCACTGAGGATGCCGATGTGCTGCAGGCCCTGCGCATGCGCGGCGCTGGCAGCGATGTCATGCAGGAAGAACTCGCGGTCGAGGATCACGTCGTCGCCGGCGAGGAAGGACTGGATCTGGGCGTCGACAGCGACGCCGGGCTTCTGCCAAAGAAGGTCTGCCATGGGGGCTCCGGAAGGCGTGTTCAGTGCGGGATCGACGTCAGTTCGTCGATGCCCAGCGCGAGGTTGAGGTTCTGCATGGCCTGGGTGGCCGCGCCCTTCAGCAGGTTGTCCAGCGTCGCCACCACCACCACCCGCTTGCCGCCCGGCGCGAGCGTGAAGCCACCGACCTGGGCACCGTGGCGGCCGGCGATGCGGCTGACCCACGGCGCTTCGTCCACCACTTCGATCAAGGGTTCACCGGCATAGGCCTGCTGGAAGCGCTCGACGATCTGCTCACGGGTCTGCACGCGATTCAGCCACAGGTTGGCGGTCAGCGTGATGCCACGGAAGTGCGGCGCGACGTGTGGCATGAATTCCACGGCCACGCCCAGCTGCACCGACACCTCGCGCTCGTGCACGTGGTTGGTCAGCGCGTAGGGCATCAGATTGTCGGCCAGCAGTTCGACGTTGTTCTTGTCCGATGGCGTGGTACCGGCACCAGAGTAGCCGGACACACCGAAGCACTGCGGCGGACCCGCCAGCAGGTCCAGCAGCGGATGCACCGCCAGCTGCATCGCCGTGGCATAGCAGCCCGGGTTGCTGATGTGCTTCTGGCCGTTGTACCGGCCGCGGGTCAGCTCCGGCAGGCCGTAGTACCAGCTGTTGTCGAAACGGTAGTCGGCCGACAGGTCGACGATGACGGTGTCCGGCTTCGCGGTTTCAAGCGCGGCCACGAACGGCGCGGCCAGGCCGTTGGGCAGGGCCAGGATCACCGCGTCCACGCCCTTGGCCGCCACCGCATCGGCGTCCAGGTTTTCGTACTGCAGCTCGCCCTGGAATTCCGGGTGGTGGTCGGACAGGCGCTGCCCGGCGCGCTCGCGCGAAGAGACGAAAGCCAGCTTCAGCCGCGGGTGGGCGGCCACCAGCTTGATCAGCTCGGCGCCGGTATGGCCGCGGGCACCGACGATGCCCAGGGTAAAAGTCGAATCGTTCATGCGTGACTGTCCAGGCGGTACTGCAGGTGGCGCTTCACGCCCTGCCATTCCGCATCGATGATGGAGAAGATGACGGTGTCGCGCGGCGTACCGTCGGCGTGCCGCTTGTGGTTGCGCAGCACGCCATCCTGCTTGGCGCCGAGGCGGGCGATGGCGGTGCGCGAGGTGACGTTGAACCAGCTGGTTTCCAGCACCACGCTGATGCAGCCCATGGACTCGAAGGCGTGCTGCAGCAGCAACAGCTTGGCCTCGGTGTTGGCGCCGGTGCGCTGCACGCGCGGCGTGTACCAGGTGTAGCCGAGGCTGAGCTTGGGCACGCTGGCATCCATGTCGTAGAAGCGCGTGCTGCCGATGATGTCACCGGCGGCGTCGCGGATCACGAACGGCAGCACCTTGCCTTCGGCGTGCGCCTGCAGCGCGGCCTGCACATAGTGCTCGACCTGCTGCGGTGACGGCACCTGGGTGTACCAGAGCTGGTCCAGGCCGCTGCCTTCGAGGGCAGCGCGCAGGCCGGGGACATGCTCAAGCTGCAGCGGCTGCAGCGCCACGTGCTGGCCGCGCAGGGTAGGCACCGTGTTCCACACGTCAGGAGGACTCATCCCTCACCCCAGCAGGCTCGGCGCGCGCTGGGCGCAGTGGTCGACATAGGTCTTGATGCGGTCGATGCCATCGGCGCCGAACCAGAACACTTTCCAATGGTCCTGCTTGTAGCAGCCATCGGACTCGGCGTAGTAGAAGTGGTTGATCGGGTTGCCGTGGCGCGAGCGCCAGAACAGCTGTGGGGTCTCCTCCAGCATCACGTTCCAGACCGCGCGGCCCAGGCCTTCGCCCTGCGCGTCGTCGAGCACGGCGAACTTGTCCAGGTACACGCCTTCGGCCTCGTCGGTGAGGATCACCGCAGTGCGGTAGTTCTCGCTGACATAGGCACGCAGCAGCCTGGTCTTTTCGAAGTAGTCCGGCACCAGGGTGCGGCCGAAACTGGATTCGATCAGGCCCTTCAGCCGTGGCAGGTCGAGCTCGCTCCAGGCGGTGGCGCGCAGTACCTTCTCACCCTTGCGCACCAGCGTGCCCGAGCCCTTGTGGGTGAACAGTTCCTTGGCCAGGTCGGCCGGCCGGGTGATCGATACCGACGATTCCAGCGGCAGGCGATCAAGCAGATCCTTGATCTGCTCGATCTTCACCTTCATGCCGCCGTGAATCCATGGCTGCGCGATCAGGTGGTCGTACTCGGTGGACAGGTTGATCGAATCGATCACGTTGCCCTGCTCGTCCAGCAGGCCACCGGTGCCGGTCAGGAAGATGATCTTGTACGGCTGCAGTTCCTGCACCAGTTCATTGGCGGCAAAGTCGGCGTTGACGTTGAGGATCTGCCCGCCCGCGGTTTCGCCCAGGCTGGTGATGACCGGGATCGAGCCGGCGCGCAGGCTGGCCTCGATCGGGGCCAGGTTGACCTTCTTCACCTCGCCGACCAGGCCGTAGGTGTCCACGTCCAGGTACTCGGCCTCGAACACGCCACCGGTGATCGAGGTGGCACGCGCACCGTTCTGCTGCAGCGCTTCGACCAGGCGCAGGTTGGACTGCTGGAACACCCGGCGCACGATCGCCAGCGCTTCCGGCGAGGTCACGCGCAGGCCGTTGACAGTCTGCTTCTCGATGCCGGCGGCCGACAACTCGGCGTCCAGCTGCGGGCCGGCGCCGTGCAGCACGATCGGGGTCAGCCCGACTTCCTGCAGGAACGACAGCGAGGAGGTCAGCGCGTCGAGGTCGTCGCGCAGCACCGCGCCGCCGACCTTGACCACGGCGAAGCGCTTGGCATCCAGCTGCGAGAAGCGCTTGAGGTACTGGCTGATCTCCTTCGCGCTGGCCATGCTGGAGAGCAGGCGCACGATGGTCTGGCGGGTCTGGCGGTGAGGCTGGAGGGCAGGAGACATTTCGGTTTCGTCACAGGCGGCGGTCGCCGCGTTGCAGTTCCACCCGGCCGGGGCCGGGCGGCGTTGTAGGGTCGATCAGGCGCCGGCGGCGATGATCCGGTGCACGGCGTGGGTATAGCGCTGCAGCTGGTCCAGCGTCACGAATTCGTCGGCGGTGTGGGCCTGGGCGATGTCGCCCGGGCCGAACACCAGCGTGGTGTAGCCAGCGGCCGAGAACAGCGACGCCTCGGTCCAGAAATCCACGGCATTGCCGATCGGCAGCTCCAGCGCATCGGCCACGTCACGCGCCAGCAGGCGGCGGTTCTCGGCTTCGGCGATGTCACCGGCCGGCAGGCTCGGGCCACGGAAGGTCTCGGTGAACACGGCAGCGTCCGGTTCGGCGAAACCGGCGAAGGTCGCCAGCAGGCCGTCGATGTCCATCGACGGCAGCGGGCGGAACCCGAACCGCACTTCGGCAGCCGGCGCGATCATGTTGGCCTTGATCCCGCCTTCAACGCGGCCGATGTTGAAACGCAGGCCGGTCAGTCCACCAAAGCGGGCCGAGGCCAGCGATTCCACATGGTCCAGCGCGCGGTTGCCCCAGCGCATGGCCTGGTGCAGCGCGCTGGCGGCCGCATCCTGCTTGCCCGAGGCGTGCCCGGCACGGCCGGCGAACTGCATCAGCACCGAGCTGATGCCGCGATGCGCCAGCACCGCTTCGCTCATGGTCGGCTCGGCCACCAGCACCGCTTCATACGGCAGGCCACGGGCCAGGAACGCGGCGATGCAGCGCGGATCGTTGGCTTCTTCATCGCTGGAGAACAGGAAGGCCGCGTCACCGTCGCTGGCATTGGCTGCGGCCACCAGTGCGGCGGCCGCGCCCTTGATGTCACACACGCCCAGGCCGACCACACGGTCGTCCAGGCGCCGCATCACATGCGGATCGGCACTCCAGTGCGGCGAGTCCGGTACGGTATCCAGGTGCACGTTGAACAGGTACTTCGGCGTCCCACGCACGGCGTACAGGCTGACCGCACCCGCGCCATGGTCGATCACCTCGACGTTGAAGCCGGGCAGGTTCGCGCGCAGGTAATCGAAGACGCCACCGGTGGTGATCGCACGCGGCGGGTTGCGGGTGTCGAAGGACACCAGGGCCTGCAGGTGATCGAGCGTCTGTTCAAGCATGAAACAAAGATCCTGTGGAATTCCGCCGGGCATGGCCCGGCGCTACCGTGATGCGTCTGGTGGAGAGCCCCCTTCTTGTTGAAGGGGGCGCGCCAACGGCGCAGGGTTAAGGTGGAATGCGCGGGAGACGCGCGCGCAATTCAATCACTCAGCGATTGACTTGCGCGTAAAGCGTCGAACTCATGCCGAACAGCTTGATGAAGCCTTCAGCCTCTTCCACGCCCCAGTCGGCCGACTGTGCGTAGGTGGCGCCCTTGGTGTTGAGCAGGTGCGGCGACTTCACCGCCACCGCGTCGACGCGGCCACCGCGGGTTTCCAGCACCACTTCGCCGTTGACCTTGGCCTGCGAGGACTTCAGGAAGGCCTCGATGTCGGTCTTCAGCGGGTCGTGGTAGAAGCCTTCGTACACCAGCTCCACCCACTTGCGTGCGACGTCCGGCTTGAAGCGGTTCTGCTGCTTGGTCAGCACGGCATCTTCCAGCGCGCGGTGCGCGGCCAGCAGCGAAACCAGGCCCGGGGCCTCGAACACGATGCGACCCTTCAGGCCGATCACGGTGTCGCCGGTGTAGACGCCGCGGCCAACGCCGTACGGGGCAAACAGCTTGTTGAGCTGGGCCAGGATCTGGTCGCCCGGCAGCGCCTTGCCGTTCAGTTCAACCGCTTCGCCTTCAACGAACTTCAGGGTCACGGTCAGCGCCTGTTCCGGCCACTCGCTGCGCGGCGAGCACCAGCCACGCGCACCTTCGCCCGGGGCTTCCCAACGGTCGATCTCGCCGCCGGACATGGTCACGCCCAGCAGGTTCTCGTTGATGGTGTAGGCCTGCTGCTTGGCGCGCACGCCGAAGCCGCGCTCTTCCAGGTACTTCTGCTCGTAGGCGCGGGTCTGGGTGTGTTCCTTCTGGATCTCGCGGATCGGCGCGATGATCTGGTAGTCGCCCAGTGCCTTCACGGCCAGGTCGAAGCGGACCTGGTCGTTGCCCATGCCGGTGCAGCCGTGGGCGATGATGTGGGTACCCAGCTCGGCAGCACGCTTCAGCGCGGCATCGACGATCAGGTAGCGGTCCGAAACCAGCAGCGGGTACTGGCCCTGGTAGCCTTCGCCGGCCCACACGAACGGCTTGACGAAGCCTTCCCAGATGGCCGGGCCACCATTGACGGTGACATGGCTGGTCACGCCCAGCTCGGCGGCACGCTTCTCGATGAAATCGCGCTCTTCATCATCCACGCCGCCGGTGTCGGCGAACACGGTGTGCACGTTGTAGCCACGCTCCTGCAGGTAGGGCACGCAGAAGCTGGTATCCAGGCCGCCGGAGAAGGCGAGAACGACGTCTTTGTTGCTCATGGGGAGGGTATGTCCTGGTAGCGCCGGGCCGTGCCCGACAGAAATGATTGAATCGGAAAAAATCAGCGCCCGGCAACGGCGGCCATGATCGCCTTCTGCACGTGCAGGCGGTTCTCAGCTTCGTTGATGGCGATGCACTGCGGCGAATCCATCACCGCATCGGTGGCTTTCACGTTGCGGCGCAGCGGCAGGCAGTGGCTGAACACCCCGTTGTTGGTCAGCGCCATCTTCCGCTCGTCCACGATGAAGTGCTTGAACTGGTCGCGGATCGGCTTTTCCGGTTCCCAGTTGCCGAAGAACGGCAGCGCACCCCAGCTCTTGGCGTAGACCACGTCGGCGCCGGCGTAGGCGCTGTCGATGTCATGGCTGATCTTCAGCGAACCGCCGCTCTCGGCCACGTTCTGCTCGGCCCAGCCCATGTAGCGCTCGTCGAGGATGTAGTCGGCGGTCGGGCACAGCAGGGTCACGTCCATGCCCATGCGGGTGGCGATGGTCAGCGCCGAGTTGGCCACGGCGGTGTTCAGCGGCTTGGGGTGGTAGGTCCAGGTCAGCACGTACTTCTTGCCGCGCAGGTCCTGGGTGCCGAAGTGCTCCTGCAGGGCCATGATGTGGGCCAGCTCCTGGCACGGATGGGTGATGGTCTCCATGTTGATGACCGGCACCAGCGAGTACTTGGCGAAGCTGTTGAGGACGATGTCCTGGCGGTCGTAGGCCCAGTCGATGAACTTGGGGAACGCGCGCACGGCGATGATGTCGCAGTAACGGCCCAGCACCTTGGCCACCTCAGCGATGTGCTCTTCGGTATCGCCGTCCATCACCGTGCCGAGGTTGAACTCGATCGGCCACGCATCCTTGCCCGGCTGCAGCACCACCGCGTGGGCACCGAGCTGGAATGCGCCCAGTTCGAAGCTGGTGCGGGTACGCATGGAAGGGTTGAAGAACACCAGCGCGATCGACTTGCCCTTGAGCTGGTCGCCGAGCTTGTTGCGCTTGAACAGCGCGGCCTGGGTCAGCAGCGCGTCGAGATCGCTGCGGCTCCAGTCCTGGGTGTTCAGGAAGTGCTTGGGGGACATCATCTTTCCTTGCGTGGCGGCGCCGGGTTCGACGCGGTGGAAGGGAAAACAGGAAGCAAAGGTGAAACGAAAAGGTTGCAGTTGCAGCTTTCAGAACGCGGAAACGAAAAAACCCAGCCGGCGGGCTGGGTTTTTTTCGGACGAACAGCAAAAAGCTCCGGTTACCCAGCGAGAATGTGGGGTTCCGGTCGACGCGCACGCGAGGTCATGCCCGACGCCTGTCGGGCTGCGCTGCTGTCGTGCTGGAAGTCGGTGAGCTTCATGGCCGAATATCTTTGCATGCGGCCGTGACCGGCGCAAGGGGCCGGGGTCGCAGAATCAGGGATTGCCGGCGGCGCCCTGCTCCGGACCGACCCAGGGGGTGATCGACACCCGGATCTTGAGCCGGTTGCCCGGGTCTTCCGGCAGCCGCGACCGATACTTGGTGCCCTTGTAGACGTAGTCCACGTCGTAGGCGATGGGCCGGCGGAATTCACGCCCCACCGGCACGATGCGGCAGTCGCGGGTCAGCATCGGGCCATTGTTGGCAGGCGCTGGGGCCGGCGTTTCGGGGCCGGCCTCTTCGGAGGGCTCCTCGTCGCTGCGCTTGAACATCGAGCGCACCGAATCCCAGAAGCGGCTGATCCGGCCCTTGTCCTCGACCGGCTCCTCGCCGGTCACGTTCACCGGGGCCAGGGTCCGGGTCGACACCGGCTCGCAGTGCTCCTCGGTGCGGGTCGCGCGCAGGGTCTGGAACACCGGCTCGACGTTCAGCACCTGGGCGTAGTCGAACTTCACGTTCTCCACGATCACCACCCGGTTGCGGGGCTCGGCCTCCTGGGCCAGCACCACGACGGGCAGCGCCGACAGGCAGGCCAGGGTCAGCAACGCGGTGGATTTCATTGGCGACGGAAGCAAGGACACGGCAATAGTGTAGGCAGTGGCGAGCGCAAGGGGCTGAACATTACCCGTCCACGCTGCTCCTGCCCACCCCACCCTGGATGGACCCGGCGTCCACCGGTGGCAGCCAGTGCCCCCAAAGGGGGCCGACACGTTCTAAAATCACAGGCTTGTCCCCCAGCCACAGCCCCATGACCCTGCGCCTGCACAACAACCTGACTCGCCAGCTCGAACCGTTCACTCCGCTCGACCCGGCCTGTCCGACCCTGTATGTGTGCGGCCCCACGGTCTACAACTACGTGCACATCGGCAACGCCCGTGGCCCAGTGGTGTTCGGGGTGCTGGCCGATCTGCTGCGGCGCCGTTTCGGCGCGCTGCGCTACGCCCGCAACATCACCGACGTGGACGACAAGATCAACACCGCCGCGCGCGAGCAGGGCGTGCCGATCAGCACCATCACCGGCAAGTTCGCCGCCGCCTACCGTGAAGACATGGCCGCGCTGGGCGTGGTGCCACCGGACATCGAGCCGGAGGTGACCGCGCACATGCCGCAGATCATCACCATGATCGAGCAGCTGATCGCCAATGGTCATGCCTACGCCGCCGAGGGTCACGTACTGTTCGCGGTGGCCAGCTTCAACGGCTACGGCAAGCTCTCGCGCCGTGACCCGGAAGAAATGCTGGCCGGTGCCCGTGTCGACGTGGCCCCGTACAAGCG
Source organism: Stenotrophomonas sp. BR163 (assembly GCF_047520985.2). Classification (NCBI taxonomy): domain Bacteria; kingdom Pseudomonadati; phylum Pseudomonadota; class Gammaproteobacteria; order Lysobacterales; family Lysobacteraceae; genus Stenotrophomonas; species Stenotrophomonas sp. BR163. The sequence goes on from NZ_JAXBRE020000001.1 coordinate 270,722, forward strand.
CGACCCGGGTGATTTCGTGCTGTGGAAGCCGTCCAGCGACGACCTGCCCGGCTGGGAATCGCCGTGGGGCCGGGGTCGTCCGGGCTGGCATATCGAATGCTCGGCGATGGCCGCAGCCCACCTGGGCGAGACCATCGACATCCACGCCGGCGGCGTCGACCTGCAGTTCCCGCACCACGAGAACGAGATCGCGCAGAGCGAATGCGCCCACGGCGGCAAGATCTTCGCCCGCTTCTGGCTGCACAACGGCATGCTCAACTTCGGCGGCGCCAAGATGAGCAAGTCGCTGGGCAACATCGAGCGCGTACACGACCTGGTCCGCCAGCATCCGCCGGAGGCGCTGCGCTTGGCCCTGCTGTCGGCCCACTACCGGCAGCCGCTGGACTGGTCCGATGCGCTGATCGAACAATCGGTGCGCACCCTGGACCGCCTGTACGGTACCCTGCGCGAACTGGCGTCGATCGAGGCCACGGCAGTGATCCCCGCCAGCGTCGAAGCGACCCTGGACGACGATCTCAACACACCCCAGGCGCTGGCCGAAGTGGCCCGCATCGCCGCCGACGCGCGTCGTGCCACCGACCCGGTCGAACAGGCGCGCCTGAAGGGCGAACTGCTCGGTGCGGGCCTGGTGCTGGGCCTGCTGCAGGCCGACCCGGCGCAGTGGTTCGGCACCGCAGCGGGCGACGAGGACGACGATGCCCGCGTCCAGGGCCTGATCGACGAGCGCGCCGCGGCCAAGAAGGCACGCGACTTCGCCCGTGCCGACGCCCTCCGCGACCAGCTGGCCGCCGAAGGCATCGTGCTGGATGACACCCCGCAGGGCGTTCGCTGGTCGCGCAAGCGCAGCTGACCTGCCCTGCCCCGTGGCCGGTCCGCCGGCCACGCCCCACCGTAGAGACTGTTGTGACCGACTCCCCGTTCCCGCTTGAACCCACCGCCGCCGAGGCCCAGGCCGCCATCGCCGAGGAATTCGGCTTCTTCGGCGACTGGTCCGAGCGCTACCAGTACCTGATCGACCTCGGCCGCAAGCTGCCGCCCTTCCCGGAAGAATGGAAGACCGAAGAGCATCGCCTGCTCGGCTGCCAGTCGATGGTCTGGATCGTGCCCGAGGGCAACGCGCAGTCGCTGCGCTTCCATGCCATCAGCGATTCGGCGATTGTCTCCGGCCTGATCTTCCTGGCGCTGCGCGTGTACTCCGGGCGCTCGGCGCAGGAGATCCTGGAGACCCAGCCGAGCTACATCCAGGACATCGGCCTGGCCCGCCACCTCTCGCCCACCCGCAGCAATGGGGTGGCGGCGATGCTGGCGTTCATCCGTGAGACGGCGCAGGCGCAGCTGCAGCGCGACCCGTCGTGAGCGAACCCGCCACAGCCGAAGACAGTGCACTGGGCCTGCTGTCCCGCCCCGGTTTCGCCAGGCTGCTGGCCTACCGCATCTTCGCGATGCTGTCCTACCAGGTGGTCGCGGTCACGGTCGGCTGGCACATCTACGAAGTCACCCGCAATCCGTTCTCGCTGGGCCTGATCGGCCTGGCCGAGGTCGTGCCGTTCTTCTGCGTGGCTCCGTTCGCCGGTTACCTGGTGGATCACCTGCCGCGCCGTCGGCTGGGCATGGTCGCCTGTTGTGGGCTGATCGCCACTGCACTGGTGTTGACCAGCGTAGCCATGGGCTGGCTGCCCATTGACGGCGTGTGGCCGATCTATGCGGCCATCGCGCTGACCGGCATGGTCCGCGCCTTCCTGTCGCCGATCTACAACGCCTTGTTCGCCCGCGTGCTGGCCCGTGACCAGTTTGCCCGTGGCGCCGGCCTGGGCGCGGTGGTGTTCCAGGCCGGCATGATCGCCGGCCCGGCATTGGGCGGCGTGCTGGTCGGCTTCGGTGGCAAGGGCCTGTCCTACGCGGTGGCTACGGCCTTTGCGCTGGTGGCGATGGCCTGCCTGGCCACGCTGAAGGTGGAAGAACCGGTGCATACCGGCCCGGCCGCCCCGATCTTCAAGAGCATCGCCGAAGGCGCGCGCTTCGTGGTCGGCAACCGCATCATGGTCGGCGCGATGGCGCTGGACATGTTCTCGGTGCTGCTGGGCGGCGTGGTGGCGATGCTGCCGGCGTTCCTGCACGAGATCCTGCACCACGGCCCGGAAGGCCTCGGCATCCTGCGCGCGATGCCGGCGCTGGGCTCGGTGTGCGTGGGCCTGTGGCTGGCGCGCCACCCGCTGCACCGCAATGCTGGCCGCGTGCTGCTCTTCGCGGTCGCCGGCTTCGGACTGTGCGTGATCAGCTTCGGGTTGTCGCAGCACTTCTGGCTGTCGGCGCTGATCCTGCTGTTCTACGGCGCGTTCGATGGCGTCTCGGTGGTGATCCGCTCGACCATCCTGCAGTTGGCTACGCCGGAAGAAATGCGCGGTCGCGTATCGTCGATCAACGGCATCTTCATCAGTTCGTCCAATGAGCTGGGCGCGTTCTATGCCGGCACGATGGCGAAGCTGCTCGGCCTGGTGCCGGCGGTGGTGCTGGGCGGATTCGCGGTGCTGAGCGTGGCCGGGATCACCGCGTGGAAGAACCCAACGCTGCGGAAACTGAATCTTCGCGACCTGCAGTGACGCTGCTAACAGCGGATTCGGCGGCGCCGGGTGTTTGGCTGGGGCCGTTGCTCTCCCTCGATGATTGGGCTTGTCACTTTCTTTTCGCGAAAAGAAAGTAACCAAAGAAACGCTCCGCCATCCGCGAGCCGGCGCTGCGCGCCGGTGCCCTGTGCTCCTCGGTGAATCAGGGGACGGCGCGGAGAGCCAGCCGACTAGCAGTCGGCTCTACAGGATAGAGCGGCCTCTTCGCCCCTGATTCCCCTGCGGTGCTCGGCTCGCTACAAGGCGGACTCAACAGCCGCGAGCACGCATGACCGCTCCTGTCGGCCTGAGCCGAGCGTGGGCTCGGCTCTACATCGGCCGCGCACGCAGGAAACCGTCGAGAGCCGGCGGGTGGGTCCGGGCAGGACCGTCCGCGGCATGGATGCCGCGGCCGAGCTTACAGGGATGTACTTGCAGCGTGTCCTGCCCGGACCCACCCGCAGGCTCACGCCGATACCCGCAAGGCGCCGCCCTACGCAGCCAACACGAACCCAACAAAAAACCCGGCCGAAGCCGGGTTTTTCGCATGACCAGACAACGAACTGGAATCAGTCGCCCTGCTGCTTCTGCAGGTGCTCCCAACGCTCCTGGGCGTCGATGGTGCGCTCTGCGGTGAGGCGCGCTTCCAGGCGCTCCAGGCCGATTTCTTCGCCGGTGTCGACGCAGTAGCCGTAGTCGCCTGCTTCCAGGCGCTTCAGGGTGCTGTCGATCTTGCCGATCAGCTTGCGGTAGCGGTCGCGGGTACGCAGTTCCAGCGAGTTCTCGGTCTCGCGGGTCGCACGCTCGGCTTCGTCGCCGATGTCACGCACTTCCTCGCGCAGGTTCTCGATGGTCTGCTTGGACTCTTCCACCAGGTCCGCGCGCCAGTTCTGCAGGCGCTGGCGGAAATACTCCTGCTGCAGCGGGCTCATGTATTCCTCTTCCGAGGACGGCTTGTAGCCAGCCGGCAGGATCGGGCGGCCAGTGGCCTCGTCGGTCTTGTACTCGACCACCTTGTACTTGCTGCGCGGGGCCGGTGCTGCCGAGCGGGCGGCGACGGCCACGGCAACCTTGCCGACAGGGCGCGACACGGTCTTCGGGGCGGAATCGGATTTCACGGCGGTTTTGGCAGGCGATTTCGAAACGGGCACGGGATTCTTGGATTGCGGGGCCTTCGAAGCGACAGGAGCGGCGGCCGGGGCCGGCGTTGAGGCCGGCTGGGCTGCCGCCACTGCCACGGTCTTGGCCGGGACAGGCTTGGCCGGAGCCGGCTTGGCAGCAGGCTTCGGTGCGGACTTCACTACTGGGGCCGGGGTCGGCTTTACGGCCGGCGCGGCAACGTTCTTGGCAACCTTCTTTACAGCGGCAGGCGTGGCGGCCGGTTTAGCCGCAGCGACCTTCTTTGCTACGGGCTTGGCGACCGGCTTGGCTGCAGCCTTCTTCACCACCGCCTTCGGCGCCGGCTTGGCGGCGGCCTTCTTGACCACCGGCTTGGCGGCGGCCTTCTTCACCGGCGCGGCCTTGCTGACGGTCTTCTTCACCGGCGCCTTCTTGCTGGCGGCGGCTGGCTTGGCCTTGGCGGGCGCAGCGGCCTTCTTCGCCACCGGCTTGGTTGCCTTGACCGGCGTTTTCTTTGCGGTGGCCTTCCTGGCCGCCGGTTGCGAGGACGCTGCCTTGGTCGCCGGCTTGCTGGCCGGCTTCTTGGCAACGGGCTTTGCCGCCAACTTCTTCACAACAGGCTTGGCGGTTTTCTTGGCGGCCGTTGCGGCCTTCTTTGCAGTTTTTTTAGCAGCCACGAAACGCTCTTCCTTGGATTTCCCGGGGCCCGGGAAAGCGGGCCTTTATAGCCTACCCGACCCGCAGCAGCAACCTTGGCACCCTGCTCCATTCAGTCCTGGAGCCAAGGCGCCCTGGAGGGCAGTCCGACGAACACGGACCGCCTTGCGCGGTACGGAACCTGGCCAGCACCCGACGGTGCTGGTACCGGTCGCAGGCCATCGGCGACATGCGACCAACGCCCCATCCTGCACAAATGCGTCCTTCATGCCAACTGGCATAAGATGACTGGGTGATCTCGCGCCTGCTCATTGCCCTGCTGCGCTTCTACAAGCGCTTCATCAGCCCCCTGCTGGGGCCGCGCTGCCGTTTCGTGCCGAGCTGTTCTGAATACGCGATGGACGCCATCTCGCGGCACGGCCCGCTGCGCGGCAGCTGGTTGGCTGCGCGCCGGCTGGGCCGCTGCCATCCGTTCCATCCCGGCGGCTTCGATCCCGTGCCCGAGTCCCCCAACGCCCCCTCTTGCCGTTGCACAGGAAAACACTGACATGTCCTCCACCCTCATCACCAACGCCCGCATGGTCAACGAAGGCCGCACCTTCGATGGTGACCTGCGCATCGAGAACGGCCGCATCGCGCAGATCGGCAGTGGGCTGGCGCCGCGCGACGGCGAGCAGGTGGTGGACGCGGCCGGGCGCTGGCTGCTGCCCGGCATGATCGATGACCAGGTGCACTTCCGCGAACCGGGCCTGACCCACAAGGGCGACATCGCCAGCGAATCGGCGGCCGCCGTGGCCGGTGGCCTGACCAGCTTCATGGACATGCCCAACACCAACCCGCCGACGCTGGATTCAACCATCCTGGAAGCCAAGTACGAGCTCGCGCGCGGCCGCGCCTGGGCCAACTACGGTTTCTACCACGGTGCCAGCAATGACAACCTGGACGCGATCCGTGCCCTGGACCCGAAGAAGGCCCCGGGCGTGAAGGTGTTCATGGGTGCTTCGACCGGCAACATGCTGGTCGACAACCCGGAAACGCTGGACGCGATTTTCCGCGAATGCCCGACCCCGATCATCACGCACTGCGAAGACACGCCGATGATCGATGCCAACCTCAAGGCCTTCCAGGAAAAGTACGGCGATGCGCTGACCCCGGACATGCACCCGGACATCCGTTCGCGCGAAGCCTGCATCAAGTCGACCCGCCTGGCAATGTCGCTGGCACGCAAGCACGGCACCCGCCTGCACGTACTGCACATCTCCACCGCCGATGAGCTGGCGCTGTTCGAGAAGGGCCCGCTGATCCGCGCCGATGGCAGCCGCAAGCAGATCACCGCCGAAACCTGCGTGCACTTCCTGCACTTCGCGCGCCCGGACTACGCGACCAAGGGCAACCTGATCAAGTGCAACCCGGCGATCAAGGAAGTGTCCGACCGCGAGGCAATCACCGCTGCGCTGGCCGATGACGTGCTGGACGTGCTGGCCACCGACCACGCGCCGCACACCTGGGAGGAGAAGCAGAAGCCCTACGCGCAGGCGCCGTCGGGCCTGCCGCTGGTGCAGTACGCGCTGGTGGCCGCGCTGGAGCGGGTGCACGAAGGCAAGCTGACCCGCGAGCAGGTGGTGCAGAAATTCGCACATGCGCCAGCGCAGCTGTTCGACGTGGAAGAACGCGGCTTCCTGCGCGAAGGCTACTTTGCCGACCTGGTGCTGGTGGAGGACGTGCCGTTCACCGTCAAGCGCGAGGACGTGCTGTCCAAGTGCGGCTGGTCGCCGTTCGAAGGCACCACTTTCCGCTCGCGCATCGCCTCCACCTGGGTCAACGGCCAGCTGGTGTGGGACGGCAGCAAGCTGGTGGGTGAGCCCGCCGGCCAGCGCATGACCTACGACCGCTGATGCGTTCGGCACTGATGATCGGGGCGCTGCTGTTGGCCGCGCCCCTGCTCACCGCACCGGCAGCCCAGGCGCAGGATGGCATCGGCAGCCTGATCGACAGCCGTGTGGTGTTCCCGGCCAGTGCGTCGCAGGGCGCACTGGTGATCGGCAAGGTTCCCGCCGGCAGCCGCGTGCAGTATGCCGGCCGCCAGCTGCGGGTGAGCGGCTATGGCAGCGTGGTGTTCGGTATTGGCCGCGACGAGAAGGGCCCGCTGCGCGTGCAGGTGCAACGCCCCGATGGTGGCAGCGAGACGGCGACCATTGCGGTGACGCCGCGCGACTGGCCCACCGAGCGGGTCAACGGCGTGCCGCCGAAGACGGTCAACCCGCCACCGGCGATTGCCGAGCGGATCAAGCGCGAACAGGCGCAGGTGACCGCCGCACGTGCCCGCGATGACGACCGTACCGACTTCACCCAGACCTTCATCTGGCCGGTGCAGGGCCGCATCAGCGGTCGCTTCGGCAATGCGCGCGTCTACAACGGCCAGCCCGGTGCCGGTCATTCCGGCATGGACATCGCGGTACCGACCGGCACACCGGTCAAGGCACCGGCCGCCGGCATCGTCACCTTCGCCGGCCCGGACCTTTACCTGACCGGCGGCACGCTGCTGCTCGACCACGGTTTCGGGGTCAGTTCCAACTTCCTGCACCTTTCGCGCATCGACGTAAAAGTTGGCGACCGTGTGGAGCAGGGCCAGGTGATCGCTGCCGTCGGCGCCACCGGCCGTGCCACCGGCCCGCACCTGCACTGGGGCATGAACTGGTTCGACACCCGCATCGACCCGTTGCTGGTGCTGGAACGCAAATAACGGTAGTGCCGGCCGCTGGCCGGCAACCGCATGAATTCTGCAGTGCCCGAGCTGCCGGCCAGCGGCCGGCACTACCAGACAGTTGGATCAACCGCGGGCAGCCCACCACACGCGCAGCAACGTGCGCACCGGGGTGGCTTCGATTGGCTTGCCTGCGGCCTGCGCGGCAACGCGGGCGCGCGCCAGGCTCGACCACACGCGCCGCGGGCGCGGACCCGGCACGCGGCTGCCCCATCCTTTCAACAGGTACTGGGCCCAGCGCTGCGCGGCCGTGCTGGAATCCTCATCCAACAGGCTGCGCGGCACACCGGCCACGCCGGCGTCCTGCAGGCGCTGGGCCAGGGTCTGCAGCTGCACCGCACGACCGGCGCCGGTGCGCGGCTTGTCGGCAAACAAGGCCGCTTCCACTGCGGCCACGGCCTCGGCGTAATTGGCCAGCGCACGCTCGGCACCGGCTGCATCCAGCGCAACGGTACGCGCTTCAACGAGGTCCGGCAGCGCTTCGGCCAGTTGCACCCACGGTGCACGCACCGGCTCCAGCAGACGGCCCAGCGGATGGCGCGAACGATGCCCTGCCCAGCTGCGCAGCTCCTCGCCCCACCACGCCAGCTTGGCATCGGCGGGCAGCGGATCGCCGCTGGTGTTGAGCATGTCGTCGAACTCCTGCAGCAGCGCAAACCACGCCACTGCGAGCTCGCGTTGCGGTTCGGCCACGAACGGGGCGGCCACCGACCATTCCGGCCAACGGCTGCGCCACTTGTCGAGGAAACTGTCCAGCGCGGTACTGCTCACTACGGGATTCCTTACGGCTGGGCCGGGGCTGCCGGCCGGGTCGGCCAGAGACTGGCCAGTTGCAGAAGTTCAGCGTTCTCGACCAGCACGTCGGCCTGCCAGGCCAGCGGATCGTCGCTGTGCAGGCGGTAGCCCCACAGCGCCGCCACCGACGGCATCGCGGCAGCACGTGCAGCGATGATGTCGCGCTCGTCATCACCCACGTACACGCAGTCTTCGGCGGCCATGCCAATGGCCTGCGCAGCGTGCAGCAGTGGAAGCGGGTGCGGCTTGCGCTCGGCCAGGCTGTCACCGCCGACCAGCACCGCGCAGCGCTGCTGCCAACCATGCTGCGGCAGGATCAGGCGCGCCAGGTACTCCGGCTTGTTGGTGACGATGCCCCATACCGTACCGGCCTCATCCAGCGCGGCGAGCATGCCGGCCACGCCGTCGAACAGCACCGCGTACTGGCCGATCAGCGCTTCGTAGCGCTGCAGGAATTCCGGGATCAATGCATCGCGCGCAGCGGCATCCAGGTCCGGGAAAGCGGCCCCGACCATCGCGCGCGAGCCCTTGGAGACCACCGGCCGCAGCTGCGCCGGATCGACCGCTGCCCGGCCCCGCTCGGCCAGCATCGCATTGCAGGTGGCGACGAAGTCCGGCGCGCTGTCCAGCAACGTGCCATCCAGGTCGAACAGCACCGCACGCGGGAAGCGGGCGGAGGTCATGCCGGCTTGACCGCGTAGGCCAGGTAGTTGATGTCGGTGCGGCTGCTCAGGCGGGCATGGTTGCGCCACGGCTCGTAGGCCATGCCGCTGACATCCACCAGCTGCAGGTCGGCCTCGCGCAGCCAGCGCGCCAGTTCGGCCGGCTTGATGAATTCCTGGTAGTGGTGGGTGCCCCTGGGCAGCAGCCGCGCCACGTACTCGGCGCCGACAATCGCCACCGCGAAGGCGGCCGCGGTGCGGTTGATGGTCGACAGGAACAGGTGGCCGCCCGGCTTCAGCAGGCGCTTGCAGGCGTCGATGATCGCGCCCGGGTCTGGCACGTGCTCCAGCATTTCCATGCAGGTGACCACGTCGAAACTTCCCGGCTGCTCGGCGGCCAGATCCTCGGCGGCCTGCACGCGGTAGTCGACCTTGGCGCCGCTTTCCAGCGCATGCAGGCGCGCGACCTTCACCAGTTCCGGGGCCAGGTCGATGGCGGTGACGTCGGCGCCGGCCTGCGCCAGTGCTTCGCTCAGCAGCCCGCCACCGCAGCCGATGTCGAGCACGCGCGCGCCACGCAACGGCACGCGGTCGGCGACGTACTTCAGGCGTACCGGGTTCAGCGCATGCAGCGGCTTCTGCGGGCCGTCAGCATCCCACCAGCGGTTGGCCAGCGCGGCGAACTTGTCCAGCTCGGCCTGATCGAAATTGGAGGAAGCGTGGGGGGCAGTCATGAGGGGTCCTTGCGGCGCCGGGGGTCAGGCGCGGATATGACGGATACGCTCGCGCCACTGGCGCGCGTTGGCGATGATGCCCGGCAGGTCCATGCCGACCAGCTCGCGCTGCACCAGCTTCGGCTTGCCGGCTATCCAGACGTCGCTGACCTGCTGGCGGCCGGTGGCATACACCAGCTGCGACAGCACGTTGTGCAGCGGCTGGGTTTCCAGCGCCGACAGGTCGACACAGACCAGGTCGGCCTGCTTGCCGATTTCGATCGAACCGATGCGGTCACCGAAGCCCAGCGCGCGTGCGCCGCCCAGCGTGGACGCGCGCAGCGTGGTCGCCGCGTCCAGCGCGGTGGCATCATCGGCCACGGCCTTGGCCAGGATCGCTGCGGTACGGTTCTCGCTGAACATGTCCAGGTCGTTGTTGCTGGCGCAGCCATCGGTGCCGATCGCCAGGTTCACGCCGGCGCGCTGCAGGGCGCAGGCCGGGCAGAAACCGGAGGCCAGCTTCAGGTTCGATTCCGGGCAATGCACCACGCTGACGCCGCGTTCGGCGCACAGGTGGATTTCCGCATCGGTCAGCTGGGTCATGTGCACCGCGATCAGGCGGTCGTTGACCAGGCCGAGCCGATCCAGCCGCGCCAGCGGGCGCTGGCCGTGCAGCTTGATCGAATCGTTGATCTCCTGCGCGGTCTCGTGGGTATGCAGGTGCACCTGCATGTCGAGCTGGTCGGACAGCATCCGCACCCGCTCGAAGTTGGCATCGTTGACCGTGTACGGCGCATGCGGCGCGAACGCGGTGCCGATCAGCGGATCGGTGCGCCACTGGTCGTGCAGTTCACCGGCCTTGGCGAAGTACTCGTCATCGGTCCTGGCCCAGGCGGTGGGGAAATCGATGATGACCGCGCCAACCAGCGCGCGGAAACCGTGCTTCTTGTAGACCGCGGCCTGCACGTCACCGAAGAAGTAGTTCTCGTTGGCGCAGGTGGTGCCGCCACGCAGCATCTCGGCGATGGCCAGGGTGGTGCCGTCAGCGACGAACTCAGGACCGATCACGGCCGCTTCCACCGGCCAGATGTGCTGCTGCAGCCAGGTCATCAGCGGCAGGTCGTCGGCGACGCCGCGCAGCAGGGTCATCGGGTTGTGCGTGTGCGCGTTGACCAAGCCCGGCATCAGCGCCGACTCGGGGCGGCTGACCACCTGCGCGGCACGGAAGCGTGCGCGCGCCTCGGCACGCGGCAGGATGGCCACGATCTCGCTGCCACGCACGGCAACGGCATGGTCCTCCAGCACCACCGCATGCGGCTCGATCGGAACGACGTGACCAGCTTCGATGAGCAGGTCGCAGGCTTCGGGGAGGTGCGGGCTATCGCTCATGCGGGCTCACTGGCTGGGGGGCGGCGAGATACTTCTGGGGACACGCCCCTGGGTCAGGGGCTGCCGCGAAGCTGCGGGGTCTGGAGACCCGTGAAGCGGGGCCCATGATCTGCCGAAGCAGATCATGGGAGCGCCAGCGCGAATGCGCTGGCGCGTGTCCGAGCATGGCTCGGCTCTACAGCAAGGTCGGCCTGCGACCGGAACCTTATTTGACGCGTGCGGAGTATTCGCCCGAACGGGTGTCAACGCGGATCACTTCGTCCTGGTTGACGAACAGCGGCACGCGGACCACGGCACCGGTTTCCAAGGTGGCCGGCTTGCCGCCGCCGCCCGAGGTGTCGCCACGGACGCCCGGATCGGTTTCGGTGATCTTCAGTTCGACGAAGTTCGGCGGCTGAACGAAGATCGGCTCACCGTTCCACAGGGTGACCACGCAGGACTCTTCGCCCTTCAGCCACTTCTCGGCGCCGCCCATGCCGGCCTTGGTGGCCTGGACCTGTTCGAAGGACTCCGGGTCCATGAAGTGCCAGTACTCGCCGTCGCTGTACATGAAGTTCATGTCGGTATCGACGACGTCGGCTGCATCCAGCGAGTCGGTCGACTTCATGGTCACTTCCTGGGTACGGCCGTCCTTGATCAGGCGGTACTTCACGCGGGTGAAGGCCTGGCCCTTGCCCGGCTTGACGTATTCGGTGTCGATGATGACGGCCGGTTGGTTGTTGACCAGGATCTTCATCCCGTTCTTGACGTCGTTCATGCCGTAGCTGGCCATGCGTAAACTCCTGAGTGGCAGAAACGCCGCGGGTGCGGCGAGCCGTTAGAATGGAAAGCCCACCGGATGCCGGTGGGCGACTGTTTTTCTGCCCCCATGATAACCGCAGGCCCCCTCTCCATGCAGCTTTCCGCCTTCCCCCGGCCCCAGTCGCCAGGCGCGCCCGCGCGCTGGCAGCAGCTCTGGCGCCAGGCGCTGCGCGACCCGCACGCTCTGCTGGCCCGGCTGCAGCTGGACCCGGCGGCGCTGGGTGTCTCGGAGGCGGCCATGGACCAGTTCGCATTGCGCGTGCCCGAGGGCTTCGTGGCCCGCATGCGCGTGGGCGATGCGGCCGACCCGCTGCTGCGCCAGGTGCTGCCGATCGACGAGGAAATGCGCCCGGCGCCCGGGTTCAGCTTCGACGCGGTGGGCGATGGTGCCGCCAAGAAGGCTACCGGGGTGATCCAGAAGTACCGTGGCCGTGCCCTGCTGGTCGCCACTGGCAGCTGCGCGATCAACTGCCGCTACTGCTTCCGCCGCCACTTCGACTATGCCGCGGAAAACGCTGCCAAGGGCGGCTGGCAGGAGGCCGTAGCCGCCATCGCGGCCGACCCGGACATCGATGAGGTGATCCTGTCCGGCGGTGACCCGTTGTCACTGGCCACGCACAAGCTGGTCGAGCTGACCGACGCCCTGCGCGCGATTCCGCATATCCGCCGCCTGCGCATCCATACCCGGCTGCCGATCGTGCTGCCGGAACGCGTGGACGATGAACTGGTGTGCTGGCTGGGCAGCCTGCCATGGCCGCTGGCGATCGTGGTCCACGCCAATCACGCCAATGAATTCGACGCCAGCGTGGACGCGGCGATGGCCCGCCTGCGCGGCGTCGGCGCCCAGCTGCTGAACCAGGCGGTACTGCTGCGCGGGGTCAACGACAGCGTGCAGGCCCTGCAGGACCTGAGCGAGCGCAGCTTCGCCGCTGGCGTGCTGCCCTATTACCTGCACCAGCTGGACCGGGTCGAAGGCGTGGCCCACTTCGAAGTGGATGATGCCCAGGCCAAGGCGCTGATTGCCGGCCTGACCGCACGCCTGTCTGGTTATCTGATCCCGAAACTGGTGCGCGAGCTGCCGGGCGACCCGAGCAAGCGCCCGCTGTAATCCGGGGGCGGGGTCAGATCCCTTTTCCTGCGGAAAAGGGATCTGACCCCAGGACAACGGCAGCAGGTCAGAGGCCCGATTCGATCATCCGCACCACTTCGGTGGCGGTCACCGGGTGGCTCAGCCAGTAGCCCTGGCCGAGATCGCAGCCGCGCTGCACCAGCAGTTCGAACTGCGCCTGCTGCTCGATGCCCTCGGCCACCACGGTGATGCCCAGTGCGTGGGCCATGGCGATGATCGCCGTGGTCAGCGCCAGATCGTCGGGATCGCGCTGCATGTCGGCCACGAAGCTCTTGTCGATCTTCACGCCGTCCACCGGTACCTGGCGAAGATGACTGAGACCGGAGAAGCCGGTGCCGAAATCGTCCAGCCAGACCTTCACGCCGGTGCGGTGCAGCTTGTCCAGCAGCTGCGCGGCAACCATTTCGTCGCCGATCACCGCGGTTTCGGTCAACTCCAGGTGCAGGCGCGACGCCGGCAGCCCGGACTCGTGCAGGCACTGCGCGACCAATGCCGGCAGTTCACCGCCGCGCAGCTGCCGCGGCGACACATTCACCGACACGAACAGATCATCGCCGCCCGCCCCGCGTGGCCACTGCGAGGCTTCCATGCAGGCCGCACGCAGCACCTTCGGGCCGATGAGCTCGATCAGCCCGCTCTGCTCGGCCACTTCGATGAACACCGACGGCGGAATCGTGCCCAAGGTCGGATGCTGCCAGCGCAGCAGCACTTCCACGCCGACCATGCGGCGATCGCGCATGCGGAAGATCGGCTGGTAGGCCAGGCGCAGCTCGCCGCGCTCCCAGGCCCCGCGCAGCTCCTGCTCCATGTGCACGCGGCGCTCGACCGCGTGGTCCATCGCACGGCTGTAATAGCGGTAGCAGTTCTTGCCGGCCATCTTGGCCTGGTACATGGCGATGTCGCCGTTCTTCAGCAGCGTGGTCGCATCGGCGGCATCATCCGGGAACAGGGTCACGCCGATCGAAGTGCCCAGGAACAGTTCCCGGCCCTGCACCACCAGCGGCTTGCCCAGCTCGCGCACCAGCACTTCGGCCAGCAGCCGTGCGTTGGCCGCCACGTCGCCATCACCGACCAGGATCACGAACTCGTCGCCGCCAAAGCGGGCCAGCAGGGCTTCATCGCCACCGGCCTCGGTAACCGCACTGCCGATGCGCTGCGCGAACTGCAACAGCGCTTCGTCACCGGCCTCATGGCCCAGGGTGTCGTTGACGCGCTTGAAATCGTCGATATCGGCAAACAGCAGGCCCAGCCGATGATTGGATGCGCGCGCGGCCATCAGGCGATGGTCCAGCGCCTCCCTGAATGCCAACCGGTTGGTCAGCCCGGTCAGTGCATCGGTATAGGCCATGCGCCGCACCTCGCGGTCATGCCGGGCGATGGCATCGCGCATGCGGGCGAAGCCGCGCACCAGCTCGCCGACTTCGTCGTCGCGGGTGTTCTCGGCCAGCGGCGCCTGGTAGTCGCCAGCCTCGATGCGGCGCGCCGCAGCGGCCAGGTCCCGGATCGGCGCCACCAGGGTGCGCTGCACGTACAGGATCACCACCACGCCGATCACCACCAGCAGGCCCAGCATCAGCAGCAGCCAGCCCAGGTGGCGGCTGCCGACCTGCTGCAGGCGCTCGCCGAGCGTGGCATTGGCGGCCTGTTCGCGCTGCTGCACCTCGTCCAGCGCCATGCCGACGCGGACGCCGCCGATGCGCTGGTTGCCGACCATGATCGGCATGGTGTTGTCGAGCACCTTGGGCGATTCCTGCACCACCAGCGCCTGCGCCACCGCGGCCTTGGGGGCCAGCGGGTCGGTCATCGGCTGGCCGAAGCCGGACACCTCGATCGAGCCGTCATGCACCAGCCGGCCACGTTCGTCGAACACCAGCACATAGCGCACGACCGGCTGCCGTGCGGTGCTGCGCACCAGCGCACCGACCTGGTCCAGGTCGCGGTAGTACAGCGGGTTGGCCAGCGCGTCGGACAGCTCGCGCGCCATCGCTTCGCCGCGGCTGCGCACGCTGCGGTCGAACAGTTCATGGATGACGCCACCACTGAGGTTGCGCACCTCGCCCTGCATCGCCGCCTGCCGCCCCAGCAACACCGCCAGGATCGCCACCACCACGACCATCGCCCCGCCCATCGCGAGCAGGAACCGGGCCTGCATTCCCGAGCCGAGCCACTTCATTCCACTTCCATCCGCACGCGCGTCAATCCTTGTTTCAATTCATCCAGCCGCTGCTGCGCATGCGCATCGACGCGGTGGAAACCGGAAGTGCCGAAAAACCGATGCAGCGCCCCCTGTGCCTGCGGGTCGCTGGCCGCCTGCAGCAGGACGTCCTGCAGCCGGTCACGCACCCGCGGGTCAAGGTCGGCGCGAACCATTTCCACCGCCCGTGGGTAGGGTTCGGTGCGCAGCAGTTCGCGGAAGTCGCGCCGGAATGCTGCAGGCATCCGTCGCTCGTCATTCCAGTCCACGCTGCTCACCGCCCCCACTTCGACCATGCCCTTGTGCACGAACGTGGCGATGTTCAACTCGCTACGTGCGAACACGTACCCCACGCTGTCCCGGCCCGGCACGTCCCACACACCGGCCAGGATCTGCGGCGCCAGCCCCTCCTGCAGCAGCGTCATCACCGGCACCAGGTAGGCACTGGTGGACGCCGTGTTCTGCAGCGCCAGGCGATGCCCGCGCAGGTCCTGGATCCGATGGATCGGACTGTCGCGACGCACGAAGAACACGGTCTGGTACTCACGCACGCCATTGCGCTCGGTCAGCAGCAGCGGCCGCGCGCCACTGCGCTGGCCCAGTGCCACCGCCGTACCCGACGTTTCCGTGACCCAGTCGACCCGCCCCCGCCGCAGATAGCTGGCCATCTGCTGCGGGTCGCGTGCCATCAGGATCCGCCCTTCCTTGATGCCGACGTCGTGCATGCGTGCCACTACATAGTCCAGCAACGGTTGCAGCTGCTCGTAATGGGCCTTGGGATCATCGCTGATCCGGCCCAGCACCAGCACCCGGTCCGGTGCTGCATGCACCGTCCCGGCCAGCAGGATCATGACCAGGCTCAGCAGTCCCCTCTGCACTGCCCTTCGCAGACCCGACACAGGCTTCATCCCCCCAGGGTATCCGGACAGACTACCCGAAAAAATGAGAACGTCGTCAGCTGTCCTTGTTGCCCGCCTGTGCCAGCCGCGCCATCCGCTGGGTGTCGGCAAGGATGCCGCGCAACAGGCGCACCTCCTGCTCGCTCGGCTCGCTGCGCAGGAACAGCCGGCGCAGCTTGCGCATCGCCGATTCCGGCGCGCGGCCCTTGTGGAAATCGATCTCGTCCAGGGCGTCGCCAAGCTGGGCGAAGAAACTCTCCATCTGTTCATGGCTTGCTGCCTGTTCGCGGAAACCGGGCTCGGCGTCCGCGGCCGGCTGCGCGCCCAGCAGCTGCATGCGTGTCTCATAGGCCAGCACCTGCACGGCGGCCGCCAGGTTGAGCGAGCTGAACGCCGGATCGGACGGGATGTGCACCGCCGCGTGGCAGAGCTGCAGTTCTTCGTTGGTCAGGCCAGTGCGCTCACGGCCGAACACCAGCGCCACCTCGGCGCCCTCTCCCGCCTTGGCCACCGCACGAGCGGCGGCATCGGCCGGCAGGTACTCCTCCAGCTGCACGCGGCGGGCACGCGCGGTGCAGCCCAGCACCAGGCGGCAATCGGCCACGGCCTCGGCCAGGGTGGCGACCACCGGGGCGTCCCCCAGCACATCTTCGGCACCGGCAGAGCGGCGGAAGGCCTCCTCGTCCAGCGGTTTCTCGGGGGCGACCAGCACCAGGCGGGCCAGGCCCATGGTCTTCAGGGCACGGGCGGCGGCCCCCATGTTGCCGGGGTGCTGGGTACCGACCAGGACGAATCGGAGGCGGGTGGCGGCGGGAAACTGGGACATGAACAGGGAAAAGGTCGAGCTGGACGATGACCAATGGTAAACTGTGCGGCCGGCCACTGCGCCGGACCCGCTCTTTTCCCCCGCCAGTCCATCTCTTCTGCCTTTCCGGGAGCCCACGCCATGCAGAAACCCGCCGTCACCGTCATGGTCAAGGCCGCCCGCCTCGCCGGCAACGTCCTGTTGCGCAACATCAACAAGCTCGAGGCACTGAACGTGGTGCAGAAGGGCCGGATGGACTACGCCAGCGAAGTGGATGCGGACGCGGAAAAGGTCATCGTCAAGGAACTCAAGCGCGCCTACCCGGACTACGGCATCTTCGGTGAAGAAGGTGGCGTGCAGGGCGAGCGCCGCCAGATGTGGGTCATCGACCCGCTGGACGGCACCAGCAACTACCTGCGCGGCGTGCCGCACTACTGCGTGTCGATCGCGCTGGTCGAGAACGGCGAGCCGACCGATGCGGTCATCTTCGACCCGCTGCGCAATGAACTGTTCACCGCCAGCCGGGGTGCCGGCGCCGTGCTGAACGACCGCCGCATCCGCGTGGCCGAGCGCAAGGATCTGGAAGGCACGATGATCCACACCGGTTTCGCCCCGCGCGAGCGCAGCCGCGCCAGCGCCCAGCTGAAGGCGGTCGACGCCCTGCTGGTGCACGGTGAGGACATCCGCCGCACCGGTTCGGCGGCACTGGACCTGGCCTACGTGGCCTGCGGCCGTGCCGATGCCTACTTCGAAGCCGGCGTGAAGGCGTGGGACATCGCCGCCGGCCTGCTGCTGGTCCGCGAGGCGGGCGGCAAGGTCTGTGACTTCAAGGGCGCAACCCTGGGCCGCATGGACAACCGTGGCCCGGAAACCCACCAGATCGTGGCCGGCAACCTGAAGGTGGCCGAGTCGCTGCAGAAGGTGCTGGTGAACACCGGTTACGCGGCGGAGTTTGACGCGAAGTTCTGAGGTTTCGCGTAAAGCGGTTCATGGAGACGGCCCCTGCGAGGGTGCCGTTTTTGTTGGCGCGCCGATGCATCGGTGGCGCCGGGTACGACCTGGCGAGAGTCGTTTCCGCGACCGCGGAGGGGTGTCACTTTCTTTGCTCGTGCAAAGAAAGTAACCAAAGAAACACGCCGCCGGGGCGCGAGCCGTCGCTACGCGCCGGTACCCTGCGCTTCTCGGCGAATCAGGGGACGGCGCCGAACTCGCTGCGCTCAGACACCGGCGCCTCTTCGCCCCTGATTCGCCTGCGATGCTCGGCTCGCTCAAGGCGGACTGGAAGATCAAGATCAAGAACAACAGCATCCACCCGTCGCGAAGAGGTACTGGGTGCAGCTGTGGCATTTGACCTTGGGTCCGCCTTGAGCGAG